>JAFGNW010000011.1 GCA_016926795.1 Candidatus Zixiibacteriota bacterium
ATCGAGTTGGTCAAATTAGCCACCAAATACAACCTGCCGCTCATTGACGACAATCCTTACGGTGATATCCGCTTTACCGGCAAACCGGTCCCGGAACTTAAATCATACGGTGGCGACCAGGTTATTACTCTGATGACCTTTTCCAAGATAATCGCTCCCGGTTTCCGGATTGCCTGGATGAACGCTCACAAGAGCATCACCAAGCAGTTTGAAAAAGTCAAGCAGTGTACCGACCTCCACACCAATGCCTTCAGCCAGTATTTGATGTATGAGTTCGTCAACCATGGTTATCTTGAACCCCACATCGAAAAAATAAAAACCGATTACCGCGCCAAACGGGAGTTGATGCTGAAAGTCATGGAGGAAACTTTCCCCGAGGGTGTGACCTGGACCAAACCCGAGGGCGGTTTGTTCCTCTGGCTGGAGCTGCCGAAAAATATCTCCGCCAAAGAGCTGCTCCCGAAAGCAATCGAAAAGAAAGTAGCTTATGTTTACGGACAGCCGTTTTTCCCGGGCGGCGAAGGGGAGAATACCATGCGCCTTAATTTCTCCAACGCAACGCTTGAAGGTATCGATACCGGTATCCGGCGGCTGGCCGAACTCATCAAAGAGAATATGTAAAAATCATATAATTGTATAAAACCCGCCTTCGGGCGGGTTTTTTATTGTGTTTTATTGTCTTTTGTCTTTTTATAGGCTCATGATGAAAATTAAATTTTCCAAATACCATGCTTTGGGTAATGACTTCATCGTCATTGACCGGTTAAACAGGAAATTGTCCCGCCGCGAAAAGTCCCGTCTGACCCGGGTCATCTGTGCTCGTCATACCGGGGTGGGGGCCGACGGCGTCCTCTTCCTATCAGCCTCTCGCAGGGCTGACAGGAAAATTGAAATAGTCAATGCCGACGGCGGCTGGGCGGAAAAGTCCGGCAACGGCCTCCGCATTGCCGGGGTTTACCGGGCTACCGGCCGGAAAAAAAGATTTATCTTCGAAACGGCAACCTCGATTGACGAAGTCATCCTGGTAAAGAAAATCAAGGGCGGTCATACGGTTAAAGCCGTTATCGGGCGGCCGGAATTTCAGACCCGTAAAATACCCGTCCAAACCCGACAGAAATACCTTATCAACAGCCCGCTCGATTTCGGTTCCGTAAAGTTACCAGTCACCTGTCTGGCAGTGGGCAACCCCCATGCTGTATTGCTGGTCGAAGATTTTGATTTCAACTGGCCGGAAATCGGCGCCGAACTGGAAAATGCCCGGCCCTTTCCCAACGGCACGAACATCGAATTCGTCAAGGTCGTTAACCGTCATAAAGTCAGAGTGGCGGAATGGGAGCGCGGCGCCGGCGCTACCGGTTCATCGGGAACCGGGGCGGCTGCGGCCGTGTGCGCCACTGTTATAATGGGGCTGACCGAACGCTGCTGCGAGGTCGTTTTCGACAGCGGTTCTCTGTTGGTCAACTGGGATGAGGCTTCCGGCCTTATTGAGCTGACCGGACCGGTACAGAAAGCGATGAGCGGGGTTTTCGAGTTTATTTGATAAATCGACATACCCCAGATTGTTGAACTTACTTTATGCCACGTTTGAATACTAACCTTCACAAACCGGTTTCCGAGAACGGTAAGGTCGGGAACTTTATATACAGTTTCAAAGACTACCTGTCCCACCTGAAGATGTTTTCCCGTAACGCCCGGCTTTTTCTTACGGGGATGTTTCTGGTCTGGATAAATTTCCAGATTTTCAACGTTCTTTTTAACCTTTATTTGAAAGAGTTCGGTTTCAACGAGGGCCAGATCGGCCTGATAAACTCCTCGCGCGGGGTGGGAATGACCCTTATGGCCATCCCGGCGGCAATAATTCTGTCACGTATAAGGCTGAAACCGATTCTGCTGGTTGGTTGCCTGCTGCTGGCCGGGTTCAGCTTTGTCATGAGCACCTATGTCGATTTTTTCATTATCGTTACGTTTTCCATCCTGAACGGCATGATGCTGGCTTTTTACCGGGTGGCTTCGGGGCCGTTTTTCATGCGCAATTCCACTCCCAAAGAACGGACCTATCTTTTTTCATCGTCTTTTGCCGTCCTCATGCTGGCCGGTATGACCGCTTCAGCCGGGTCAGGGGAAATCGTGACCCTGATAGGCGGTGCGGTAGGGGATATTATCGAAGGTTACCGCTATACTCTCTATATAGGCATCACCGTCAGCCTCTTTACCCTGATACCGATTATGAAAATCAAAGCTTCGGCGCCTAGTCAGGAAGAAAAGCGCTTCTCCTTTGCCTGGTCGAAATTCAAAGAACGCGGCCGCTTTTATTTCAAAATTTCGTTCGCCAATTTTATCGTCGGCCTGGGCGCCGGCCTGATTATTCCGTTTCTGAACCTGTATTTTAAAGACCGCTTCAATCTCTCCCCCGACACTATCGGCTGGTTTTTCTTCTGCGTCACGGCAGCCATGTTTGTCGGATCGCTTTCCGGTCCGATTTTGGCTAAAAGATTAGGGCTGGTGCGAACGGTGGTTTACACCGAGCTAGTTTCAATTCCCTTTTTATTGATTCTGGCTTATAGCTATTACCTGCCGCTGGTATTTGTGGCTTTCGTCCTGCGCGGTGGCCTGATGAATCTCGGCGCTCCTATCGTCAATAACGTCAGCATGGAACTCAGTCGTAAAAACGAACAGGGGCTGGTCAACGCTTTGTTGATGATAACCTGGACCGCTTCCTGGATGGTGGCCACGGCGGTCGGCGGGTACATGATTGAAAAATTCGGTTATACTTTCACGATGAATATTACCATTGTATTATATATAATTTCCGCCGTCACGTATTATGGCTTTTTCAAGAAAGCGGAGAAAAAGAACGAGAATTCCCCAGGCTGGACTATTGTTCGCGAAGACGCCGTGTAAAAAAAACAGTGGTCGAATTTATTGATGTGTTTGAAGTTGGGAAGATTTTACAATATCGTTGCTATTTGCACTAAATTTTTTCATATTGATAGCCTGAATTTGTAAACCGGTTGATGATATGACTAAAGATAAGTTTAAAATACAGTTCGCAGAAGCCGCCGAAGCTGCTTTTAAAGAAATCTATGGGGATATCGACCGGACGGAGGGCGACCATGATATTTTCACCAGGGATAAAATATATGACGGATTGGAGACCCCTAAAGACCCTAAAATGGGCCGTTTCGCTTTCCCCGTTTTCAAATATGCCAAGCTGTTAAAAACCAAACCCCAGGAAATCGCGACCAAAACGGCAGATGCGATAAACACTTATCTGGACCGTCAACAACGAACCCCTTTGTTGCGCTGCGAAGCGGTCGGGGGATTTCTTAACGTAAAAACCGATTTTAATACCCTGGCCCGGGAAACCCTGGGTGCGATTCTAAGCCAAAAAGAAAAATTCGGTTCAGCCGATATCGGTCGGAATCGCAAATTGCTGGTGGAATATTCCTCACCCAATATCGCCAAGCCGTTCGGCATCGGTCACCTTCGCTCCACCGTTATCGGCAACTCCCTGCGGCGGATATTCAAAAAACTCGGCTACGATGTGGTCGGTATCAATTACCCCGGTGATTGGGGCACCCAGTTCGGTAAAATGATAGTCGCCTACCATAATTGGGGAAACAAGGATACCCTCGAGAAGGACCCGGTAAAGAACCTTCTGGAACTCTACGTCCGGTTTCACGATGAAGCCGAGAAAGATGATTCCCTGAATGAAGCGGCCCGCCAGGCTTTCCGGAAACTCGAGGAAGGTGACCCGGAAACGGTAAACCTGTGGGAGAAGTTCAAGACCATTTCCAATGAGGAATTCAACCTGGCCTACGGAACTCTGGGGGTGGAATTCGACGAGGTTGTCGGTGAATCGTTCTATAACGATAAGATGGACTCTGTGGTAGCACGGCTGGAGAAAGCCGGTCTGACCAGGATATCCCGTGGGGCGCTGGTGGTGGAACTCGACGACCCCAACCTGCCACCCTGCCTTTTGAAAAAAACCGACGGGGCGACTCTGTATGTTACCCGGGACCTGGCGGGGCTTATTTATCGCTGGGAAAAGTATCATTTCAAGGAATCCCTGTATGTGGTCGGCACCGCCCAGTCCGATTATTTCAAGCAAGCCCTTCAGGTCATAGACAAACTGGAAACCGCCGAAAATCTCCCGCCCGAGCAGCGCATGACCGGTCGGGTCAGGCATATCGAATTCGGCTGGGTGAAATTCGAGGGGACGTCGATGTCCACCCGCCGGGGGAAGCTGGTTTTCCTGAAAGACGTTATCGACCAGGCCATGGCCCTGGCTCGAGAAAAGATAAAAGAGAAAAATCCCGATTTAAAAGACTTCGAAAAAACCGCCCGGATGATTGGGGTGGGAGCGGTAATGTTCTCCCAGCTGTCGGTTCGCCGACAGAAGGATATCAATTTCATATGGAACGAGGTGTTGAACTTCGAGGGTGAGACCGGCCCGTATTTACAATACACTCATGCCCGGTTGTGTTCGCTTTTACGTAATTATGAGGGTGACATCGGAGGCGAGGTTGATTATACTCTGCTTGACAGGGAAGAAGAACAGCGCGTGGTGGAACTTCTGGCCGATTTCCCCGAGACGGTAACTGATGCTGCCCGGGTTTATGACCCCTACATGGTTACCGCCTACCTGTTGAAACTGTCGGCGGCTTTCAATAAGGTTTATCAGCGCAAGGATGAAAACGGCCGGATAGATAAAATTATTTCTGATGACAGGGAATTGTCAAAAGCCCGTGTTTCTCTCGTCAGAGCTGTACAAACGGTTGTAAAAGAAGGATTGTATCTTCTGGGTCTGGAAGCCCCGGAAGAAATGTAGGCGAATTATGTTGATATTAATGAATGCCGACGCCACGCCGGCTATGATTAAACGGGTTTGCGAGGAGGTGGTTGACCTGGGTCTGACGCCGCATCCGATTAAGGGCTTACAGCGAACGGTCATCAATGTGACCGGCAACAAGTATCAGGTCAATGCCGACCGGATTCTGACCCTGGACGGTGTGCACGATATCGTGATTATAACCAAACCTTACAAGCTGGTCAGCCGGGAAAGCCACCCCGAAGACAGCCATATCGATATCGGGGCGGGAGTGATAATCGGCGGACCGGAATTCGTGGTCATGGCAGGTCCCTGTTCGGTGGAAAGCCGCGAACAATGTTTTAAAATAGCCGAATATGTGGCCAAAAAAGGCGCTCGTGTTTTTCGCGGGGGGGCTTTTAAACCCCGTACCTCGCCCTACAGTTTCCAGGGATTGGGTGAGGAGGGTTTGAAAATATTAGCCGAGGTCAGAGAGAAATTCGGCCTGCTGATTGTGACCGAGGCGGTTGATACCGAAACTCTGGATATGGTCGGCGATTACACCGATATCATCCAGATTGGCGCCCGTAACATGCAAAATTATTCACTTCTGCGAAAAGCCGGTCGGACCAACAAACCGATTCTTATCAAGCGGGGGATGTCAGCCAGCCTCGATGAGTTTTTGATGGCTGCCGAGTATGTCATGGTCGAGGGCAACCCGCGCGTTATCCTGTGTGAACGGGGTGTTCGCACTTTTTCCAATCACAACCGCAACGTCCTTGATCTGTCGGCGGTTACTTATGTCAAGAAATTCAGCCATTTGCCGATTATCGCTGACCCCAGCCACGGTTCCGGTCAGAAATATAAAGTAGTTCCTCTCTCACGAGCTTCTCTGGCCGCGGGCGCCGACGGTCTGCTGGTCGAGGTACATCATGAACCGGAGAAAGCCCTTTCCGATGGTCCCCAGGCTATCACTCTGACGGATTTTGAGAATTTAATGAGCGACGTTAAAAAAATAGCCGTTGCTATCGGCAGGACCTGCAAATGAAAAGGAAGCTTACCAGCGCCAAAAAAGTCGGCGGGACCTTAAGCGTACCCGGTGATAAATCTATCGCCCATAGAGCGGCGCTTTTGTCCATCCTGGCTTCGGAGCCGGTTGTCGCGGTCAATTATCCCGATAACCTTGACTGCCGGGCTTCACTCGAAGCAGCCCGGAAATTCGGTGTGGTAATTGAACGGAACCGAAATACGGTAACTTTTACGCCACCGTCGCAATTAGAGCTCCCGGCTGATATAATAATCGATTGCGGCAATTCCGCTACAACCGCCCGCCTTCTGGCCGGACTTGTCGCCGGCTCCAATCTGTCGGTAATTTTAGCGGGTGACGAGTCGTTATCGACCCGACCGATGAAGCGTATCATCGACCCCCTGAGGGAAATGGGAGCGGAGGTGTTTGACCAGGACGGTCATCTACCCTTGAAAATAGAGGGGAAAAAACTGCTGCCGTTCGAGTACCGCCTGCCGGTAGCTTCAGCTCAGGTAAAATCCTCTTTGATCCTGGCCGCCCTGGCCTCGAAATGTTCGTTAACCCTCATTGAAGATATCATCACCCGCGACCATACCGAAATAATGCTTGCTCATTTTGGCGAGGGGCTCAGCATCCGGGAGATTAAACCGATGATGATACCCGACCCGCACGACCCCCGTAAAAAGCGCATGTCCGTGCCCGAAGACTTCAAAAAGGAAATTAAACTGGCGTCGCACTCCGTCGTTAGAGGAGGTACGGTTGATATCCCCGGTGATATTTCCACGGCTGCTTTCTTTATGTCAGCTGCGGCGATATCGGGCGGCACCCTCACCATAGAAAACCTGGGTTTGAATCCCACCCGAACCTCTGTTGTCGAGCATTTGAAAAATATCGGCTGCCGGGTGGAAATCCGCGATAAAAATATTTTATCCGGTGAACCACGGGGGACCGTGACCGTGACTGGGGGACCGTTGAAAGCCAGGAAAATATCGGGTGATACCACCGCCGGATTGATTGATGAAATCCCGATAGTGGCGATAATGGCAGCTTTCGCCGAGGGAACAACAATTATCCGTGATGCCAACGAGTTGAAAGTAAAGGAATGCGACCGTCTTGAGGCTACCGCGGCTAATCTTCGGAAAATGGGTGTCAAGTGCGGTTTACTTGAAGATGGCCTGGCGATTGAGGGTGGTGAGGAACGAAACGGCGCCGATTTCGAAAGTTTCGGTGACCACCGTATCGCTATGGCTTTTTCCGTCGCCGCCCTGTTTCTCGACGGACCCTCGACTATCGACGATGACAGCACGGTAGCGGTTTCCTGCCCGGAATTCTACAACCTGTTGGAGACTTTCATACAATGAAAAGACCATACATCTTTGCCCTGATAGGCAGTAACATAGCTTATTCCAAGTCCAAGGAGGTCTTTGAGGCTGTTTTCAAAATAAAAAACGGTGTCAGCGGTACCTTTGAAATACATTCCGTGGCTCCGTCGGACTTCAAAACAAAACTGTTTGACTTTAAAAGTGACGGCACCAAAGGAATCTCGGTAACAATACCCTACAAGAGTGAGATTATTCAGTATCTGGATGATATCGACCCGGTGGCTCACGCCCTGCAGGCGGTTAACTGTGTGGTCGTAGAAAAGGGAAGGTTACTGGGTTTCAATACCGATTATTACGGTTTCTCACTCCCTTTAAAACAATATAATCCCAAATTGAAACACGGCCGGGCTGCTATAATAGGTTGCGGCGGCGCTGCCCGGGCGGTCATTTACAGCCTTTTTCTTGATTTTGAAATAAGAGATTTCACGGTGGTCGGACGTTCTATGGAAAAACTGGATGACCTGAAGCAAATCCTGGAAAACCGTTTTAATAAGATAAATCTTAACACGACTATCGACCGCGGTTACCTCAATCCCGAAGAAGCATACAATATCACGGTTAATTGCACCCCTCTGGGCGGTTGGAATCATATTGACGAAAATCCCCTGGGTGAGAATTACGACTGGAAAAGCACCAAAATTTACTATGATTTGAACTATAACAGCGACAATAAAATAATAAAAGCGGCAAGGGACGCCGGTGTGGTCGCAGTGGACGGCTCGGCGATGCTGGTCGGACAGGCATTAAGAGCTTTCGACATCTGGACAGGGCAGATGGTCTCTTTTGAACCGGTTTACCGGGAAGTATTTATGAATTGAATACCGAAATATCAACTTACAAATAATGCGTTTATTACGGGATATATATTTAATAGGTTTCTCCGGGTCGGGGAAAACCACTTTGGGCGAGGCTCTCTCGAAACGGCTGAAAGTAAAATTTTACGATACCGACCGTCTGGTTGCGAGAAAAGTAGGCCGGTCTATAGTCGAGATTTTCGACGACCGGGGCGAAGCTTATTTTCGTAATATTGAAAAGCAGGTCATTAGGGACGTGGTGAAGAAAAAGGGCGCCAAGGTGGTAGCCCTCGGCGGCGGCGCTTTTGAATCGGAAGAGACACGAATTCTGCTAAATAAAAACGGGGTTGTGGTTTTTCTCTGGTGTTCGATTCTGGAAATTTACAAGAGGATTAAATATCGATTTGACCGGCCGTTATTGCTATCCGAAAATAAAGATAAAGAGTCGAACCGTGAAGAAAAAATAGAAAGAATTACCCGGTTACTGGGAAAAAGACAGGTTAATTATGAGAAGGCCGACGTGAGGGTCTCAACTTCGCGCAAGAATATTCGGCTGACCCTGCAAGATATAATCGAGCGAGTAGAGAAATGCCGCCTATCGAAGTCGAGCTGAAGGACCGCGCTTACCCGGTTATTACGGGCGCGGGTCGGGTAAAGCGCCTCAGCGCTCTTTTGAGAAATCACGCCCCGGAGGGTCGGGTGTTTGTTTTCTACGACGCCCGGTTTTATGCTTTGCACGGGTCAACCGTGCATAAAGCCCTGAAACTCCCGAGCGAGCGGTTGTTTGAACTGACCCTGCCGCCGGGCGAGAAGACCAAATCCCTGACCCAGGCCAGAAAAATATACGACATCCTGCTGGGCGAAAAGATGACCCGCTCGGATTTTATCCTGGCCTGCGGAGGAGGAGTGACTGGTGACCTGGTCGGTTTTATCGCTGCGACCCTGTTGCGGGGAATTCCCTGGGCGGTTGTCCCGACCACCTTGCTGGCGATGGTCGACGCCGCGGTCGGAGGAAAAACCGGGGTGAATCACCGGCGCGGCAAGAACTTGATCGGGGCTTTCTGGCAGCCCAAATTCGTACTGGGTGACCTGCACTTCCTGCATACCCTGCCGTTTCGACAAATAGTATGCGGCCTGGGAGAGATTGTCAAATACGCCGGGTTAACCGGAAATAAGATGCTTTTACAACTTAAAGAATATCTCCGGAACGGCGATTTTTATAATGAACGCTTTTTGGCACACCTGATCGAATCAAGTCTGAACTACAAAGCCGGCCTGGTAACCGCGGACGAACGCGACGAGAGTAAAAGGAGGTTTTTAAATTTCGGGCATACTTTCGCCCACGCAATTGAAAACGCTGCAGGATACGGACGGCTGTTGCACGGCGAGGCGGTAATACTGGGAACAGCCGCGGCGGTCGAGACCGGAATTTTGCTGAAACCGGAAAGCGAAAAATATTTCAGGGAATACCGCGTCATTATTGAGGATATGATTAAACTGGTCCCCCGGCGAAGGCTCGATTTGAAAAAAATTATGGGGTCTATGACCTGGGATAAAAAAAGAAAGAAGGGGACCAGCAGATTTGTCTTGCTTTCCCGGCCGGGACAGCCGTTTATTGTCGATAATCCTGACAAAAAAGTTATAAAAGCAGCTCTCATTAAAACATTAACGAAATATCAATCCGGTGGAGGACAATATGCCTAAACTTTTGGTGGTTAACGGGCCTAACCTTAATCTTCTGGGCAAAAGAGAACCCGAAGTTTACGGAAACCAGACTCTGGACAACCTTAACGATACCCTTAAAAAGCTGGCTTCCGACCTCGGTTACGAATTGATAATATTTCAGTCCAACAGCGAGGGAGCCATTATCGATTTTATCCAGAAAGAAGCTCCCGATGCGAAAGGTTTGATTTTAAATCCCGGCGCTTTTACGCATTACAGCTATGCTATCCGGGATGCTGTCAAATCCGTGGCTATCGAAACTATCGAGGTTCACCTTTCGAATATTTATACCCGAGAGGAATTCCGGCATAAATCGGTTGTCGCCCCGGTCTGCCGGGGGCAGCTTTCCGGCTTCGGATTTTACGGATATGCTATGGCTTTATCGTATTTTGCCGATACAGGAAATAATGAATAAAAAAGTTAAAATTATCGCTCGTTTGTCGGTCGCAATGTTTATCACACTGGCATTTATCTCGTGCCAGGAGGAAACGGTGACTTCGGAGAGAGTACGGTTGGTTCTGGATTCTCTCGAGCACAAGCTGAACTGGCTCGATTACCGTCTGGTTCGAGAAAGGTGGTCGCAGACCGTCGCCGGTAAGGCTGATTCCCTGGCGTTCTATGAAAATCTGAGCAGTTATCTCCTGTCCGATATGACTACTTTTAACGTGCTCACTCGCGGCGAGAACCTGTTGAGGGGCGACGAGGATACCCGACGTCTGGAGCTGATGCGCTCCCGGTTCCTGGTCAACATTGTCGAGTCACAGGGCACTATCGAAAAGCTGTGTGATTCTCTTAACGAACAGGTAGAGAGTAATGAACCGGAATTCATGGGCAACCGGAAAACGGTTAGCGAGATTCTCGAGGTTCTCGACAACAATAAAAACAGAACCAATCGGGAAATGGCTTACCGGGTGCTCTATGAAGTCGACCAGTCGATGGAGAACCGTCTAGAACGGCTCATCCGGTTACGTAATCAGGAAGCCCGCAAAACCGGTTACAACGACTATCTGGCTATGCTTTTTGGCCGTGAAGAATTCAAGAAAGGTGAAACGGAAAGCTTACTGAAAAAGCTGGATTCCCTGACGGCTAATTCCTATCTGACTATCCTTGAAAAAATACGCGGCTCGCTTTCGGTGGCGGAGACGGAGATCTGGGATATTCCGTATTATTTTTCGAATGTCTTTAATGAATTCGACCGTTATTTTCCGGCTGACTCACAGCTGGAATATATAGAAAATGGTCTGACCGAACTGGGTTTCACCCTCAATAAAATGCCCGTTTATTTTAATTTCATAACTGTTCCGGAGGGACCTACAGATATTCATTCTTTTATTATTAAAAGCCCTTATGACCAGCGGGTGGCGGGGAAGATTGGTAACGGTTTTGAAGGCAATAAAACCCTTGTAAAAAATATCGGCCGGGCACTCTATGCCGCCAACATTGCTCAGGAACAACCCATCTTCAATTATCCCCTTGAGGATTCCTGGACGGCTGCGATGGAAAGTATTTTCGCATCGATTGTCGGGGATACCGCCTGGCTGAAAAAATATGTGCCGATTCCGGCCGGTCTTATCGAGCACTATCTGGTCGCCCGGCAAGAAAGACGTTTGGTGACCCTGCGACTGTCGCTGGTCAATCTGGAATTCGAACTGGAAGCCTATAAAAACCCCCGGCGAGATTTAAATAAAGTATACTGGGATATATTCGAAAAATACACCTCCCTTCCCCGGCACGACGACCTCAAGCCCTGGGCGACGGATTTATACTTTGTCAACCAGCCCCTGACCTATCAGAACCTCCTGCTGGCGGATATTATCGCCGCTCAAACCCTGGCGTATCTCGAGAAGAACAACGGCACTGTAGTTGCTAATCCCGAGACAAGGTCGTTTCTGGTGCAAAACTATTTCCGTTTTGGCAGTCGCTATCGCTGGCGGGAGTTGATTCAAAGAGGTACCGGCGAAGCGATGAATCCTCAATACCTGCTGAGCGACCTGGGCCTTTAATATCCAGTCCCAAAAATTAAGACTTGAAGATGGAAAAATCTTTTGGTCTTTTTTTCTTTACACCCGAAAATCAAGGCGATTTTACTTGTCTGCCGCTCTGTCTGCGTATAAAATGCTACTCTAAATTAGTCACTTTTTAAAATATTATAGACATGGCGGAAGATAAGTTAAACACCGACAACATAACCTCCGGGCCGATAGTCCGAACCATCATTTCTCTGGCTATCCCGGTAGTCCTGGGTATGTTTATGGAGTTTGCTCTTACGGTCACTGATTTCTATTGGGTGGGGAAGCTCGGCCCGACCGCTCAGGACTCCATAACAACTTCGATGGTTGTTATATGGACGATATATTCTTTCGTGGCCTTACTGAGCGTCGGGGTTACCGCCCTGGTATCCCGCTTTGTGGGCGCCAGAGATTTCGACCGAGCCCGTTTTTATATTAGCCAGGGCTTGCAACTGGCTGTTTTCCTGGGCCTGATTTTTTCCCTGACCGGCTTTATTCTGGCGCCGACTATTCTCCGCTTTATGGGACCGGGCGAGGCTACCCTCGAAAGAGCTATTCCTTATCTCCGGATTTTCATGTTCTCCTGCACTTTCTACGCGATAACCGACACCACTTACGCCGTCTTCCGGGCATCGGGGGATACCCGCACTCCGACTAAAATCGGTGTTATGATGGTCCTGATTAATATGGGCCTCGACCCGGTTTTTATTTTCGGCTTGGGCCCGTTTCCGGAAATGGGTGTCGCCGGGGCCTCGGTGGCTTCGGCCATCTCGATTTTTATCGCCATGCTGACGGTTATTTATAAAGTCTATTCCGGTCGGCTGGGTTATCCGGTCGACGCGCCTTTCAAATATCGTCCGGATATTTCCGGGATGCTTAAAATCATCAAAATCGGCCTGCCGATTTCGTTTCAGCAGTTTGTTTTCATTATTGTGTACTGGTTTTTAATAAAAATCGTGCACGAGTACGGTGAAGCAGCCGGAGCGGCTATGGGTATAGGCAATCGCATGGAGTCGCTGTCGTATTTGACCTGTTACGGTTTTTCGCTGGCTGCCTCGACCATGGTGGGGCAGAACCTGGGCGCGAAAAACCCCGACCGGGCCGCCAAATGCGCTTGGGGCGCCACCGGCCTGGCGCTGAGTTTCACCTGCGTCATCGCCTTCGTTTTTGTTGTTTTCAACGACCTCATTGCCGGTATCTTTACGAATGATGCCGAAGTCCGCAAAATTGCCGCTGACTATCTTTTTATCCTGGGTCTTTCCCAATTCACTATGGCCGTCGAAATCGTCATCGAAGGCTCTTTCAGCGGCGCCGGCAACACCATTCCGCCCATGCTGGTGCTGCTGCCTGGCGCGGTGGCCCGCATTCCTCTGGCTTACTATCTCTGCTTCAGTCTCGACTGGGGCATCAACGGCGTCTGGTGGACCCTGACTATCACCACCACCTTCAAAGCCCTGATTCTGGCTTTCTGGTTCAGACGGGGACGATGGAAACTAAAACAGGTTTGATATTATCTTGACGCTCCCGAGGTCAGAGTGTTATATAAGACATTATGATTATTGAACTTCTCTCTTAAGATACAGAGGCCTATCGCATGAACGAAAAATATATTCGCTTTACCACAAAAGAAGTGACGCCACCGCTTTACGGTGTGCTTGAAGATGAAAAAGTTACCGCTCTGGCATCCGCGCCCTGGATGGGAATCGAAAAAACCGATAAATCTTTCGATTTGAAGGATATAAAGCTCAAAGCCCCGGTCGAACCTTCGAAAATCGTCTGTATCGGACTGAATTATCATGCCCATGTCCAGGCTTCACAGTCAGCCGATAAAGCTCCCGATTACCCCCTGATTTTTTTAAAACCGCCCTCGTCGGTAATCGGCCCCGAGGAAAAAATAATTCATCCCCAACAATCCGAACGGGTCGATTATGAAGCTGAACTGGGGGTGGTTATCGGTAAAACCGCCCGAAAAGTCCCGGAAGAAAAGGCCGGGGATTATATTTTCGGGTTTACCTGTGTGAACGATGTCACCGCCCGGGATCTGCAAAAAAAAGACGGTCAGTGGTCGCGGGCCAAGGGTTTTGATACTTTCTGCCCGGTGGGCCCATGGCTCGTCAGGGAGTTGAATTACCGCGATGTCCTGGTCGAGGGGATATTGAACGGTGACATCAAGCAGTCCGGGCGGACCTCGCTGATGATTTTCAATATCCCGTTTTTGATAAGTTATATATCGTCGGTGATGACGCTCAATCCCGGCGATTTGATTTCCACCGGCACTCCGGCCGGAATCGCTCCGATGAAACCGGGGGATAAAATCGAGGTGAAAGTAGAGGGCGTTGGAAACCTCGTCAACCATATGGCCTGATAGGACTGAAGAGGAAAAAGTGACCGACAGACTTTATTATCGTGATTCGGGTTTACTTTATTTCGAAGCCGAGATTGTAGCCGCCGGTCCTCATGCTGATAAATATTTTACCGTTCTGGACCGCTCAGCCTTTTACCCGACCTCGGGCGGTCAGCTCTTCGATACCGGAAATATCAACGATATTGAAATTATTGACGTTATCGAAGACGATAATCACGATGTCCGTCACATTTCCGAAAAACCTGTCGGCAAAGTCGGGGATAAAGTGAAAGGTACGGTCAACCGTGAGCGCCGACTTAAAAACCGTCAGGTCCACACCGCCCAGCACATTCTCAGTCAGGCTTTCGTCAAGCTTTTCGGGTGTGACACGGTTTCGGTTCATCTCGGTGAGGCGTACGCTAATATCGAGCTCAACACCTTAAGCTTGACCGAAGAACAGACCGCCGCGGCCGAGAAGCTGGCTAATGAAATAATCCGGGATAATCTGTCGGTGGATGTTATTTTCGCCGACGATGAGCTTTTGAAATATTTACCGATAAGAAAAATCCCCGAGCGGGAAGGTGTTCTGCGCGTCATTAAAATAGGTGAGTTCGAATGTTCAGCCTGCGGCGGCACACACTGTCACCGGACTTCGGAAGTCGGCCTGATAAAAATAACCGGTTTCGAAAAGGTTCGCGGACGGTATTCGGTCGAATTCCTGGCCGGGGTCCTGGCGGTAGAGGATTATCTGATGCGTTTCGATGTTACCGACCGGCTGTCGAAAACTTTTACCTGTCATGTCACCGACCTGCCCGATAAGGTGGACAAACTTGCGTTAGAGAACAAGGCTTTCCAGCGAGAGGTAGCCCGCCTGCAGAAGGAACTTCTCCCGGCCCGCGCCGAGGAACTAGCCGCCGGGGCAAAAATGATGGGAAAGGTTACCGTCTGCAGCCGTATAATAAGTGACCTTGACAACAATACCGCCGGTCAACTGGCCTCCCTGACGGCTGATAAAATAAACGGGCTGGCTATAATTATGACCACCGACCGGCTGTTGCTGGCCGTATCGGAACAATCCGGCCTGCACGCCGGAGAGCTTATCAAAAAGTTTACCGCCCGGGTTACTCTGCGGGGCGGCGGCTCGCAAAAAGCGGCTCAGGTCGGCGGCATTGCACCGGAAAGATTTGACGAATATCGGGAATTGATTATAAAGCTGGCAAATGAATAATCGCCTTTTCATAATTGTCTTTTTTATGACTTTCCTTTGGAGTGAGAGTCTCGATGCCCAGGAGAAGAAACCAAAAGAGATATATCTTGATTCCGAGCATCTCGAGATTATTCTCAAACCGCGCCAGGATATCGCCTGGGGGAATGTGGTCTTTCGCACCGAAGACGGCGTTTACTATTGCGATTCGGCTGTCTGGCTGAGAGGTCAGAGCATTAATATGAAAGGGCACGTTATTATCGATGAAAAGACCTATCATATCAGCGCCGACTCTGTCTTTTACGATATTCCCAAAAACGAGTTTATCGCCCGGGGCGAAAGAGTGGAGCTCTGGTCGAAGGAAGATTCCCTTTTTATAATCGGTCGTTTCGCCCATTATAACCGCGATACCCGCTTTTTTTATATGGAACAGCGCCCCACCCTGTATCTCAATTACCCCGATACCGCCAATATGATTGAAGTACTGGGGGATTACATCGAGTACGACACCCCGGCGGAAAGGGCCGAGGCTGAGGGGCGGGTTATTATCACATCCAAGGATATTTCCACCCTATCCGGATGCGCGGTTATGTACCCCAAAAAGAATATGCTCGACCTTTCCGATAAACCGATTGCCAAACAAAAAAATTCCAAAATTACCGGCGCGTTCATAACCGTCACCTCATATAACGACATCATCCGCCGAATTGATGTTCTCGATTCCGCCCGGGGAGAGTTTAACGAACCGACCGACTCGCTCGAGACCGACTTCGACCGTTCCATATTGTCTGGTGACCGCATTGTTTTCGATTTCGAAAACGGCGAAATGAACCGGGTTACCTGTCACGGGCAGGCCTATTCCTGGTACTATCCCTCGTATAAAGGCAAAGATGAGTATATCGAAAACACCGTATCCGGCGATACTATCAAATTCTTCGTAGAAAATGAAAAGCTCAATGCGGTGGAAGTGGTGGGCGGTGCGATCGGGACTTATGTCACCGGTGATGTTATCGCGGACGATTCGACCGCGACCGAGCAGGTCGAATCCAAGGTTGACAGTATCAATTATGAAGGTTGCTACATCAATTATAATTTGATGGATTCCGTAATCAACCTGAAATGTCAGGGGCACGTCACCTCCGGCCAGGTAGAGTTGGACGCCTATAAAATCTCATTTGATACCCGGCGGCGGGTTATCGAGGCTTATTCCGCCGAGATAAACGTCGATACCCCCAAAACCGGCTATGAATTGCTCGAAAAAAAGTTTCAACCCAACGAAATCCCGGTAATCCTGAAAGACGGCGAGGATGAACTGTACGGCGATTACCTGGAATATTCCACCGAGACCCGTAAGGGGCGCATTGTCCAGTCCAAATCCGACTACGAGCAGGGGACTTATTTCGGGGAGAACGTTTATCGTTCCCGGCGGGACGTTTTCTATGTCAAAAACGGCCGCTATACACCTTGCGATGTCAATTACCTACACTTTTTTTCGTGCAATATGAAACTGATTGAGAATAACAAGCTGATTGCCAAACCGGTGGTCATGTATATCGGTCGCCTGCCGGTCATAGCCCTCCCATATTACGTCTTTCCCCTTAAAAAGGGGCGTCATTCGGGCTTCTTGCCGTTTACCCTGGGCAATATCGAAAGGGGTGACCGCTATATTCGCAATGTCGGTTATTACTGGGCCGCCTCGGAATACTGGGATTACCAGCTGGCCCTGGATTATTTCGAACGGCAGCGCACCGTCAATATGTATAATCGGCTGGAATACAAGAAAAGGTATGTCTTTGACGGTTATGTAGCCGCCAACTATACCCGTGAGACCGGCTATATCCTAAGTAGCGCCTCGGAATCGCAGAGAACCCGCTGGACTATCAAGGGGGAACACCAGCACGAAATCTCACCCTCGTTTAAAATCAGCGCTTTCGGTCAGTACCAGTCCGACGCCACCTATTATAACGATTATTCCGCCGATCTCGAGGACCGCCTGAACCGGAACACCACCTCGAAAATCAACTTCACCAAGAAATTCAGTAAATTCGTATCGCTATCGGGGAATATTTATCACGACATCAATCTCGATACCGAAACTCGCACGACCAAAATACCGACTTTAAATCTGTCCCTGCCGAGAATAAAGCCGTTCGGCTCCGGTCGCCTCGACGAAGAGGGAAAACTTCAACAGAGCTGGTATAACAACCTCACTTTAACTTACAAACCGAGTTTTTCCAATTATTCCCGTCGTACGGTTGTGAAGGAGGTAATTGATACCGACACCGTTTCTTATCGCAGTCGGAAAAAATATTCCCGCATCGACCACAGCGCCAACCTTTCGCTGCCGGCCCAGATTTTCAAATACTTTACATTCAACCCGAGCGTTAACTATAACGAGAACTGGTTCAAGATTTATGAAACCGACCAGTCCCTCGACGCCGGTATCGATGCCTCGACGACTTATCGCACCTACTCTTATAATATGGGAGTCTCGATGTCCACCAAATTGTACGGAACGATATACCCTAACTTATTCGGCTTGCTGGGATTGCGCCAGGTTTTAACTCCCTCAGTGGGATATCGTTTTACTCCCGAAATTGATCGGCATCCGGATATTCGAAGTTTCGCCGGCGGCGGTGCGGGCAGTTCAAAAAGCTCTGTTCTTAACTTCTCCCTGAATCAGGTCTATCAGGCCAAAATCAGACAGGGGATGGCGGAAAGGAACCTTGAACTGGTCTCCATAACCTCCGGCTTCTCATATGATTTGGAAAACGAAGACCGCCCTTTTTCAAATCTGAACACCTCTTTCAGTTCGACTCTCATACCTGGTATCAACTTGTACGGCAGTATGGTCCATTCATTATATGAGCCGGAAACAAATAAACTCAGCTTTTTCTCGCCGTACCTTGAAAGTTTCGAGTTTAACACCACTTTTTCCCTGAACGGGCAGAATTTTCTTTTCAACGATCCGGATGAGATTCCCCGCGGGGTGGATTCAGTCGTGGAGCTTGATGACCAAACGGAACAGACGAATCGACGTAGAACCACCAGTTCGGGAGGGGGAAAAAGCTGGAATATGACGGTTTCATACAATTTTCGGGAGTCGGGCCGGGAAGCTTATTATTCCAAATCAAGTTTTATCCGGATGAACTTGAATTTTTGGTTAACCCCCAATACATCAATAGGTTACTCGCAATACTATAATTTTGGTGAGCACAAAACCATTAACAATCAGGTCAATATAACTCGTCAGATGGTCTGCTGGACGGGAAATTTCTTTTGGGTGCCAATCGGTTCCAACCGCGGTTACGGGTTTAAACTCTACGTAACCAGCCTGCCGGCGATTAAAATTGACAATTCCCAGAACAATCTCAGTAGCGGTTATCTGCAGTCTTTGAGATAATAAATTTTCGCAAAATACCTGTTTTTTCCCTTTTTTATGCGGTATTTTTGTTGACAGTTTTTTTTTATATATGGTTTTTGCTATTGAAAAAGTAAAATATAAATCCTCACTTAAACAAGGAGTGACAATCTTATGACCAAGGATGAGATGATTGCCTTGATGGCTGAAAAGTCTGGTATTACCAAAAAACAGGCGACGACGGCGTTCGAAGCATTTGTCGACGGTGTTTCCACCAACCTGAAAAAAGGCGATAAAATCAGCTTCTCCGGATTCGGGACGTTTTCCGTTTCCAAGCGCAAAGCCAGAACCGGCCGCAATCCGCAAACCGGCGCCACGATTCAGATTCCGGCTACCAAAGTTCCGGTCTTTAAAGCCGGTAAGAGGCTAAAAGAAGCTATCAGGAAGTAGTTTTAATTCAAGTTTATAAAAGGCAGGGTTGTTTGCCCTGCCTTTTTTTTCCATTTTAAATTTGCATTTTCGCCCGTTTTTATAGAATTTTGCATCATGGCTCGAAGTAAGAAAAAAAACGATAACGACAAAAAAAAGAAGCTGCTGGGCGCCCTTCTGGTTCTTCTTTCCCTGTTATTGCTTATTTCCCTGGTATCTCATCACAATCTCGATGATGCCCGCATTACCGGCAAGGAAGACAGCCAGCTGAATCCCTTTGAGATTCAGTACCGCAATCAGGGCGGTATGATGGGGGCTTACCTATCTTATTTTTTCACGGTCTTACTGGGCTGGCTGGCCTATTTCATCCCGCTGGGCTTTATATTTCTCGCCTTGCGCCTGTTCTCATCCAAACTGGCCACCCGGTATGAACTCAACTCCTTTGTGCTTTTTGTCATCTCTTTATTCGGGACGATGATTTACAATCTCCATTTCCTGGCCGACCGACCGATAGGTTATGAAACCGGCGCTATCGGTGGATATGTAGGGGAGAGGCTGACCGATTTCTCTCTGACCCTGGTCGGGGAACTGGGCTCTTATTTGATTTTAAGCGGATTTATTCTAATCCTTCTTATTATGTATACCTCCATAACGCCCCTTCTGGCGGTCAGAATACCCCTGCCGGGCAAAAAACATTTTATAAGCGCCTACAGCTTTTTTACCGGTCTGGTCAAACATATCCTGTCGTTCAGATGGCTCTTTTCTTCATTCCGGAGGAAAGAAAAAGAGGCTGATGAGGAGGACGAGAAACTGTTTGAAAGGGTTCTTGAAGATGAAATGACTCCGGAGGAAGCGGAAGATTATATAGATGATGAACCGCTGGAAGATGCGGTCGATGATTCCGGACGTGAGGATAAGAAGGCTCGACGGAAAGCTGTTATTAAAAAGGTGGCCGAACCATTGCAGGTTAAATCGATCGATTACAAATATCCCGGCGTTGATTTGTTAAACGAAAATGCTTCCCCGGAAGCATCCGTAAATGCTGATGAGTTAAACTTTACGGCCCGCATGCTTAAAGAAACTCTTGAGACTTTCGGGGTGCGTATAGACGGTAATATCGAAAAATTTCCCGGTCCGGTAATTACCCGTTTCGAATTCAAACCGGCTGCCGGTATCAAGGTCAACCAGATTATTAACCTGTCTGACGACCTGGCGCTGGCCTTGAAAGCCAAGCGCATCCGCATTATCGCACCGATTCCCGGTAAGGCCGCGGTTGGGGTCGAAATCCCCAACCGGAACCCGCAGAGCGTTTTTATCCGGGAGATTTTGACCTCGAGGGAATTCAGGAATCCGGATTTGATACTACCAATGGCTATCGGCAAAACCACCTCGGGTCAGCCTTATGTGACCGACTTGACCAAAATGCCGCACCTGCTTATCGCCGGGGCGACCGGGTCGGGTAAGTCGGTCTGCATGAACGTCTTGATAACATCGCTAATCTACCGCCTGCACCCGCTCCAGGTGCGCTTTATTTTCATCGACCCCAAAATGCTGGAGCTGTCGGTTTATTCCGGTATCCCGCATTTGGGTCGTCCGGTGGTAACCAAATCCAAACGGGCCGAGAAAGTCTTAGCTGATACGGTAGCCGAAATGGAAAACCGATATCGCAAGCTAGCCGGCGCTTCGGTACGCAATATCGAGGATTACAATAAAAAACAAAACAAAGCCGAGGAAAAGCTGCCTTATATCATCATTTTTGTCGATGAACTGGCTGATTTGATGATGTCCTCGACTTCAACTAAAACGGAGGTCCTGATAACCCGCCTGGCCCAGATGGCCCGGGCAGTCGGTATTCATTTAATCCTGGCCACTCAGCGGCCTTCGGTAGATGTAATCACCGGCCTTATCAAGGCCAATTTTCCGGCCCGTATCGCGTTCCAGGTGTCATCCAAAGTCGATTCCCGGACTATTATCGATGCTAACGGCGCCGAAAAGCTGCTCGGCAACGGCGATATGCTCTTTTTATATTCCGGCCAGCCCGAACCGCGACGAATTCACGGCGCTTATGTTTCCAGCGATGAGACCGAAAAAATAGTCGAATTCATTAAAGCCCAGGGCCTGGAGATGCTCAAACTGGAAAGCATTTCACAGCAAATCGGTGAAGTAGCCGAATCTTCGGTGGACCTGGGCGACCCGCTCTTCAAGGAAGCCTGCGAGGTTGTGGTTCGCCACAAACAGGGGTCGGTATCGCTCCTGCAGCGCCGGCTGGGAATCGGCTACCAAAGAGCGGCCCGGCTTATCGACCGCCTGGAAGAAGCCGGGATTGTAAGTCCTTTCGATGGCTCCAAAGCGCGCGACGTCATTGTGGATAAAGCCTATATCGACACTCTCTTCGCCGGCTCCGGCAGCACCGTTTCATCGGATTCCGATTAAGAAACCCTTTTATGACTCAAGGGTATAAGCCTTGATGAAAAAGCTTCATATATATATGCTGCTGCCGGTACTTCTGTTTTCTTGCGCTCGTGCCGGTGACAGTTTCGACAAATTGAAAGATAAATTAGCCGGAGCAAAATGTGTCCGGCTCGATTTTTTAAGCATAATCGAATCGGATATTTTCGAGCGGATTGATACCACTCGGGGGACGGCTTATATTGCCGATGATGGCCGGTACCTAGTGGTTCTCGGCGATGATGAGTACCTTTACAATCTGGAATTACTTTATAGTTACTCCAAAGTCAACAACCAGGTGACAATTGAGAAAATAGACTCCCGAACCGGTGAGGATGTCGTCTTTGTCATGCGGCTGGACAGTCTTTATAACACCGCGGTCGTCAGGAAAGACCTCGAGTACCGTCTGGTCAAGAAAGATTCCGTTTTCGAGAGCAATATTCCCGATTCTTTGGACCTCTTTATGGAACCGGACAAGCTGGTTTTGGTCGAGATAAAATATTTCGATGTCAACGATGAGCTGAACCGGATTGTCTTTCTCCGTCAGGATTTCGGCTCGGTCTGCGATGAGAACCGGTTTACCCCCCAGTTTCCCGATTCCGTCGAAAAAATCGAATTGTGGTAGTATGAAATTCTATCTGCTTAAACTGGGTTGTCCCAAAAACGACGTCGACGCTGACTACATCACCGCGCGGCTGGTCGCTGAAGGCCACCAACCGGTAGCCGAGCCCGATGATGCTGACTCGATTATAGTCAACACCTGCGGTTTTATTCTCCCGGCCAAAGAAGAATCAATCAATTCTCTGCTGAATCTTACCCGTTTTAAAAAGGAGGGGCGGGTTAAAACCCTTTATGCCACCGGCTGTCTGTCCCAGCGCTACGGCGACGAACTCCTGGAAGGCATGCCAGAGCTTGATGGCGCTTTCGGGCTGGGTGAGATAGAAGCCCTGGCCCGGGCTTTGGCCGCTTCGGCCCGGCTTAAAAAAACAATCCGCCATCCGGCCCGCCAGCTCGATTATTTAAGCGGCGAGAGCCGTTATATCGCCGATAATTTGCCTTTCGCCTATCTCAAAATCTCGGACGGATGCAACCGTAATTGCTCTTTTTGCGCCATTCCCTCAATACGGGGCAAATATCGCAGCCGACTTCCGGAGGCAATAATCGAGGAAGCTCGGTTCCTCGCCGAACATGGCAAGAAAGAGATTATTATCGTTTCCCAAGAAGCCACCCGATACGGCATTGATTTGAAAAAGAAGATAACCATAATCAATCTGCTCGAAGAGCTGAATAAAATCGAGAAAATCAAATGGATCCGGCTTTTGTATTTATATCCCGACCGAGTCACCCCGGAATTGATTACCTATATGGCCGGGGACAACAAGACCCTGAAGTATTTCGACCTGCCCCTGCAGCATATCAATGATGACCTCCTGAAACTCATGAAACGCCGGCCCGGTCGAAAAAAAATCGAACAGCTTATAAACGACATCAGGAACCTTGTACCCGAAGCCGTTTTGCGAACAGCCTTCATTGTCGGTTTTCCGGGTGAAACCAAGAAACGGTTTGAAGAACTGCGGGATTTTATGATGGAATATCGTTTTGACCGGGTAGGAGTCTTTACTTTTTCGCCGGAGGAGGGTACTACAGCGGAGAAACTGAGACCCGGGGTATCGGAAAAGGTCAAGACCGCCCGCCTTGACGAATTAATGTCCGTACAGCGGGAAATAGCTTTCGATAAAAATAACTCCTTGATTGGCACCGTTAAAAAAGTTATCATTGACTCGACCGGCGACGGCCGGACCGCCCGGGGGCGCACCGAGGGCGATTGCCCGGAAATTGACCAGGAAATATACGTCACCGGGGAGAATTTAAGGACGGGGGATATATGCCGGGTCAAAATCACCGCTACGGAAGGCTATGATTTAAAGGGAGAAGTTTTGTAAGGGTTAAAGTATGATAGAATATAATAAGTTGGGCATTTTCCTTTCGAAACCGATTGCCGTCTTGCTCGTTGTAATCTATCTGGTGCAATCCGGTCTGCTGGTTTACCTGATTACCGATAAATTTTCCCTGGAAAGGCAGATTTCATTTCAACGCAAGCGCATCACCGAACTTGAAGAGAAACTTCAGATTTTCAAGGCAATTGATGATTTCCAAATAGGTTTCAACAAGGAAGAAGTCAACAACCTGGCTGATGTCATTTTTACCGAAAGCAAAAAGTATAAGTACGACCCGATGTTTATCCTGGCGATTATATTAACCGAATCATCGTTCAAGAAGGGCCAGAAATCCGACCTGGGAGCGCGCGGCCTTATGCAGTTGATGCCGTTTGTGGGGGCCGATGTTTCCCCGCGGGCCGGGGTCAATTGGCAGGGAACGAACACCCTTTACGAACCCGAAGCCAACGTAAAACTCGGTATGCAACACCTTTTCGAACAGATTTTGAAGTTTAAAGACATCAAACAAGCCATCCTTGCATATAATATAGGAGAAACCAAATTAAGAAGTATGATGCGCAAAAATAAGCCGCTGCCTAAAAAATACTTAAACAAGGTAATGGAAAATTACAAGATGCTCAAGGAGACATACAAGGTTTGACAAATTATTCGAAATTAACTGTCGTATCGTTATTTTTCATCTGTTCCTGCGCTCTGTTGCTGAGTTGCGGCGGCAAAAAATCACTTTCTTATGAATCCGCCCGGGAACTTTTCAATAAAGGTATTGATTTTTATGAACGGGAAAAATACGTCAACGCAATTGAGGCATTTCAGCTCATAGTCTATAATCATCCCGGCGAGTCAATCGTCGACACCGCCCAGTATTACCTGGCGCTGTCATATTTCGGCAATGGGGAATATCAGCTGGCCCGGGTGGAGTTCAACCGCCTGATTATCAATTACCCGTCCTCGGCCTATGCCGTCAACGCCCAGTTTATGCAGGCCGTCTGTTTTTATGAGGGAACACCGACTCATTTCGGCCTCGACCAGTCCGACCTCGGGGAAGCGATCAAGCAATTCGAGGATTTTATAATCGACCATCCGGAATCGGAGCTGGTCAACGACGCCAAAAAATATCTCCTGTCAGCCCGCACCCGCATGGCGCGTAAATATTACGAGAGCGGTATCGTTTATGTGCGCATCAACGCTTTCACGGCCGCTAAAAAATATTTTCAAATCGTGGTCGATGATTATACTGACACCGAATATGCTCCCTGGGCGACCTATTATATCGCCGAATCGGAGTTGAATTTGGGCAATTATGATGAAGCCGCCCGCCAGTTGGACAATTTCATCCTGGTCTTCCCGGAACATGAATGGGTCGATAAAGCCATCGAGAAAAATGCCGAGGCCGTATTTAAATCCGGGGAAAAGGCTTTCGAGGAGGGCGAATACTCCCTCGCCCGAGAAAAGTTCGACAGTTATATCAAGAAGTTTCCGGAACCGGACAATTTCCAGCTTAGAAAAGCTTATTTTTTGTCCGCCGAAGCGTCGTTTATGGAAAAAGAATACCAGCTGGCTCTGGAAAAATTTCAAAGTTATGTCGACGATTTCGAAAAAAACAGATACACCCGCAAAGCAGAAAATTATATCGAGGAAATTGAGGAAATACTTACCCGCAGTACGGTGAACTATGTTCCCGATGAATCCTGAACAGGGCGGGATGTGGGCTATTCTGGGTGGGACGTTCGACCCGGTCCACCGCGGTCATCTCACTTTGGCCCGGGATGTTTTATCGATGAAAATGCTCGACGGCCTGCTTCTGGTCCCGGCTTATCATCCCCCGCACAAACCCAAAAACTGTTTTGCCTCGTATGAGGACCGGGTGACCATGTTAAAATTGGCGGTTGAAAACTACAATTATTTTGCCGTCAGCCGAATCGAGGAGGAACTGTCCGGGTCCGGTTTTACCCTGCATACGGTACGCGCCCTGAAAAAAAAATACCCGGCCGCCGGTTTTTATTTTTTAATCGGTGCCGACAATATCGAAGCTATCAAAGAATGGTATAAACCCGAGGAAATCATCGGCGAAATAAAAATTATCGCCGGGACCCGGCCCGGCTACAGGCCGGACCTGGCAACGCATGAATTGGCCGTAAAAATCGAATATATGACCACTACCCCGGTTGATATCTCGTCCAGTAAAATTCGAGAAAAAGTCAAACGGGGAATCGAACGTACGGAACTCATCAAGCTCGTACCGGAAAAGGTGGCGGATTATATCCTTCGGAAAAAACTGTATCAATGACGGATAAAAGAAAAAAAATATTCCTGGTCGACGGCTCGGCCATTTTCTACCGGGCTTTTTTCGCCTTTATCCGCAATCCTTTGATAAATTCCCGTGGGGAAAACACTTCGGCCACTTACGGCTTTGTCAATTCCCTTTTGAAGATTATACGGGACGAGAACCCGCCATATTTCGTGGTGGTATTCGACACCAAGGAACCCACTTTCCGTCACAAAATGTACGAGGAGTACAAATCCACCCGGGCTAAAATGCCCGAGGAATTGGTGGATCAATTGCCCCGTATAAGGCAGGCGGTCGAGGCTTTGAATATACCGTCTTTCGAAATGGAGGGCTTTGAGGCTGATGACGTCATCGGTACAATCGCGAAAGCTGCGGAAAAGGAAGATTTTGAAGTCTGGTGCGTGACCGGGGATAAGGATTTTTTCCAGCTGGTGTCGGACAGGATTAAAATCTACAATCCCAAAAAGGCCGCCGAGGAAGCCGAGAAATTCGGACGCGACGAAGTTAAGGCCAAATTCGGCGTCTTTCCCGAGCGGGTAATAGATAAATTATCTCTGATGGGTGATAGTTCCGACAACGTCCCCGGTGTGCCCGGTATCGGTCCCAAAACCGCTGACAAGCTCCTGGAGCAATTCGACAATCTCGAAGGCGTCCTCGAAGGTTTCGAGGAAATCAGTTCGAAAACAATACGTGAAAAAATCAAAAATAATATCGACAAAGCCCGTCTGTCCAAACAACTGGTGACTATCGATACCTCGGTGCCGCTGGAGATTGATTTCGAGCAGATGAAGCGCCGCGATATCGATTACGAGGCCACCAAGAAACTGTTTCTGGAACTGGAATTCAACACTTTGCTCAAACAACTTATGCCCGATTCGGGCGCCGCCGAGGAGGTCGAGGACAAAAAAGCGGCGAAAGTCGATTATAAAAGGGTCGAAAACCTCGATGACCTGAAAAAACTGATTAAGAAATTATCGACTAAAAAGGAAGTCGCGGTGGACACGGAAACCACCTCGCTCAATGCTCTCGAGGCCGAGCTGGTCGGGGTGTCTCTGTCTTTCACCCCCGGTGAAGCCTTTTATATCCCGCTCGGGCACAGTGTCGATAAAGAACAGAACTTGCCTTTCGAGGATGCCCTGGCGGTTCTGAAAAAGTTTCTCGAGGACCCCAAAGTCCAGAAATTCGGTCAGAACATCAAGTATGACCTCGAGGTTCTGCACCGTTACGATATCGACATCAACCCGGTGGCGTTCGACACCATGCTGGCCTCGTACGTGCTCGACCCCTCGGCGCGCCAGCACTCGCTTGATTTTCTGGCCGTTAAACATTTCGATTACAAGATGCAGCCGATCACGGACCTCATCGGCACCGGCAAAAAACAGAAAACCTTCGACACCGTTTCGGTCGAGAAGGCCGTTTTCTACGCTTCCGAAGATGCTGACTTTACCTACCGTCTGCGGGGAGTGTTCGCACCGCTTCTCGAAAGCGGGGAGATGCACAACCTCTATTACAATATCGAACTGCCGCTTATCAAGGTCCTGGCCGCTATGGAAGAAGCCGGTATCCGGGTCGATGATAAATTTCTGTCGTTGCTTTCGAAAGATATGGATAAGAAACTGGTCAAGCTCCAAAGCGAAATACATAAAGTCGCCGGGGGAGAGTTCAATATCAACTCCACTCAGCAGTTATCGCACATTCTCTTTGAAAAACTCAAACTGCCGACCAAGGGCAAGACTGCCAAAAAAACCGGTTTTTCGACCGATGTCCGGGTGCTCGAGGAGCTGGCTTTAATTCACGATTTCCCCAAGCTGATTCTGGATTTCCGCCAGTTGACCAAACTCAAGAATACCTATATTGACGCTATCCCGAAGTTGATCAATTCCTTAACCGGCCGGGTGCATACCTCGTTCAACCAGACCATCGCGGCCACCGGGCGGCTGTCCTCCACCGACCCGAACTTACAGAATATTCCTATCCGAACCGAAGAAGGCCGCGAGATACGAAAGGCTTTCATACCTCGCGATAAGAACCATATTTTACTGGCCGCCGATTATTCCCAGATCGAACTGAGGATACTGGCCCATTATTCCGACGACCGGGGACTTATCGAGGCCTTCAAGCGGGGTGAGGATATCCACACCCGTACCGCCGCTGAGGTTTACGGGGTTAAATTCGAGGCTGTTACTCCGGAAATGCGCCGCGCTGCTAAAACGGCGAATTTCGCCGTTATATACGGGGTTTCGGCATACGGCCTCAGCCAGCAGACGGAGCTCGATTTGGGCCAGTCCCGGGAATTCATCGAAACCTATTTCGCCCGTTATCCCGGGATCAAGACTTATATGGAAGAGACTAAGAGATTCGCCCGGGAAAAAGGTTTTGTTACCACCCTTTATAACCGCCGGCGGTTTCTGCCCGATATTAAAAGCAAGAATTTTAACATCCGCCAGTTCGCCGAACGCACGGCCATCAACACCCCTATCCAGGGCTCGGCGGCGGATATCATCAAAGTGGCTATGCTTAAAATCTATGGTAAGATAGAAAAAATGAAATCAAAAATGGTCCTGCAGGTTCACGACGAACTGGTGTTTGACGCCCATCGTGACGAACTGGAGGAACTGGAAAAAATCGTCAAAAACGGCATGGAAAAAGCCATCAAGCTAAAAGTCCCCCTGGTCGCCGATATGGGGACCGGCGACAACTGGCTCGACTGCAAATAATTCCCTTTTATATTAAACATATTTTGACCGCGGTACGTCATAAATAATGATAAACGGGCTAGGCCGGTTATTGATTTTAAACCAGCTTTGGGAGGAAGTATGAAAAAAACTTGCAGGATATTACTTCTTACCTTTGCGCTGGCTGTTTTGTTTACAGCATTGAGTGAAACGGGAAATACTCAGGAAGTCAAAAAAGACCTGCCGTCCGAAACAGAATTCGTTCCGCTGGAAATTTATCCTGAAATGATATACCAGGAAACACCGGTATATCCTGAAAAAGCGGAAAGCGCTAAAATCGAGGGTATGGTTTACATCAAAGCCCTGATTGATTCCGAAGGTAAGGTAGTTGAAGCCAAAGTAGGTAAATCCAGCGGCCATGACCTGCTGGATAAAGCGGCAGTCGCAGCGGCTTACAAATGCAAGTTCAAACCGGGCATCCAGAAAGGTGAACCGGTGGCAAGCTGGGTGACCTACAAGGTCGATTTTAAGCTTGGGGAGTGTGACGAAACAGAAAAATAACCTGCATTATATATAACCTGATATGGATAAAACCCTTTGCGGTAATACCCATACAAAATGGCAGGATTCTTTTCACCAAAAGGTCCTGCCATTGACTTTTTATGTTACAAAAATATTTTATTTTCGTATATTATGGGAGAGATTTATAATATCGATAATAAGAGGTTTTTATGAATCGTAAGATAATAATTTTTATTCTTTCACTTTTACTGTTACCCGTTTTCACCCTGGCCGGCACTGTTGACCGGATTGAAATTTCCCCGGCGGCGATGGTCAACCTGGCCGAGGGCCACGCCGGGGCGATGATGGGCGGCTCTTTGACCGGTGATGTTTTCCTGACTTCTAATTTCGCCCTGCGCACCACGCTCGGATTTACCAAAGAGAGATATTATCCTTCCGAACTCGATTATGCCGATGCTGATTATTCCTTCTGGCTGTCTTTCGCCCCGTACGCGGAGTTGAGCGTGGGGGAGAGATGGCGGCCTTATGTGGCTTTCACGGGGACTTTCGGTAACGGTGGCGGCGGTAACACGGCCAACCTCCCGCAGGTCGGTTTCGAGCAATCGCCGTACTCCAGCGTCCAGCCGGTCTCGACGACCAATAATTTTTATTCGCTGGGGGGCACGCTGGGCAGCAAGGTCAGCCTGTTCGGTCCCGTCTCGGCCTTTGTCGAGGCCAGCTATTATTTTTACTCGCACTTTTCCAACCGCGGGACGTTTTACCAAACCGGCTATCCCTATCTCGACCAGGCCTACCATTTCCAGGACAACCCGGCGTATCTGTCGTTCGGGTTGACAT
>JAFGNW010000142.1 GCA_016926795.1 Candidatus Zixiibacteriota bacterium
CGGGCTCGGTAGGCATGCCCTTTTCGGTAGTGCGTTTGGCAATCCATTCGCGCAACTCAAGGACACCCATCGAAAGCGAATACTGGCAACATTTGAAACCATACTTGTCAATAACCTCGACGGATAGCTCTTTGAGCTTCTCGAGTGGAAAAAGTTCCGGGGCCGGAAGTCCTCCGGCGAAGGAAATAACCCCCGGTTGCGAGGAGATTTTCAGGATTTCCCGAATTATCGAAGTTTCCAGATTTATTACATGATCGGCGATCTTCCATTTGTCCGGCTGTATTTGTTCTTTTAATCCTACCAGCATAATGGAATCCTTTCTATTTTATAAACTCGTTACTACCCAAAAATTATATTTATAAAGTATATTTATAATATATGACATAAACAGAAAAAAAACAACCCCGTAAGAATTACGGGGTTGAAATTATTTAAACGGGATATTAATTGTCCCGTTAACGCGCAGTATGTGATAGGCTTAAATGCTGTCTTTCAATTTAATCCTTCAAGTAGAAAATACTGTTGTTCATAACCCGCGCCATTATAGTGCTGCGGCTGTCATAACCGGAAGCGCTGATAAACTCCCAGTTCTGATGAACCATGACAATACCGTATTCGCCTACAGGTAATCCTGACAGAACGGCGGAGTTAAAATTGTAACTACCGGTGTTGGGCACTTCCGTCGATAAAACAGAATCAGTCAAACCAATGTCCATAAGCGTAATCCGCACCGTCCCGCCGCATACATATCCCCAGGTGACGGTAAAGCCTGACTTTGAAACGGAGTCACCGTACACCGGATAGGTCAAAGTCGGCTGACAAGTGGGGAATTCGATAACCTTCGTAAGTGCCGGCACATCGGAACTGGCGGTCACAGTGAAAGTATAGGATGAATCCAGGACAATGAACTGGTCCATCATGCCGAAACCATATTGATACTGGGAAGTCAGATCGCTCCAGCTAAGGGTGAATTCATTACAAATAACACCGTTCGGCACCAGCGCCTTGAGCGGCTCACAGGGTGCGAAAGCGCTGTCGAAACGAGCCGCGATACCGTCGACAATGTAAGCAAACTCGCTGTTTAAAATGTTTATCATGCGCGAAACGCAAAGAATTGCGTAAACACCCTCGGTCACCGGCCCGGTGGTATCGGCCAGGACGGCAAAATCCGACAGATGGCTGACATCGGCCGTAGCGTAATTATGGAGCGTGTCAAGCTGTATACCGGGCAAGGTGTCCCACATGTAACCGGTATAGCTGCACAAAACCACTCGGTCTTCCTCGGCGCTGCCCAGCAGGGCGGGGTCATAATAAATTTTAAGGTCGGCATCGGTATCAAAGAGAGTTCCCGACGGCTCGATGGAAAATACCATCCCGACAAATTTATTCGGCGCGATACAGGACGACGGCGACATATTCTGGGTCATGGAAACGGTAACCGTGTCGTCAAGGGCCGCGGGCGGTACTATTAATCGTATTTTACCCGGTATTTCCAGAGTATCACCGTCCGGACCGATATTCTTCTGGGTTGTTAAAGGTTCATCATCACCGTTGCTGTCGGTGGTGCTGTCGTCGGAACAGCCAAACCACACCAGCAAAAGCATCAGGGAAGCAATTACCAGCAATATCTTTAATTTCATACTAACCCTCCGTCAATATAGTTTTTTCAGTAACTACCTTGATTACTTCTGACTTTTTCTGACATAATCTATAATAATATATTGAATTTGGCATTTCAAGCAAAAATAAGTCCTTTATCATATAATGACTTAAGTAGAGGAATAGAATATTTTTTAAAAAAAGAGCCGGATATAAAATCCGACTCTGTTTTACAGGATAGAACAAAAAATTTATTTGAGCAGAATCATTTTGCGAGATTGAGCGAAATCACCGGCGGTCAGCCGGTACAGGTAAATCCCGCTGGACACTTTCCGACCGCTATCATCGGTACTGCGCCATTCGACCTGTTTGTGTCCGGCTTCCTGAACGCCGTCCACCAGAGTAGCGACCTTACGGCCCAGGAGGTTGAAGATTTCCAGCTTCACGTAAGCCGCATCCGGCAGGTCGTAACTGATTATTGTATTAGGATTGAACGGGTTGGGATAGTTATCATATAACTGGAACCCGCCCGGAACGAGGTTGTCATAAATCGAGTAATCGGGTTGATAACGTCCGATAACCTTGATTATGTAGTCGCGTTCCAGAGACGGTTCGATAAGCTCCCGGCAATCGAAGGAAAACTCAAAAGTTTCCCCCTTGACCAGTTGCAGGGTCTGTCCCTCGAGATAGTCTTTCCCGACAAGAGGCACACCGGCGAAATCGTATTCGGAAACATTCCAGGTGTTCAACAGCGGCGTTTCCTCAGCGACAATAAACTGATTGACGACATCGGTGGCATAACTGCTTTCCCAGGAAATACGCAGGGTGATTACGTCTTGACCGACGGTCAGTTCGGGGTCGCAGGTGACGGTTTCCGTGGTGATTTTTTCGCGCGTCGGGATATCGGGAGATTCCACCCAGTTGCCGTCGTTATCGAGGAAAGCGACCGTCATATTCGACGCTGACCGGTTCTCATCGACAATCGGGACGGTCTTGGGGAAAATCAGGGTATCGAGAATCAGACAGCGCGGTTTAAGAGAGGTACTGATATTATAACCGATATCCTTACCAGTCGAATTGGGGAAGGTCACTGTTAAATACCCCGGTTCTTTGGAAACATAATAATTACCGTCAACGGCTCTGACCGCGCTAAGACAGTCTATCCCGCGATGGTCTACGGCGGTCAGCGGTTCGATGATGTCTTTATAGGTATATATACCGCCATCCACGGCGCAAGCCACAGTAGAAGTGGCGTCATGGTCAACCGTAATCAATTCAACCGACTCCAGGTAAGTAATTTCATCCTCCATCTCCCGGATCTGGAAACGCACCCGGCCATCTTCGGACTTAACCGGCGTGGTGACATGATAAAAATCGGTCACCGTCGAAATATAATGGGTCCGTTCACAGGCCGTCAAAAGCGGGTTATCCTGGACGAATCCCTGACCGTTGTAGGTGAACAATACCGGGCAAGACGGCGGCGCCGGTTCTCTTATTACGGTGAAGGTACTGTCGCTCGTGACTATCGGCCAGATATTAAGATAATCCCAACCGGTCATGACAATACCATCCGGGTCAAAATGAACGGGGCTGGAGCGAAGTGGCAACAGCGGGGGGTTAACATCAAAGAACACTTTTATGATGGGACCTACGCCCGGTTCAATAGTAGTCAGATCATACCAAATATCCGACCATGGACCCAAACGTATTACCAACTTACCCGGCTCGGGGCTTCCGACCAAAGCGACACTGGTCCCCTCATCCTCAAAATCTGACGCCCGGCCCATCAGTTCATGCTCGACCTCCATGCCGATACCCCAGGGAATAATCATACTGTCCGGGTCAAAAGATGGCGTAATATAAGCCGGATCATACTCGATCACCATATTTACCACGACGACACTGTCGGTATTCACGACGAAGAACTCAAAGGGTATATTTTGTTGACCGGGGTAGCCTTCGGCACCGAAGAATGCGAACATGTCGGGATAACCGACAAAATAACCGTTCACGAGTTCCGGGAAAATAGCCATACCTCCCATATCGGAGAAAAGGTTATAGTCATAGCCTTCCGTTACAAAAGCAAAAAGCGATGAATCAAAAGGCTGGATGTCCTCGTTGACATCGAAATTGACCGCCAGTACCGGACCCGAACCGTACGGGATCTTGCAGCTGTTATCCTGGTCGGCAGGAACCATATAAATCAGTATAACGCCCGGTTCGCGACTTTCCACCAGCACGCTGCCGTGATTGGTATAGCTGACGGCTCTCCCCAGGAGTTCGAATTCCACACTCTCACCGTCGCCGATGGTTTCATCGAACGAGGGGGTCAGTTTAGTCGGGTCGAATTCGATACGGGCCTGTAAACCGCTGATGTCAATATCGGTTGATACATAAAGTTCGAAGGGACAGCTTTGCTGACCGGCATAACCTTCGACACCGAAAAAGGCCAGGGTGTCGGTTATGTAGGTCTCGGCAAGAGCCACATTTCGGTTATCCATAGGCGCGGCTTTGTAGTTATCACAGTTATACAACGGAAAGGCATCGCCGATAATAACCCTTATCATATATACCAGGTCGGCAACCGACAGGGTGATGCCGTCACAGTTTATTTCAGTCGCCTCGATTTGCTTTTCAACGTTGATGAAAAAAGCGTTCAATCCGAAGATAAAATAATTGGTGAAAGTCTGGGCATCGCCGATTTCATAGGGACTGCCGTTTAGATTGACATCCCCCCGGTTGGTTGGCTCTTCATCACCGATTATTTCAATATACCCGCCCTCAAAATCGATATAAGGGGTAGTGTACGCAGAGCAGCCCGCATCGGGTCCGCTGCAATTATAGCCGGGGTCGAACGTGTTTCCCCGCCAATCGGTCACATTAGCGGCGATATAAGAATCATCCCCGGAGACGCTGGAGAAGGAACAATTGGTGCACACGGCGGGAAAAGATTCGGAAAACCAGTAAAAATTCAAGGGATTCACCGTAAAAGCATCGGAAATGATAGAGGATGTTTGAAACGTCATTGTGAACAGTTCTACTTCATTTCCGGAAATATAACAGCTGGGGTGTGGCGGAGCGCCTCCCAACTCCGACATGGCAATAACTCTCACATAATTTACACTGGGTTCATTATAGTAACACCCGGGACCACTGTTGAATACGGAAGAATTGAAATATTCCCAGCCGCAGGAACTATATAGATCCCCCGGGGTAACCGCCATACAAAACAGCCTCGAGGCGTTATATGTAACCGCCAGGTCAAAGGCTGCCAGGGAAATCGTATCGTTAACGGGATCTAGCGGTGTCAGGGTAACCGATACTTCCGTATAGTATCCCCCATAAACACCGGGAACGTTTTCCACCTTCACTTTGTAATTGGCGTCGGCGTATGCAACCAACAACAACGTACAAAGCAGGACACACGCAATTAGCTTGTACCTTGACATTCTGTGCTTCTCCTTCTCGGTTTAAGCCAGTTCTGTGTTTAAGTATGATAGTAAGTATTGCCGGATTTACTTATAGTTCAAATAAGTATATATAATATTAGCGCTTAACTAGGTTGATGTCAAGTTTAATTATGATAAAAGCCGAGCGACCGGTATTACAGGGATATGATTAGAAATAATGCACCCTTCCAGGGTTCGTATCGCGTTCATTAAAGAATAATACTTAATTAATTTTAAAAACCTTCCGAAAATCTCGGCTTGTGCAGAGCGGAATTTGAACCGGATGCAATTTTCGAGATTATTATTTTCTTTTGGATTGATGTTCGGTCGGTAAGGAAAAAAAGAGCATAAAAAAATGGCGCCCCGCAGAATCGAACTGCGGACACACGGATTTTCAGTCCGTTGCTCTACCAACTGAGCTAGGGCGCCTTGTTAAAAGCTTTGACAATTTATTATTTTTTCGTCAGTTGTCAAATTAAATTTACCGCTTTTTTAAGATATAATTTTTGGTCATCGGCGATAGCAGAGCCAGAACGGCCAGCAGTGACAAAACCAGCAGCACGATACTTTCAATTTTTTTTATCTGAAACAGGGCCAGGACCACAATAAGGATATTCAGGACAATCATACTGTACCAGCCCCAGACTTTCAAATCCCGATAAGCCAGCACGACGGTTAACAGAATCAGGCCGAGGAGGAGAAAGATAATGTAACTGGCGAAGTCCTGATAGTTGTGATCCATAAATCCAAGAATGATTTCAATACCGCCGTACAGGATAAAAATGGCGGCGAAAATATATCCGTACCATTTGGTCAGGTTGAAATAAAGCGGCTGTTTTTCAATTTTTTCCGACATATACCTTATCCCTTCGTTAAATGATGATCTCTCCCAGGATGCCGGCGCCTATGAAACCGGCGTCGTTTCCGAGGGTAGCCCGGGCGACCCGCAAATTCTGGGTGGCCGGTTTGAAGGCGTGCTTCTTGATTTTATTGGCGACTCGTTCGATAAATTCAGCGCCGCCGTCGGCCACACCCCCACCAATTACTACGATTTCAGGGTTAAAAAGATTCACGACCCCGGCCAATCCGATGCCCAGGTATTCGGCTGTTTCATTGAGAACCTCAACCGCGATTTCATCTTCCTTTTTGGCCGCTATAAAGAGTTTTTTTATGTTCAAATTCTCCGGGGAACCATCAAGCAGTTCTTCAAAAATCGGCGTTAATCCGTTTTTCATCTTGGTCATAGCTCTTTTTAACATCGCTCCGGAGGAACTGAAAGCCTCGATACAGCCGCGGTTGCCGCAGCGACATTCGGGACCATCCTTGTCAATTGAAATATGTCCCAGTTCACCGGCCGTATAGTTAGCACCGCGCCATAATTTTCCGTCGAGAATAATTCCCCCGCCGATGCCGGTGCCTACCGTTACACAGACGACCGATTTATAGCCGACCGCCGCCCCGAAACGGGCTTCCGCCAGAGCCATGACGTTGACGTCGTTATCCACCAGAATGCGCATATTCAGGCGTTCATTCAAAGTCCGACCGATTTCCATCCCCTCCCAGCCGGGAATATTGGGACAGCTGCCTATAACCCGGCCCTCGCGGTTATCGACCGCTCCGGGGGTGCCGACTCCCAGCCAGCGCACCTCGTAATCTTCATCTGCGGCATAGTAAAGAAGACTTTCGGATATATTGGTGACCAGATGCATCAACGGATCGGGTCCTTTCTCCACCAGGGTCGGTCGCTGCTCGCGATAAAGAATCTTCCCTTCCGGTGAAACCAGACCGAATTTTATATTGGTCGCTCCGATGTCAATTCCGGCATAAACAAAATTATTCGACATAATCAGCTTCTAAATTACATTTACCAAAAACTTTACCATCCGGCTGACCGCCGGACACACAACCTTAGAAATTAATCAGTGAACAAATTCATGTCAAGATGAAAGGTAGTCGCCTTATCACAAACGATTGACGCCGCTAAGGTCAAACGATTTCTCGAGTTTTCTTCCGGTTGAGCACCAACAGGGCCAGAGTAAGCAGCAGGAGGGTTATGAAGGCAAACACGAAATACATCACTTCCACCTCGACTGCTTTTTCCCGGACAAAAACCGGCAAATAACGAAGGCTAGTATTGAAAATAATCAAACCGAAAGTATAACCGAGTATTCTGTTCTTGCCTCCGGTGACAGCCAGACCCAGCAGGGTTCCGGAAACGGTATGGAAAAGGATGAGAAAACTGCTTTCGAGCAGGGTCCA
>JAFGNW010000143.1 GCA_016926795.1 Candidatus Zixiibacteriota bacterium
CCTAAAATCATAGAGCCGATCGGCGCCCCCAGCCCCTTGGAAAGGCAGACGGACACCGAATCGAACGGGCGGGTCAGTTCCGGCAGCGAGAGACCGGTAGCGACATGGGCGTTCCAGATTCGGGCACCGTCCAGATGCAGAATAAGTCCGAACTCATCACAAACCCGGCGGACTTTGAGGATTTCATCCTGGGGCAGGATCGTGCCACCGTGACGATTATGGGTATTTTCCAGCGCCACCATCCGGGTTTCCGGGGAATGCAGGGTTTTGATGCGGATATTTTGACGAATCGTATCGGCGGGTATCATGCCCCGCTCGGTAGTTAGAAGGTTTACCAGCAGGCCGGAATGGACAACCGGTCCGGCGACCTCATAATTGACCACATGACATTCCCGTTCACAAAGCAGTTCCCAACCCCGTTCCGAATTGGCCTTGAGGCAGATTTGATTGGCCATGGTCCCGGAAGGAACGTATAACGAGGCTTCTTTTTCAAACAGGTCGGCGACATATTTTTCAAGCTGTTTTACGGTCGGGTCATCACCGAAAACATCATCCCCGACCTCAGCCGTCATCATTGCCCGCCTCATAGCTTCAGATGGACGGGTGACGGTATCGGAGCGTAAATCAATGTTTTTCATGGTGACAATATACTACAAACTTCACCCCTCGCCAAAAAAAAAGCCGCTCGAAAGCGGCTTTTTTTGGTTTTATTGTTTCACATTGCTAATGTCACATTGTTGGCATGCGGTCCATAATCAGAATGAGACAGCTCGAAGAATACTTCCTGTCCCTCTTTCAAGGTCTTGTAACCCGGCATATTAATAGCCGAAAAGTGCACATAAACATCTTGATGCCGTTCCTGATTGTAAATTATCCCCCAACCTTTTGTGTCATTGAAGTACTTAACCGTACCTTTGGACATATTAAACCCCCATTTAATATTTAAAGACGTGAACTCTCTCTATAAGTACCATATACCTTTTGTACCGTCGAAGCCACAAAAAAGTTTTATTATTTTAGAAATTATAAGAAATTGTGATAAAGAGGGTCATGGCCAGTCCGGAAAGAATAGGGACGGATACGTTGTCGTCGATTTCAAACGACAGGGCTTCGACGACAGTGGCAACCAGGGCACCAAACAGGGCGGCATATAACTCCAGGGGCGGGTGCAAGTTCAGGCGTGATATCACGATAGCGACAATAACGGTTCCCAGCAGGCAGCTCAGCGAACCTTCGTAAGATTTATTTCGGAACTTGTGCCGACCAAATTTACGACCGAGCAGAGCGGCAAAAGTATCGCCAACAATAATAAAAGCAAGGGCGGCAATAGCTACCGGCTTGCTGTATAAGGCAACGGTTAAACAAACCGACAGAAGTATATATGTCGCACCGGTAAAATCACCGGCAATCTCATGTTCCCTTATAATCGGCTGAATAATTTTCCGGGCGAAGCCGCGCCAGAAAAGCCAGTTACGAAGGCGCGAAATATCGATAAGAATCATCAGCAGGGTTATCGGTACCATGATATAAAGCATGGTTACTTTATCCAGCGAAAGTACATAATACCCCCCCGGAATGGACAGAGCGGTCATATGGGTTGCCTTGCGAGCCAGCTCACTTTTGAAACTAATCTGATTCTGCTGCTTCGAACCGCGGACCGTCATAACTCATCTGGTTCGGTATTGATAGGGTTTCAGGTGCAGGCTTTTTAATTGTCGGGGAAATTCAACGTTGTATTCTGTGAAAACCCGATCCTGAAATTCCCGTCTCTTATCCTCTCGATATTTCTGGGTCAGAAGGGTAATAATCTGTCCCCGTGCCTGGTTATAGTTCAGTGATTGCTTGCGGTCCAGGATGTTGATAAGATGATATCCCTTGTCGGTTTTATAAACTCGTGAGATACCTGCCGGCGGGGTTCCGCTGGCGATGAAGTAAAATGCGGAATCGACATCCTCGGGACCGATATAGCCCAGATTGGTGATTTCTATTTTCATCCCGGGATCTTTGGTATAATCGGCTTTGGAAATATCCTTGAACGTCATCCCGGAGAGAATCTGCTCTCTCAAGAATTCCGCGTACATCGAGTCCTGCACCGTCAGATACTCTACATTGATAGGTCGGGGGACAACATACTCATCTTTGTGTGCTTCGTAATAGGCCTTGACCTCATCCTCGTCCGGATGCCAGCTGACATCGAACTTGTTTTTTTCAAGAACGGATTTGGCCGCCAAATGCCACAGGCGTTCTCTTTCCGTGACCACCCGGGGTAAAGTATCATAACCTTCCGCTCGCGCGGCCTGAAGGATGGCATAGCGACGGCCGATTTCCTGGAGTAGCTCCTTCCTCATTTCCGGGTCGGTATTGGTGACGCGATAAGTTCTTCGGTAGGAATGTTCGTAGTTTTTCATTTCCTTGGCGTCAATAGTATCGATACCGTTGACAATTCCGCCCCAGACGGTATCATCCACCAAGTAGATATCCGTATCCATGATGATTTCATTGGGCAAGACTTCAACCAGCCGGTACAGGCTGTCCAATATGACCTTGCCCAGCTGGTTGGATTTCTGGGTTAAAAGACTTTCCCGAGCGCTTTCGAGGACACCGTATCGCTCCATCGGCACTACTCCGGCTGCAAGGTAATCGTTCATATAAACGATGTGCCAACCGTCCTTATCCTTGTAAGGTTCGGAATATTCGCCCGGTTTCAGGGAAAAAGCCACCGAATCGAACGGGTCGATGTATACACCGCGGTTGGTCCAGCCGGCCGCCCCGCTCGCCCGGCGCGATATCTCGTCATGAGAATACTTATAGGCGACATTCTGAAACGGCTCAAAAGCCAGCATCCGGTAAATTTTATAGGTATGTTGTTCGAGTTCTTTCTCGAGTTGCTCGTCACTGAGAGATTTATAATAAACCGAATCCTTGGATTCTCTCAAGCCCTGCTTGGAAAGAAAAATATGGTACAGATCCATCTGTTCATCGACCGTGTATAAATCCGGCCGGTTTTCATAAAATTCAATAACTTCCTGGGAATCGGCCGTCACCTGGCTGTATATTTTCTCGTACAGGTAAACCTGAACCAGGTAGTCATGATACCGCAGCTTGTAATTCCAGTTGTCGTAGAAGTAATCGTTGAGGTTGAGCTTATCGGCCTCGAATCCGGTCAGAGAGTCGACTACCACACTGTCGAGAATGTGCTTGATAGTCGCCTCTTCCAGATATCCGCCCTTGGCGAGATAAGTGCTGGCGGCGACTTTTTCGTAAAAATCCCGGGCTGATAGAATATATCCGTTATCGGCCCGGACTATTATATAATCATTGTACTTATCGGTATTTTCATCGCTTAAGACCGGCGGTTTGCAGCCGGCGGTCAACATAATGATAATCAGGAAAGTAAAAAACAGCGGTTTTCTTATCGCAAACATACTAACACTCCGTTAAAAAAAATATTAAGATTATAAATTATACAATGATACGATAAAAGCAAGGCCAAAAATAATTTGTTTTTTTTAAACGGACTTAATGCAACGAGGCCGCGGCGGTGTTTTTGACGGAGGCGGCTTTATCAGGGGTGAAGTTTTTGAATTCGATGATGAAGGTAGTTCCCGCCCCGACCTGCGACTCGACATTCAGGCTTAACTTGAGAAGCGTGCAAATCCGGTGGACGATGGAAAGTCCCAAACCCGTTCCCTGTTTCTTGGTGGAATAAAAGGGCTGGAAAATCTTTTCCCTTATCCGGTCGGGAATACCCGGACCGTCGTCCTGTATTAAAAGGGTGACGTTTTCATCGCCGGGGGTGCTGATAAGTTTAAAGGTGATACGACCGCTGGTACCGTCAAAAGCCTCACAGGCATTGATGGCCAGATTCATCAGCAGTTGTTTGATCAGGTCTTCATCGCCCACCACATATACGATGGCTTCGTCGGTTTCCAGGCTTATATCGATGTTGTGATGAAAAGAATCGTGGTGATGGGTAATTTCGATTATATCGTTAAGCAGGTGACACAGTTCCACTTTACAATAATTGGGCCGCCCGATTCGGGCATACAGTAGAAAATCGCTGAGAATTTTACTCAAACGGTGTGATTCCTTTATAATCAGTTCCATCAGGCGGGTGTTTTCACCGTTGAGTTGCAACTCATTTTTCAGGACTTCCACGGAACCGGATATGGCGGCGAGCGGGTTTCTTATCTCATGCGCGATGGAGGCCGACAACTCCCCCACCACAGCCAGGCGGTCGGCCGCCCGAACCTTGTTTTCCAGCACCTTGGCATCGGTTAAGTCCGAAAAGATCGCGATGACGCCGCGAAGGATATTCCTGTCTTCGGTTAAAATCGAGGTGGACAAACCGAGCGGGATTTTACGGCGGTCGCCGTTTATAATCTCCAGTTCCTTGCGGGGATATTCAAGTTGTGACTGCAATCCTTCCCTCAGGCTTCGGGCCAGCTCCGGCATCCGCTCCGAAAAAACCTCCTCGCATTGCATACCCTTGACATCCTCTTCCCGGTACCCCAGAATTTTTTCCGCGGCCTGGTTGAAATAGATGATAGCCCCCTGAGCGTCCACCGTAAGGAGACCGGAATTTAGATGGCGGAGGATATCATCGGTTTCCAGACGAGCCCGCCTTAAAGCCAGAGAGGTATCGGCCAGTTCACGGTCCCTCGAACTCAGTTTTTCCGCGAGATATCCGGAAATAAAAGCGACCAGGTAAAAAATCAGGATATGGATAAAAATGGAATAAAAGACCGAATCCTGGGTGGAAAAGATAGTCCGCAGGGCCTTAATAGTAAACTCATAATTACCGGAAGCGCTCAGCCCGAACCAGATTATAAAAGCATAAGCAACCGAAACCAGCGAAGCCACGATAAGCGTCCCCGCCAGCCGATAGGCCAGGGCGGCGGATACGATAGTCAGCAGTAACAGCGCCGAGAAAGGCGAGTTGACGTTACCCGTAGCATAGATGACCGCCGAGTCGATTATAATTTCGAAGATAAACTGCAGGACAATGACGGTTTGGGTAACCGCCCTCAGCGGTAGTTTCTTTTCAATGGCCAGGGCTACCGCAAGGCTCAGCGTGAAAAAGGAATAGATAATAAATTCCAGCCGGAGGTAACCCGGAAAACTCATCCAGAATACCACCACCGCCACCAGGATGATATAGGTCGCCAGCCTGAGCGGCAGGAACCAACCCTGTCGAATCGTACGTTTATTTTCCATAAAACGAACGGCACCCTTAGCGGATGCCGTTATACCTTATTCATACCGTTACGGATGCGGCGTACCAGTCCGAAACCGGGACGTTAAATCTTGCCGATAATATCGAACATCGGCAGATACATAGCGATCAGGATACCACCGATGACGACACCCATAACAACGATAATAATCGGTTCGATAATCGAGGTCAGAGCCGTCACCGCTTCGTCGACTTCCTCGTCATAGAAGTCAGCAATTTTATTGAGCATTTCATCGAGGCCGCCGGTCTTCTCGCCCACGCCAACCATCTGGGTCACCATGGGGGGGAAAACTCCGGTTTCCTTGAGGGGCCCGGTGATGGTATCACCTTCAGCGATAGACAGCACCGATTTTTTAATAGCCTTGGCCACGACCAGGTTTCCAGCCGTCTTGGCGGTAATTTCCAGAGCCTCGAGAATCGACACCCCCGAAGCCAGAAGCGTTCCCAGCGTCCGGGAAAAACGGGTAATCGAGGATTTCCTTACCAGGTTGCCGAAAACCGGAGTTCTCAAAAGAAACTTATCAAACAGGAGTGCGCCCGCCGGTGTCTTTTTCCACCAGATAAATGCGATCAGCGCTCCCACCGACCCGATTAACAGGTAGAGAAAGTTAGATTTCAAGAAGTGTGACAAACTGAGAACAATCTGTGTCGGTGCCGGCAGTTCGGCACCCACTCCGCCGAACATCTTGGCGAAAGTAGGCACGATCCAGATTAACATACCGATAGTGACAAGGGTGGCTACCACGGCGATTACGCTCGGGTAAACCATCGCCCCCTTGACTTTCCTGATTATCTGGTCGGATTTTTCTCGATATAAAGCCAGTCGGACCAGAATTGCATCCAGGGCTCCGCCGACTTCACCAGCCTCGACCATATTAGTATAAAGCGGGTCGAATACTTTTGGGTGCCTTGACAGGGCGTCCGAAAGAGTCGCCCCGCCTTGTACGCCGTCTTTTACCTGGCTCACAATTTTAGCCAGTTCCTTATTCTCCATCTGGGACGACAGAATATCCAGACACTGCACCATCGGCAGACCGGCCCCGATCATCGTCGCGAACTGACGCGTAAAACGGGATACCTCGATTCTTTTAATACCGGTGCCGAATCTTATCTGGATATCGGGGGCTTTCTTGGTAATCGATTTTACCAGAATACGATTCTGCCGGAGAATTCTTTCCAGGTCCTCTTTCTTGTTGGCTTTCATCGTCCCCTGAACCGGAGCACCGGCTATGGTCTTGCCTTTATATTCAAAAACTGGCATAATAATTTTATCCTTTCTTTCTCAAATCCCCTACGAAAAAGCAGGTGATTTTTGTCGTGAAAGCATTTCGTTGAGCTCCTGAATATTGTTACTGTGACTCATAGCGTCATTTATCGTTATCTTTCCGGATTGATACAGTTCAGCCAGGGACTGGTTCATGGTCTTCATGCCGTATTTCTGCCCCGACTGAATCATGGAATAAATCTGATGAATTTTGTCTTCCCGGACAATGGCCCTGATAGCCGGGGTGGCGATCATTATTTCCATGCAGAGCACCCGACCGCCGCCGACTTTGGGAATCAAAGTCTGCGAGACCACCGCCTGAAGGGTGAACGACAGGGTGACTCGAATCTGTTCCTGCTGGTTGGTCGGGAACACGTCGACGATACGGTTTATCGACTCGGCGCAGGAGTTGGTATGCAGGGTTGCGAAAGCCAGGTGACCGGTTTCGGAAATTTTCAGGGCTGACTCGATGGTTTCCAGGTCGCGCATCTCACCCACCAGGACGACATCAGGGTCTTCCCGCAGAGCGTATTTCAGGGCCGAGGAGAACGACGTCGTATCGGAATAAACCTCGCGCTGGTTGATGAGCGCCGTCTGGTGCCGGTGAAGATACTCGATCGGGTCTTCGACGGTAATAATATGGACAGCTCTTTCTTTGTTAATCTTGTCGATTATAGCCGCCAGGGTAGTCGATTTACCCGAACCGGTCGGACCGGTAACGAGCACCAGGCCGCGCGGTAATTTGGCGAATTCCGCGATTACCTGAGGAAGGCCGAGTTCTTCAAAAGTTTTTATCTTATAGGGAATCTGGCGAAGAACCACGGCGATATTCCCCCGCTGTACGAACATATTACAACGGAAACGACTCATCTGTTCGATTCCAAAGGAAAAGTCAAGCTCCGAATGCTGTTCGAATTTGAGTTTCTGTTTCTCGTTGAGCATCGAGTAGGCCAGTTTTTTGGTTTGTTCGCTGGTCAAAAAATCGTATTTCAGTCTCTGAAGTTTACCGTCAACCCTGACCACGGGCGGGGAGCCGACCGTCAGATGAAGATCCGAAGCACCCATCTTTACCATTTCTTCCAACAGCTCTCGCAGATTTAACATGTAAAAAAACTCCTAATTTAGAAGACAAAACCTCAGCCGCAGAATCATACTTATATACTCTAAATATCGGATTTTAAGACCGAATCTTGACTTATTTTGAAAACAATTCCGCTTTTAACTGATTGAAAGCAGCAGATTTAGAGACGGGGCTTAGCCCGTAGTGGTAGCGAAGACCTCGTCGATACTGATAATCCCTTTTTTCATCTTATCGACCGCGGCCATTCGCAGGGAGAACATCCCTTCTTCCATGGCTACTTTTCTTATTTCGCTATCGGGTGCCTGGGTTAAAATCAGGGCTTCGATGGCCGGTGACAGGGGCATAACTTCATAAATGCCAATTCGCCCGGATTTCCCGGTGTTGCCGCACTCTTTACAACCCTTGCCCTTGAACGCCCGGATATTTTTCATCAGTTCGTCCGGGACTTTCAGGCTGTCCACCTGTTCCTGGGTCAAATTAACTTCCTCCTTACAGGACTCACATATTTTCCGGGTCATACGTTGCGCCATGATGAGTCGAGTAGCTGAAGCCACTAGGTAATAGGGCACGCCCATATCGATCAGCCTGGTAACTGACGAGGGAGCGTCGTTGGTGTGCAGCGTGGAAAAGACCAGGTGACCGGTAAGCGCCGCCTTGATAGCGATATCGGCCGTCTCACCGTCTCGAATCTCACCGACCATGACTATGTCGGGGTCCTGCCGCAGGAAAGACCGCAGGGCCGAGGCAAACGTTAAACCGATATCCGCTTTCACCGCCACCTGGTTGATACCTTCGAAGTTGAACTCGACCGGGTCTTCAGCTGTCATGATATTGACGTCGATGGTGTTCAATTGCTGCAGGGCCGAATACAGGGTGGTCGTTTTACCGGAACCGGTCGGCCCGGTGACCAGGATGATGCCGTAGGGAGAATGGATGCGTTCCTGAAACTTGGCCAGGTCAGGCTCGCGGAAACCGAGTTTGGTCATATCCACCTTGAGTGCCTGCGGGTCCAGAATACGCATAACCACCTTCTCGCCGAAGATAGTCGGCAGCACCGAGACACGAAGGTCGACCGTTCGACCGACAATCTTGATTTTTATACGCCCATCCTGAGGCAGACGCCGTTCCGAAATATCCAGGTCAGCCATGATCTTGATACGCGATACGATTGCCGCCCGGTACTTGAACGGCAGCGGTGCCATCTCCCTCAGGTCACCGTCGATACGGTAGCGCACCCGGATTTTTTTCTCGTAGGTTTCGAAATGGATATCCGAGGCGCCCATACGGATGGCGTCACTGATGATGGAATCGACCAGCTTGACCAGGGGTTTGTCCTGGATCTGGGAAAGCAGGTCGGACTCGCTGGGGGCTTCTTCGGTGGAAACCACCTCGAGGTCACTGTCTTCCTCCATCCCCCTGAGGATGTCTGAAAAGCCGCTGCTGTCGTTGTAGTTGGCGTCGATCGCCTTGACGATGGCTGATTCCGGGGAAATCACCGGCTGGATATTGCAGCCGGTAATGAACTTGATGGCGTCCAGAACATAAATATTGTTGGGGTCGCTTATAGCCACCAGCAGGTTCTTGTTAATCTTGGAGATGGCGATGACTTTAAATTTTCGGGCAATATCTAACGGAATGAGCTTGACGATTTCGGGGTTCAGCTCAATATCGCTGATGCGGAGATTTCCGATTTTTAGATGTTTTCCAATCAGCCCGGCAATGGCATCTTCGGAATCGAAGATACCCATATCAACCAGGATCGACTCAAACTTAGTGTTTTTCTCCTTGGCTTTTTCAAGAGCCTCTTGAGCCTGCTCCGGAGTGATTTTACCGGCCTGGACTAGTATGGTACTGATTTCGGTCGACATTTGAGTCTCATTCCCTTAGTGGTATCGTGCGTTAGACATCACCATCGTTTCGCCCCGAAGTCGGCCGCGAATCAATCCTGGAATATATCGTCCAGTTTATCCTGTGCCCCTTCGGTAAAATCTTCAGAAATACTCGCCCCCCTTTGAGAATTGTTCTGAATTTCCTGGAAAACTTTGGTTAGTTCCGACGATGCTTCCTTAGCGTACAGGCGCACCATCCCGATAGTGGTCCGGTCGTCAAAAATCACTACCAGAATCGACCGTTCACCCACGATGGACATATGGATGTGGTCTTTCTTACCCTGGTGAAACAAAACAGAAAACTCCGGTTCACCGACCAGGCGGGCGATTTCCTTAGTCGATGCGAAAGAACCGGCCAGCAGCGCCCCCAAAGCAGTAGTATCCAGAGACTGAGTGAAACCCTGACGGGTAATCATATGACCGTCTTTATCTACCAGCAGGGCACATTTAGCCTCGGCACCTTTAAGCAACTTGCTGAGAATTGTCTCAATCTGCTTTATTTCTTCTTCATAAATTATAAGGCTGTCATCTGACATTTCGGCCTCCTAAATGCCTATTTTTTTCCAAATAAACGTTTAAAGAATCCACGCTTTTTCCCGTCACCGCGGCGCCTTAACGAAGGAGCCATTTGAGGGGTATGCATTCTGGCAGGTGGTTCTTCGGTTGTATCATCTTGTCTATCAATTACATTTTTTTCCAGCGAAGCGGCGGCCAGTTCGTCCTCCTGCGACGACTTCAGAGCAGCCGATGAAATTTTCTTCTCCCGGGGCGCCTCCCGTTCCGAACCGGGATAAGGTCGGTATGCCGCCTCGGTGACGGCGACCTTGCCGGTGGAGGCGGTCTCGCCTTTCTCGAAGGAAACTGATGGACCCTCCGGCGAAGTTTCCCCGACTGGCCGGCGTACCAGTTCCGGGGCTTTTTCCGAGGGCGCTGTTGCGGCGGGCACGTCCGCGGCGACCGACGGGGCCGTCTCGACCGGCGGTGGCACCGCGGCGACCGGAGCCTGTTTTATCTTCGGAGCGCTGCTAGATTTCGCCTTGTCCAGCACCATCTTGATGATTTTCTTGAGTGTGTCGAACACCCCGTTGCCGACCGTCGCTGAGGCTTCATACGTCGGCCAGTTGTACTTATTCAGTTTAGTGTTCAATTCCTCGACCGGCAACACCCCGGGTAAATCCCGTTTATTGAACTGAAGAATCAGCGGAATAGTGGCAATATCGTACCCGTATTCGCGCAGGTTCTCCTCGAGATTGGTGATGGATTCGATATTCTCATCCATCTTCTCCGGCTGGCTGTCGGCCACAAATACAATCCCGTCCACTCCCCGTAACACCAGTTTACGAGTGGCGTTGTAGTAAACCTGGCCGGGGACGGTGTAAAGTTGAAACTTGGCGGTAAAACCGTTTATCGTACCGATATTAATCGGCAGAAAATCAAAATACAGGGTCCGGTCCGCTTCCGTCGCCAGGGAGATTAAATCACCGCGCGTATTCCCCGGTACCTTGGAGTGAACATATTGCAGGTTAGTCGTTTTTCCCGACAGGCCCGGACCATAGTAAACGATTTTACAGCATACTTCCCGTGCTGAGTAATTTATTGAAACCATAATTTATCCCGTCCTTAACGCTGATTTCAACTGGCCATATTAAGTCGGTCCAGGGCATTTTTGATTTCCAGCCGAATCAAACCGATATTTACCTCCGGCTCGGTGGTCACGACCAGGATTCCCAGTCGCCCGGCGTCGGTAAAAAACATCTTGGTTCGGTCCGCTTCGATAGTTACCTGGGCCAGCGGGCTGGTCTGGAGACGCTCCAGAGACTTCTGGATATTGGAAGTAATGGAAGCTGCCAGCGCCCCGACCGTATCACCCTCGAAACCGGTTTCCAGGTCGGCGGCAATAACGATCCCATCATTGCCGACCACCATCGAGCCGGTTATCCCGGGTGTCTTGTTGAGTTCATTGAGTACTTGAAACATTTATATTCTCCAATTTATTTTCATTGGCTTCTTTTTCTTTAAAAATTCTCGAGTAGCGTTCATCGATATATTTTTTGATAATATCCAGACCCTGGTTGATCCTGATATTGAGGAAGTCATCGCTCTGACGCTCCGCCACTACCATCAGGCTGGCTTTGCTGACGCGGGCCACGACAATGCGCTTATCCCTTAAAACGATATCGATTTTTTCCGGTGGGTTGGTTGCCGCCCGTTTGAGGACCTGCATATTGGATTCAAAGAAAACCAGGGCCAGAGGCGCCCAGGCTTCCGGATCGATTTCACCCCGTTTGAAATTGGCGAGCAGCAGCCCCTCATGATCCACCACCGTGGCCAGATGCACCGCGGCATGTTCCCCGATATAGCGGGTAGCACGCTCAAAGCCGTTGATATCCGACTGCAGGAAGCCCCGTGTAGATTCGCCGGCGGACGCCGGTTCCGGCGAGGCCATCATCGAAACTGTTTTTTCCACAACCGGAGGGAACACCGATTTCGGGACGGCTATCGCGGTTGCAGGCGTCTCACGGACGGGCGCCGGTTCGTTATCATCGGTTGCGGTCGGGTGTATCCCTATCGGTTCGGACGGTGGCAAGGCGACCTGTCGCCTCTTTTTCCGAGATGGTTTGCTTTCCCTGATATTTACTTTATCAATCACGGGTTTCATTATGAAAGGTGTTATAACCGCATAAAAAACAACACCGGGCAGGTAACTGTACAAGCCCAATTTCAATGACACTGCCAGACTCATAGAGAATAAACCGGTGATTAAAAGGCCGAATGCCACCGAGAGACCCAGGCGATAGGCCATACACCAGCCGGCTGTTTGCACCAAACCCCAGAGGGATGCGCGTCGATTGAAGAGGAAAATTACAAAACCGTAGAAAACCAGCTCATAAAGAAAATTTACGAGCGACGCCTTGGCCAATTGCGTTCCGAACATCTGGGGAAAAAACAAAAGCGGGACAATCAACGCAAACAAGGTTAACAGCGATACCCGTTGTCCGATATTTTCTTTAAAATTCATCTCATATCCTTATCTAATTCGGCTGATAATTATCTACCAGACCGCTTAATTTCATTCGCATATTGCCCAGACTTATCCGGGCGTCACCGACAAACAGGAAAATGCCGTTGGCTACTTTCCTGAGGTAAAAAATCAACTCGGGATTTTCAATTAAAACCGTATTGACCCGACCGAAAGAATTGTCCACCATCTCCTGAGTCAGGAAAACGACGATTTCGGACATGATAGCCCCACAGCTCTGGCTGTCGATATCCAGGGTCCATTCCGATTCCGTCACCAGCCCCTCGCTGTTGATAAACAGAGCGCCGTGCATATCGGACAGGGTAAGCGCCTGACGTACTATTTCCCCGGCTTTCAATTTCGGGGGTTCCTTAGCCTCAAAATGTTTCTCGTCATCACTTCCATCGATGGCCGGTGAAGACCCGATAACA
>JAFGNW010000144.1 GCA_016926795.1 Candidatus Zixiibacteriota bacterium
AACGATACTGTTTTCAGCATTAATATCCCCGACCTCAACGTTTTCTACAACGAATTCGGGACCAGCGGTCTTGTTTTTGATAAACCTGTCAAAGTGACCATGTCTTATCGCGATGCTGACCTTACGGGTGTTAATGAAACCTCCATCCGTATCGCCTGGTTAAACGAAGCCTCCGGTGAGTTTGAAGACCTGGCTTGCGAGGTTGACACCGTCAACAAGTTAATCACGGCTGAACTTGAACATTTCTCAGCCTATGGTTTGATATCCGATAATATGCCGACCCTTCCTTAAGAGAGTAAGAAAGAGCACTATCATTAAAATGGATGATATGGAATTATGAATACACTGAAGACGAAAATAGCTGGTGACGAGATTTACACCGGGGTTAGGGACGGCTTTGCTCTGCTCGAACTGGCTCGGGGTTGGCTCCAGCAGGGAAACGCGGTGGTAGCTTCGGAACTTCTGGGTTCCGCTATCAACTCCCGCGAAGCTGACCGTGACCAGGACCTCAGAGCCCGGATTCTTAAGGAAATCGGTCGCGTGGAAATGATGCAGTCCAACTGGGAAAAGTCAGATGCTTACTATCTTGAAGCACAGAGGGTGTTTATCGGTAACGAGAATTATCAGGGCGCCGCCGAATGCTCTCGTAACAGGGCCAACATGTTCTTTCAGAAAGGTAGATACGCCCTCGCTTCGGAACTTTGCGAGCAGGCTCTGGAGTGGGCTTCCATCATTAATAACTTCGAATTAAGAGCGACTATTTTAAATACTCTGGGCGCGGTCAAATCCGCCACCGGCGACTTAAAAGAGTCGATCAAGATCTTTAAATTGTGTCTGGCTGATTTCCAGTGCGCCGGAAACAAAATTCGGCAGGGTTATGTCCTTTTAAATATCGGCCTGACCCAGACCGAATTGGCCGATTACCCTCAGGCTATTGCCAGTTTGAACGAAGCCCTGGCGGTGGCTCTCGAGGAAAAAGACCTTTCCCTGGTCGAAATCTGTTATCAGAACATCTCCAAATGTTATCTGGAACAGGGTGAAGCGCACCTAGCAAAAGCTGTCCTGGATACTGCCAGAAAGATATTTCCCGGGCTGAATTCAAAGGCTCTGGAAACGGAATTGGACCTCATTGAAGGTAAAATTCATCGCGTATTGGGTAATTACAATAAAGCTGAAAAAGTACTTGAAAATACATATCAGATGGCAATTGAGCATAAGATGACGTCCCTGGCTGCCGATATTTTATATGAACAGGCGCTGGTGGCTGACGAGAAAGGCGATTACCGTATTGCCGTTTCGAAACTGGAAAAGGCCGCCGCCCAGTTCAAACAGCTTGAAGTCAAGAAAGCCTATCAGGAGGCTTTGCAGACTCTCGAGGCTGTCAGGAAAAAAGCGGGAATCTAGCAACGTGGATGAAATGAATGTCGACAAGGGTGAAAGTCAAACTGGACGATATCCTCGCTCAGAATGCTGTTCAAGCGGAACCAGACTGGGTCAAGAGTATTCAAAATCTACTTAACCTGGCCCGGGAAGCCAATAAAGCCTACAAGTTCGAGAAAGCCATCGAACATCTGAATTCCCTGGAAGAGATTTGGGATGCCAAAGGTCTGCCGGAGTTCTCGCTGGAACTCCGGCTTGACCTTTATAGAGAAAAAGGCAAGGCTCTGGCTTTCCAGGGGAAACATGATCTGGCCATTAAAGAATATCAGAAAATTTTAAAACTGTGCCGCGACGCGGAACACCTTTCTGTCAAGTCGGAAACCTTTACACAGATAGGTCAACTCCTGGCCAAGCAGGGTGACCATGACAAGGCGCTGGGGTACCTTCAGAGGGCCATCGGCGCCTATCGGCGTTTAAACGACCTGAAGGGGATGTGTAAGGCGCTGCGCAACCTTGGGGTTGTCTATGTCGAGCTGGGGGAATTCGAAGAGGCCGAGCTGACTTATGACGAGGCTATCGTGAATGCCCAGGAAATCGGTGACCGGCTGCTCTATGCCGACCTGGTCAACAACCTGGGCACCATTATGAATATGCGCGGCAACTGGCACCGGGCGCTGGAACTGTACCGGGAATCGCTTCTGATATATGAAACCGAAAAGGAAATAAGAAAACAGGCCTATACCGAAAATAACCTCGCCATTACTCTTTCCGAGCAGGGTTTGAACGATGAGGCGTTCGAGTATTTTCAAAAGGCTCATGAAACCGGCACCGCTATTAATGACGCCACTCTGGTTCTGATTGTGGATATCAACCTGGCTGACCTGTACCTGAAAAAGGAACAGCTGTCCGAAGCGGAATTTCACTGCCGGAAAGCCCATCAGTACCTGGTCGATTCCAATCTGGTCAACGGCAACCTGGTGGAGATAAAAAAGATATTCGGCAAAATCGCCCGCACCCGCAAAGAACTGGCCGCGGCATTGGAGTATTTCGATGAAGGCCTGCATATCAGCCGGGAAATCGGGGCTAAATTTTTGGAAGCCGAGGTACTGATGGAACGGGGCATTCTCCTGCGCGATATGGACCGCCATTTTGATTCCCTCGAGAATCTGGAATCGTCTTACCATATGTATACCGCTCTCAAGGCCGAAGGCAAGCAGGAAGAAACCGAAAGAATCATCAAGTCCATCGAAGAATTGTACCTTGAGATTTTCGACCTGATGTCTCAGAAGGTGGACCGGAAAGATAAATACACGAAGGGTCACTCCGACCGGGTGGCATCGTTCGCGCTGCTTCTGGCCAAGGAGCTGGGGATGAAACCGCAGGTTCTCAAATCGATCGTGGCCGCCGCGCTGCTTCACGATATCGGCAAAATCAAGATTAACGACCGGGTGCTTAAAAAAGAAGGGAAGCTGACCGAGGAAGAGTTCGAGTTGATAAAGAAACATCCCGGTTTCGGGGTGGAGCTTTTACGCGGCAAGGAATTCCCCTGGGATATCAAACCGATGATTCTGCATCATCACGAAAAGCTCGACGGAACCGGCTACCCGCACGGGTTGAAGGGCGAGGATATTCCTACCGGAGTTCGCATAATCAGTATCGCCGATGTATTCGACGCCCTGACCTCGGACCGTGTTTACCGGCCGGCTTTCGATACCGGGAAGGCGCTGGAGATAATGGAGAAGGAATCCGGCAGTTCGTTCGACCCGGTTCTCCTGAAATGTTTCTGCAATCTAATAAAAGCCGGCAAGGCCGATATGGTCATCAATTCCAAAACCCGCGAGGACGAAATGTACGGTATCTGGTCGCAGTGTCTGAGTTCGAAAGAGGAAAAAAAGGATGACAGCCTTAAAAAGAAGAAAGAGACGGTGCTGGCCTGACCGGGCAAGGGAGCTTTTTTTAATTATAGCGCGTGTCCTTCTGATGTCCGGGGTGCGATTTTTTAAAAACCGCACCCTTTTTTTATGTCCAAAAAATATTTTTCATGAGTTATACGATAGTTCTTGATTTTTTGCGAGGATAGTGTTATGAATCTGAAAAATTGTAACAGGGGCAGGCATTATGTCGAAATTAGTCAGGTTCGGGGTTTCGCTCGACGGGAAATTGCTACAGCGGTTCGATGAAAATATCAGGCGGAAGGGCTACCCGACTCGCTCCAAGGCCCTGGCCGATTTGATTTACAACAGCCTGGTGCAGCGTGACCGGCTGGAAGGTCGTGAAGTAGTCGGCACCATCAGTCTGGTTTATGACCATCGCAAGCGCGAGTTGATGAGCCGGTTGACCCGGGTACAGCATCAGTTTCACCATCAAATCATTTCCTCGCAACACGTCCATCTGGACCGGCACAATTGCCTGGAAATAATCATCGCCCGCGGCAAGGCCGCCGAAATCGAGAAGCTCAACAGTCGATTGCGCGCCATCAAGGGGGTGAAGCACGCCTCGGTAAATATCGCTACGGCCGGATAAATTTTTTTTAATATCAGGTAACACGAAAATAAAATTTGTGTGATTTTTTTAGAGATTTTGTAACACCGATGAAAGCTTTTAAATGCACATTGCCGACGGTATCATAGCGACGGAAATTTGTATCGCGGCCGACGCCCTGGCGGTCGGGGTGGTTTACGCCGCGAGTCGTCGGGTCGAAAGTGACGAGATTCCCAGAATGGGTTTGATCGGGGCGGCCCTGTTTGTCGTATCGCTGGTACACTTCCCTCTGGCGGGAACCTCGCTGCACCTGGGCCTGTACGGTCTGGCCGGACTGCTTCTGGGACGGCGGGCTTTCCCCGTAATTCTGGCCGCCCTGCTGCTTCAGGCGCTGATTTTTCAGCACGGGGGATTGCTCTCGGTAGGTCTCAACGCTATCAATATGGGGCTGGGAGCGACCGTCGGTTGGCTGGTCTGGAAAGCCGGTCGGCGTTTCACAGCCCTGAGAGCGTTCGGAGCCGGTTTCCTCGGCGTCATGGTCCCGGCGGTTCTGATGGCTTTCGAATTTGAACTTTCCGGCTACGGCAAGGGAATTTTTTATATAACCGGTTTGTATTTAATCGTCGGAGTAATCGAAGGTGTAATAACCGCGGCGACGGTTGGTTTTTTTAAAAAATATCAGGTGAGCATTCTGGAGGAAGTTAAATGAACCGGATTTTAGTTTTATTTTTATTTTTCGCTGCGGCCGGTTCCGTAACGGCTCATGGTGTGCAGGTGGATGTGGAATTGAAAAAGCCGTTTGTAACGA
>JAFGNW010000145.1 GCA_016926795.1 Candidatus Zixiibacteriota bacterium
GCCCTTGTCCTTGCCGTCGTAGAAAGGCGCGAAACCTACGGTGTTGACATAATTGAAAAAACCGGCACCGAGAGTGATACTTGATTTTTTATCATTAATATTATATCTGAAAACTCCCTGGCCGGCGCCCATCCAGGAATCATCGTTCGAGGAGCGTTCCTCTATCCAGAGACCCGAACCGATCAATGTGAGGGTGATGTCTTCGAAATCTTTCGAGAACGTCGCCACGCCGCCTTCGGGGTTGAAGTCCGAATCCCAGATAAGTTCCGAGCTGCCCGGTTTGAAGAATGGATTATGGAATTTACCGGCGGTAATTTTCAATTCCGGCAAAGCGGTCGGTTTGTAATCGAAATAAGCCATGTCCAGCACCACGCTCTTGCTGGAGAAACTGCCGGTAAGAGTCTGGTTGGTGGAAACCGGGTCGTCGAGACCGGTGGCCAGCTGAATACCTACTTTAGTAGTCGCGGAAACCTGTCCCTCAACTGCCAGGCGGGCGCGAAGGCGATGACGATGATATGCGTCCTTGTTTTCGGTATCGATCATCTCATGACGGTAGCGCAGGTCGCCTTTGACCTTGACGCTTTCCCACCATTCCCCGGCGTTGGTCAGGGGCGATAGCAGGGTCAAACCGGTTAAAATGATTAACAGAATTCTCATCAATTTATTCTCCTTGTGACGAGTTTGATTTTTTACAAATTTCATTTTTCAGCAACTTCCTCAATAACTCAGTTATAAAAAACGCACTTGGGCGTGTTAAAATCTTGTTTGAATTAAACGGGATTTATGTTAAGAAAATGTTAAGATAAAATTAAGTAATTGTAAATATTCTCAGAGGACAGATAGCGGCACTGAAACGCAATGACTTAATTTGTAGCCAGTTAAGGAAATAAAAGGACTATTTGAAGGGGATGTGTAAAGTGAAAGTGCTGCCTTCACCCACCGTGCTTTTCAGGCTTATTCGGCCGCCGTGGGCCAGGGCGATGTGTTTAACTATCGCCAGTCCCAGGCCGGTGCCGCCCAGCTCCCGGCTGCGGGCTTTATCCACCCGGTAAAACCGCTCGAATATCCGCGGCTGATGTTTTTCGGGGATACCGGGGCCGTGGTCCTCGACACTCAGGCGGACTTCCCGACTGTCTTTCTCGAAGCTTATTATTACCGTATCTTTTTCTTTGCTGAATTTGATGGCGTTGTTAAGCAGGTTGACCAGCGCCTGCTCTATAAGAGTGTGGTTGAATTTGAATTTAAGCAGTTCGTCGCCAACCGTTTTTAAGGTGATATTTTTCGTTCGGGCGGCGGTTTCGCAGTCCTCGACGGCGCTGTTGACTATATCGATGAGGCGACCGGAAGTAAAAGTTATCTCCGGGGCCTGTTCGATACGCGAAAGGCTGAGCAGGTCCTCGATTATGGAATTAAGGCGGTCGGCATGTTTTGCGATGATTTTCAAAAAGCGCTCCGCGTCCTCGGGATTTTCCAGGGCGCCGTCCTGCAGGGTCTCGACAAAGCCCTGGATGGAGGTAATGGGCGTGCGGAGTTCGTGCGAGACGTTGGCCACGAAATCACGCCGGAGGTTTTCCAGTTCCCGGATACGGGTGACATCGTTGAGTACCACCACGGCGCCGATAGCCTCCCCGGCGGCGTCGCGCAGAATCGAACCGGTGGCCTGCAAAAAGCGCTGCGCCTCACCGACAAGGATAATTGTAGCTTCAACCATTTCCTTTTCCTCAAAAATACGCGCGACCAGTTGCTGCAGGGCGGTATTGCGGATAACCTCGTGTAATATCCGCTGGGTGATTTCCTCGGGGTCGACGTTGAAAAACTCGGCGGCGGTTTTGTTGATGTTGATAATTCTTTCGTCGCGGTCCACCGCCAGCACCCCTTCGGCCATGCTCAGCAGAATCGCTTCCTGTTCGGTACGCTGTCGGGTGATGGTATTGATGCGCTGGTTGAGCTGGGCGGCCATCTCGTTCATCGCCTCGGCCAGGCCGCCGATTTCCTCGGTATCGGGCACCAGCAGTTTCCGGTTGAGATAGCCTTTCGAAAACCGCTCCGCGCCGTGCTTGAGGTGCTGCAGCGGACGGGTGATGCGGCGGGATATAATCAGGCAGGTAAGCGAGGCTATCAGAGCGATAACCAGTCCCCCCAGCGCCATCTTCGTGCGGACATCCGAAAGGGCATCGTCGATAAACGTGATCGGTATGGAAGTGCGGATTACACCCAGCTGCCGACCGTCCCATAAGAGCGGTATCGCGCGATACATAAGCTTCATCTGCAGGGTGTTGCTGAACCGGGTGGAGAGACCGGACGTTCCCTTGAGAGCTTCACTTATTTCCGGTCGGGTGCGGTGGTTTTCCATCCGGGCCGGATCCTCCTCGGTATCGCCTACCACCGTTCCGTCGGGGAGAATTACAGTAAAACGGGTGTTTATCTTACTACCGACCTCCTTGCAGAGGGAGTCCACCGCCCGGTAATTCTCCACCCGGACCAGTTCCGCAATTTGCTTTTCCAGAATTTGCGCCCGGACATCAAGATTCCGGGTAGTCTGTTCCAGGTAGAATTTTTTCTGGGACCAAACGGCGTACCAGGCCAGGGCGATAATGGCCAGGATGATAATGACCAGGTAGGAAGGGTAGAGCTGCCAGAGCATTTTTTTGCGAGCCATAATCAATCCTTGAAGCGATAGCCAAGGCCGCGGATGGTTTCGATATGCTGCCCCGC
>JAFGNW010000146.1 GCA_016926795.1 Candidatus Zixiibacteriota bacterium
CTTTTCAACGACAAAATATTCAACAATATCGCTTACGGCCTGAACGGCATCGCCCCGAAGAAGGTCATCGAGGCCGCCCGTATGGCAAACGCCCATGATTTTATAATGCAATTCGAAAAAGGATACGATACGGTGGTGGGCAACCGGGGGGTGATGCTTTCCGGCGGGCAGCGCCAGCGGATTGCCATCGCCCGGGCGCTGCTCAAGGACCCGCAGATATTGATTTTCGACGAGGCTACTTCGGCGCTAGACACCGAGGCCGAAATCCAGGTCCAGGAAGCCATCGACCGCCTGATGAAAAACCGCACCACGCTGGTCATCGCGCACCGTCTGTCCACCATCAAGAACGCCAATCGAATCCTGGTGCTCGACCGCGGCCGTATCACCGAGAGCGGCTCTCACGACCAGCTGATGCAGAACGGCGGTTTGTACCGGCGGCTGTATTCCATGCAGTTCAGGGACAAGTGATGAACATCATGTTTCTAAACGCTATCGAGAAGAATACTTACGGCGGCGTGGAAAGCTGGATGGTGCGTTCTGCCGGGGAACTGGCTTGCCGCGGCCACAAGGTTGTCGCCGTCGGAAGACCCGGAGCGGTTTTTATGAAATATATGCGCTCGGTCGATAAACCGATTGAGGCATTCGAAATAAATATCTCCGGTGATTTCAACCCCTTTACAATCAACCGGATCCTGGGCATTATCAAAAACCGCGACATCGAAGCGATACTGGTCACCTGTAACAAGGATTTGCGACTGGGAGGGCTGGCAGCCCGCTGGCACGGTCGGACAAAGGTAGTCTGGCGAATCGGGGTGGACCTGACCAAAAACAGCCCGGTTCACAGAAAATTGACGCCCAGACTTCTCGATGGTGTCATCGCCCCCTCGCAGGATTTGAAAAATAAAATCATCCGGTACGGTTACCTGAACGAAAAAACGGTGACGGTCATTCCCAGCGCGACTACGCAATATAAAAGCGAACTGACCCGGGAAGAAGCCCGCTCAAAATTAAGGGAAAAGTATCGTTTGCCTCCCGAGGCCGTGATAGCGGTGACCTCGGGGCGGTTCGTCCCCGAAAAGGGGCACCGCTTTCTTGTCGAGGCTACCGGCGAACTGGTGAAAAAATATCCCGTTCTTTATTTCCTGTTTTTAGGTAACGGCCCTCTGGAACCAGCCCTGAAAAATCAGGTCAGTACCCTTAGACTAAACGAACGCGTTATCTTTACCGGCTTTCTCGATGATTTCGAGTTGGAGATGGTCGGGGCGGATTTGATGGTCCACCCGGCTGTGGACGAGGCGTTCGGTAACGCTTTGCTCGACGGCTTGCAGGCCGGGCTGCCGGTGGTGGCCGCCGAGGTCGGCGGTATTCCCGAAGTTATTGAGGACGGTTGCACGGGCTTGCTGGTTCCGCCGGGTGACGCGGGCGCTTTAAAGGCGATGGTCGAGCAGCTGTTGGATAAACCGGAGCTGATTAAACAGCTGGGTGAAGCCGGTCAAAAACGCTGGCGGGAGAATTTCACACTGGAAACCATGGTCGACCGGCTGGAAAATTACCTGAAAAAACTTGTGGCGTGAAAGTCGATATGGAGAAGCTGAAACCGGTGGAACATAAATTAAAGGACCTCTCCTTTTACCTGCTGCGGTTTCTTTTGAAAAAGGGGCGGGAGGATTTTATCCCCCTCAAGCCGTCGAATATCGGAAAAATACTTTTCCTGCGACCGGATAAAATCGGGGATATGATAATTTCCCTGCCGGTGTTCGAGAACCTGAAGAAACAACATCCTCATATAAAATTATCCCTGCTCTGCTCACCGCGCAATTACGGCATTGTCAAAAACGATCCGCGTTTCGAAAAAATTTTCCTTTATCGAAAAAATATTTTCAAGGATATTACTACGGTTTTGGCGATGCGGAAGGAAAATTACGACGCTGTGGTTGACATGATTTCCAACGATTCGATAACCAATCTCTTCCTGGCCCGTTTCAGCGTGAAAAACAAACCCCGAATAGGCGTGCAGAAGTTGAAATACAGGGACTATTACGATTACAGTTATTATCATCGTCTCGACGATATGCGGCACATTATCCGTAACACCCTGGAACTTCTCGAGGCGTTCGGCCTTGACAGCGAGCAGGCCGACGGATTCGCGCCACCTTATGTCGATGATAAAACCCGGATGCTGGCCGAGGTCTTTATAAAGGTTTTAAGAACAAAAGAGCCGAATAAGTTGAATATCGGCTACAACCTTTCGGTGGGCAATCCCACCCGGGTTTGGGATGGGGAAAAATCGCGGCTTCTGGTGAAGAGAATACTCGACTCGGAGCAAGGGAATTATCGCATAATAGTCCTTACTGCTCCTTCGGACCGGACCCGGGGCGATGAACTGGCCGGGCATTTCAAGAAGGACGTGGTGCAGATTCCGTCGGGATTGAACCTGACGGCGGTGTCGGCTATAATCTCAAAGCTGGATTTGCTTATCACACCCGATACCTCGCTGGTGCATATCGCCCGTTCTTTCAAGGTACCGGTGGTCGGTCTCTATCCCAAGCCGGTCAAGAACTTTCTGCTCTGGCATCCTTTCGAGCAGAAGGAAGGGGCGGTGCTGTCGGGGAACAACGATAATATTTTCGATATCACGGTCGAGCAGGTGTTCGAGACTTTCACGCAAGTAGTCAACAACCACAGGCTGGTGAAAAAATGAAAAAACTTTCGGTGGTCGTGATAACCAGAAATGAGGAACACAATCTCCGGCGTTGCCTGGAATCGGTAAGCTGGGCGGACGAGATAGTGGTTATCGACAGTCATTCCACCGACCGTACGGTTGAAATTGCCACCGGGTTCAGCGCCAGAGTTTATGATATCGACTGGCCCGGGTTCGGTCCTGCCAAAAGGAAAGGTGTTGACAGGGCAACGGGGGAATGGATCCTGTCGCTCGACGCCGATGAAGTCGTCTCTGATGAACTGGCCGCAGAGATAAGGAAAGTCCTTGAAGGCGACGATGAATACAGCGGATACTATATGCCGCGCAAGGCCAATTTCCTGGGACGCTGGATTTATCATTGCGGCTGGTATCCCGACCCGCTGCTGCGGCTGTTCGATAAAAGCCGGGGGAATTTCAACGACGCCCTGGTGCATGAAAAGGTGCTCCTTAAAGGCCGGGTCGGCCGCTTGAAGGGTGAGTTACGGCATTACAGCTACCCGACACTGGACAGTTATTTTTCCAAGTTCAACCGCTACACGACCCTGGGAGCCGAAGCTGCTTTTCGTCAGGGGAAGCGGGCCGGGTGGTTCGATATTCTCGTCAGACCACCGGCCAGTTTTCTCAAGCACTATATCATAAAACAGGGTTTTCGAGACGGCTGGGAAGGTTTTTTGATTTCCGTCTTGTCTTCGGCGGCGGTTTTGGTAAAATATGCCAAATTGAAAGAAATGACAAAGAAGAAAAACGTTACTGAGAATGAATAAACAGATAGGTATAGAAGACGGCGACCGCATCCTGATAAGCCGCACCGACCGCCTGGGCGATTTGATCCTGGCTTTACCGTTCGTGGAGTCAATGAAATTGCGATACCCGGACTGCCGGATCGAAGTCATGTCCTCGCTCTACGCCTCGCCTATCCTGGAAAACAACAAGCGGATCGACAGTATCGTGCGGGTGCAGCAGGACCAACTGGTGTCCAGCCGTCTGTACAAGAAAGATTTGCTGAATAAAATAAAAGACGCCGGGTATAAATGCGTGGTGGCTTTGTATCCGGAGCGGCATATTTGCCAGCTTTTTTACAGGGCGGATATTCCTCACCGAATCGGCACCGCCGGGCGGTTTCATTCGGTTTATTTCAATCACCACCTGTTTCACAAACGGAAGGAAAACAAAAAGCACGAAAGCGAGTACAATCTCGATTTTTTGAAATTTTTCAGGGACGGGAAGGCTGTGAAGACGCCGGTGGTGTATCCTCTGGAAAAGGAATTGAAAAACGCCCGCCGCATCCTCGGCGAAGCCGGGATTAATAGCCGTTTCGTGGTTCTGCACCCCGGGTCGGGGGGGTCGGCGGAATGCTGGCCGTTCGATAAATTTGTCCGGCTGTATTCGCTGTTGACCGGAGCGGGACTTGAGGTTATCATGTCCGGTACTGACTCCGAGGGGGAGAAATTAGAAGAATTGGAGAAGCATTTGAAGGTACGGGTTAACAAAATTACCGGGCAGACCGATTTGAGAACATTGGCGGCGGTGCTTTCGCTGGCCTCGACGGTGGTGGCCAATTCCACCGGTCCGCTGCACCTGGCGGTAGCGGTAGGCACCCGGGTGGTGGGCCTGTATCCCAGTAAGAAAGCCATGTCACCGGTCCGGTGGGGACCCCTGGGTAGGGGGCACCGTTTGATGACCCCGTCCCGGGCTGAGTGCCATTGCCCCCCCCGGCAGTGCCGCTGTATGGAGACCATCACCCCCGAGAACGTTGCCCGAGAGGTGGTTGAAGTTTTTGAAACCGTTAGCCGGCGAGCTTAAGACAGACTATGAATATTGCCGAGTTCATCATAAAGATTGAATCGTTCAACGCCAACGTTGACATTCCCTTTATCAAGCGGGCTTATGAGTTTTCCGACCGGGCTCACGCCGGGCAAAAACGCTTCTCCGGCCAGCCGTATATCGAACATTGTATCGAGGTGGCTTTCTTTCTCGCCGAACTTCATATGGACTCGGCTACTATCGTGGCCGGGATGGTGCACGATGTGGTCGAGGACACCAGCTTTACCCTGGAGGATATCCGGCGGGAATTCGGCGACGAGGTGGCCGACCTGGTGGACGGCGTGACCAAAATCAGCCGGGTGCATTTCAATTCTTTCGAGGAACAGCAGGTCGATTATTTCCGCAAGATGCTTTTGAGCATGGCCCGCGACATCCGGGTGATATTAATCAAGCTGGCCGACCGTCTGCACAATATGCGGACGCTCGATTATCTTCCTCCGGAAAAAAGGATGCGCATCGCCCAGGAAACCCGCGATGTTTATTGCCCCCTGGCGCACCGGTTTGGCATCAACAAAGCCAAGGTCGAACTGGAAGACCTGTCGTTGAAATATCTCGAGCCGGAGTTATACCGGGAACTCAGTTTACGGGTCAAGGAAACCCGCGAGGAACGGGAAGCCTATATATACTCGGTGGTGGCGCCGATCAAGGAGGCGCTGTCGAAGGATGGAATTATCGCCACGGTGTACGGTCGCGCCAAACACCTGGATTCGATTTACCGGAAAATGAAAATCCGGAAGGTACCCTTTGACCAGATTTTCGACCTGCTGGCCATCCGGGTAATCGTCAACAACGAGCGCGAATGCTACCATGCCCTGGGGACGATTCACTCCATGTGGAAGCCTATCCCGGAACGGTTCCATGATTACATGGCTACTCCCAAGCCCAACGGCTACCGCTCGCTGCACACGACCGTGTTCGGCCCGGATAACAAGATGGTCGAGATTCAGATTCGCACCCACCAGATGCACTATATCGCCGAGAACGGTATCGCCGCTCACTGGCTGTATAAAGAAGGCCGCCAGCAGATGAGCCGGGACGACCAGCAGATGGTCTGGCTGCGGGATATTCTTGAATGGCAGAAAGATTTAACCAAACCTTATGAGTTTATCGAGTATCTCAAAATCGACCTTTACGCCGAGGATATTTTTGTTTTCACGCCCAAGGGGCGATTGGTACATTTGCCCAAGGGTTCCACGCCGCTCGATTTCGCGTTTCAGATACACACCGAGGTCGGGATTCACTGCGCCGGGGCGAAAATCAACGGTCGTCTCCAGCCCCTTTCGACGGTGCTCAAGTCGGGGGATATGGTCGAGGTTCTGACCAATCCCAATCGGTCCCCCTCGCACGACTGGCTGAAATTGATCCAGACCTCCAACGCCCGTTCCAAGATAAAACGCTGGCTGAAACAGGCCGGGTTCGAACAGTCGATCAAGCTCGGCCGGGAGATTATCGAACGGAAACTCAAAGAGCTGCGCTTGAAACTGCCGGCTGACGACCAGCTCCAGGAATTCGCCGAACAGCTTAACCAGAAATCGGTCGAGGATTTGTTCGCGGCGATCGGCAACGGTTCAATGAACCACCGTCAACTGATATCTCTGATCCAGCCCGTGGAGGAAAAGGTCGAGACCGGTTTCGTGGAAAAGGTCATCGACCGGATTCGCGGCTCCAAGGGCATCAAGGTCCAGGGACTGGATAATATGATGTTTCGTTTTGCGGGCTGCTGTCAGCCGGTTCCCGGCGATGATATCGTCGGTTTCATCACCCGGGGCCGGGGGGTAACTATCCACCAGGCCGATTGCCCGGTCGCGGTCGATATCAGTAACGCCAACCCGGAAAGAAAAATCGAGGTCAGCTGGGACGCCAGCCGGGACCAGTCATTTGTGGTGCAGCTGGACCTGGTGGTCGAAGACCGCAAAAATATGCTGCGCGACGTTACCCAGGTTATTGCCGACGCCAACACCAATATTCGGGGGGCCGAAATGTACGCCCAGGACACCACCGCGGTGGGCAAGTTTGTGGTCGAGGTCTCCAACCTGACCCACCTCAACCGTATTATCGATAAAGTCCGGAAGGTCAAGGGGGTGATTTCGGTCAGGCGCTCCCGCGGTCCGGAAAGCTCCGAGAAAGTCGATGAGGATACGGAATAATTTCTGTTTTTTAAGCCGGTAAGCCCCATATTTTCTTGACAAATTAATACTTAATTTTATATTATTAATAACATATCCAATATTACCTATTCTTTACTTTTGTTCGTTCGGAGGGTCTATGTGTAAGTTTATAATATTTCCGGTGATATTTTTATTGATATTCATCGCGGTCTGCCCCGTTTCTGCGACGATACTTCATGTTCCTATCGAGTACACCACCATCCAGTCGGCTATCGACGTCGCTACCGATGGTGATACGGTCCTTATCAGGCCGGATATCTATTATGAAAATATAGATTTTAGCGGCAAAAATATTACGGTTGCCTCTTATCTTATTACCACCGGCAACCCGGCGTTCGTATACAGTACCATAATCGACGGCGCCTCATCCGGCCCGGTGGTGACTTTTGACGGCGGGGAAGACAGCACCGCGATTTTGTACGGTCTGACTATCCGCCACGGCAGCGGCAAAGAAGTAGAAAATTACAACCATACCCTGACGAATATTTATGGCGGTGGTATTTATATCGAAAATGCAAGTCCTTCGATTATGTCCAATACCGTAACCCTGAATAAGGTTTTTATCAGTACCGGAAATTGTCACGGCTATGGCGCAGGTATCTATTGTGAACTTTCAGAGGCTAAAATTATTGATAACATTATCAGCCAAAACGAAGGTTACCGGGAAAGCGACCCCAATAACTGCAATTCGGAAGGCGGCGGCATTTATTGTATGGAGTCGGATGTCCTGATTAAAGGAAATACGATCTTAAAAAATACGTCCAAATTCGGGGGCGGGGTTTTGATTCTCGCCAGTGACGCGGTCGTCGAGAACAATGAAATCAAGCAAAATCAGGTTTTTTCAATCGCCATCGGCGCCGGGATAATGTGTTCGAGTTATTCCGGGTCTTCCTTCCGGATGATTATCAGGAACAATGTCATTAAGGAGAACGAAGGGAATTTCGGCACGGGGATTTGCTGTTTGTCAACCTATGCCAGAATTGAGGGCAATTTTATTTATGAAAATGCCTATGACGCCATATCCTGCCAGCAGGGGAATGACACTATCATAAATAACACTATCTGTAATAACTTCGGGCCGGCGCTTTTCAGCTCCAATTATGCCAATCCCATTTTAATGAATAATATTTTGTGGGATAATAATAATTACGGCGATGAAATAATGACCTACGCTCCCGGCGAGCCCTCGATATCCTGTTGCCTGGTGATGGGGGGCTGGCCCGGGACGGGGAATATTGACGCTGACCCGCAGTTCTGCGACCCGGAGGCGCAAACCTTTACGCTGAA
>JAFGNW010000012.1 GCA_016926795.1 Candidatus Zixiibacteriota bacterium
TATAGAATATTTCTTAAAGTAAAAATATTCCTAGAATCTAAAATAATACCCCTTTTAAATATTCTCTAATCCATAACATAACAACAACTTGTGTCAGCTCGCAGATACTAAAGTATTTCTTATATAATCCGATGATAATAATGATGTAATGTTCAGTTTTTGAACATTTGGAAAATGCTTTATATAGGATACAATTTAGTATGGACGCTATCAAAAAGGGTGAGGAACTCTTCGCCCGGGGTCAAATCGAAGACGCGGAAAAACATTTTCACGACATCATTCTGCAAAATCCCGAACAAAAAGAAGCCTATAATAATCTCGGCGTAATTGCCCTTCAAAAACAGGATATCGAACAAGCCATTGAATATTTCACCCGTTCGCTGGCTATAGACCCGTTTTATAAAGACGCCCTGCTCAATTATTCGGAACTGGCTCGGACGGTCAAATCCCCCTCGGCTCGGATAATCCTTAAAAGATACCTGTCGCGCTACCCGCAGGACAAAGATGTTACCCGGGTACTGGCGGAAATCGACGCCGACTTTCATAAAAAAGGTAAAATCGCTTTTCTGACCCTGCCCCGCTGGAACTCTTTCCTGCCCGATATCGTCAACCATTTTCAGAAAACCTATGAAGTCAGGACCTGCTACAGCGAGGATATCAAGGAAATCGAGGCCGCTGTCATCTGGGCCGATATCGTCTGGCTGGAATGGGCCAACGAGCTGGCCATCATTCTGTCCAACCACAACCACAATTTACTGGACAACAAACACACTGTCTGCCGCCTGCACAGCTATGAAGCCCTGCGGGGATTCGCTGCGAAAATCAACTGGGACAAAATCGATGATTTGATTTTTGTCGCCGACCATATCCGCACGATGGTACAGCAGCAGATCCCGCAGCTTTCCAAAAAAGTCAGGATACACACTATCCCGAATGGCATAAATCTCGAACGCTTCCCCTTCCGGGAAAGGAAACCCGGCAAGAATCTGGCTTTTCTGGGTTCGCTGAACTACAAAAAAGGACCGATGCTTCTGTTCCATGCTTTCCGCGAACTGCTCCGCCGCAACCCCGATTACCACCTCCATATCGGCGGCGAGGTCAAGGACGCCCGTTACCGGATGTATTTTGACCAGATGATACGGGAAATGAGCTTAGAGAAAAACATTCATTTCGATGGCTGGATTGACGATGTCCCCGCCTGGCTGGAGGATAAACATTATATCGTCTGCAGCTCGGTGATGGAGGGTCACCCGGTGGGATTGATGGAAGCCATGGCCTGCGGGCTGAAGCCGATCGTGCACAATTTTGTCGGCGCCCGCGGTATTTACCCTGCCGAATATATCTGGAATGATTTTGAGGAGTTTATACAACTGGTGACCGGGGATGAGTATTCCCCCCGCGCTTATCGGGAATTTGTGGAGAATAACTTTCCTCTTGAAAAACAGCTTAAGAGTATTGAAAAAATTATCAACCGGACCTCCAACGAGACGCGCTCCGGCAACGGCAATAATACCGAAGAATCGGAACCGCTGGTCGCTCCGGCTCCATCCGTTAAAGCATCGGCGGGTAACAACGGCTGGCCCTGCCCGGCAGGAATGTTTTCCAATGATCCCGAAGAGCGTATTAAAACGCTGATAAAAGAGGTCTCGGCACAGGTGCAACAGAACCGCTCCGGGCCGACCGAAACCAATCTTCTTCGTCTGGCCAAAATGACCGGTTACTCCAACGAAGCGATTGTTATGAACCTGACCAAATTGTATCAGGCCGGGGAGGACATTCCGGCCATCCGGGAACTCTGGAGGCGAACTGCCGTGGCCGCCCTGGAGAACAACCGCTTCGACGATTTCCTTAAGAACGCCTACATCTCGATTTACGCTGAGAACCTGTTCAGCAAAGACCCGAATTATAAATATGCGACGGTCGATGAGGACCTGAACGCCTTTATCCGGCTGGCTGCGAAGCACCACCCGCTCAAGGCCTGGGTCGATGAAAACCGGGATAAAAACAAATTCGACGAAAAACTCAGAATCGGTTTTCTGCTGGAGGGTTTCTCGCAGAACCAGGCGCCGAGCCGGACCTACTATCCTCTGGCTGAGTACCATGACCGCGACCGATACGAGCTTTATTTTTATTCGCGCTGGTCGCTCGATGAAGAACCGGCTCTAAAAGAGCGTTACGCCGACACGGTGACTTTCCTGAAACAAAACGATGTCCGGGTACGCATCCCCGAACGGCAGCTCGGTCCGATGGACCAGGTTAATTACCTGACCCGGCAGATTGTCAACGACGGCATCGATATTCTGGTTTATCAGACGACATATTTCGTGCCGGTTTATAATTTCATTTCCGCCCTGCGCCCGGCTCCTTTCCAGGCGGCCCTGGAACACCAGCAATCGGAATTTTCGCGGGATATGGATCTTATTTTCACGACCCGTAAGCAGGTACCGGAAAGTTCCGCCAGGACCGCGCCCGGAGTCATACCGCTGACTCGAAAGAACAATGTAAGAGCCGCCCGCCGGAGTGATTTCGGCATTCCGGATACAGCCGCGCTTTTAATCAGTGTCAACCGCGACAGCCGCTACCGGCAGCCGGAATTCTGGAATCAGCTACGGGACGCCCTGGCGCGCAACCCCGAAGCCTATTTCATGGCGGTCGGTTTGGCCAATATCAGTTCAAACCTCCCGGCCGGCGCTCCCGAACGCAAGCGTATCATTACCCCCGGTTACCGCACCGATATCATGGAACTACTGGCAATGGCGGATATCTATATCGACCTCTTCCCTTCCGGGGCGGGTTCATCACTGGTCGAGGCCTTGCTGGCCGGACTGCCGGTACTCTGTTTCGACCAGGATTACAGAACCCTGTTCAGCGTTAACGATATCTCACTGGGAGCCGATTTCGTCAACCACCGGGACCTGGTTATTCCTTACGGCAACCGGGATAAATGGCAGCAAACGCTCGACCGTCTGATTCATGATAAGAACTGGCGACACCAACTGGGACGGGAAATGGTCGAGCAATCGCGCCGGTTCGAACCCCGGCGGGTAGCGGAGAAGTTTTTCAACCATCTTGAGGAAACTTATAAAGCCGACCGGACAACGGCCCCGGCAAATCAATGATAAATAAGTAAGGACTTTTTTGTTCTCGGAGAAAAAACCATATGTTGACCATCGTTGACTATCACAGCGGCAACTTGGGTTCCATTTTGAATATGCTCAAAAAGCTGGGTGTCCCCGCGAAGATTTCCTCACGGCCGGAGGATATTAAAAACGCCGACAAGCTCATTCTTCCCGGGGTGGGAGCTTTCGACACCGGCATGGCCAATATTCAAAAGCTCGGTCTTTTCGATATCCTGAACGAAAAAGTACTCGAAGATAAAACGCCCCTGCTGGGTATCTGCCTGGGGATGCAACTCCTGGCCGAGAGAAGCGATGAGGGCGACCTGCCCGGCCTGGGCTGGCTCAAAGGGGATATCGTCCGGTTTAAATTTAACGGTCCCTCGGGTGAATTGAAAGTTCCCCATATGGGCTGGAACTCGGTCTCGGTCATTAATGATAATTCTCTTTTTAAAGATATCGATGAACCGCGCTTTTATTTCGTGCACTCCTATCATTTCCGTTGCGAGGACAGCCGTGATGTCCTGGCCACGACCGATTACGGTTATGAGTTCCCCGCCTCGGTTCATCGCGACAATATCTGGGGAACCCAGTTTCACCCGGAGAAAAGCCACCGTTTCGGGCTGCAACTTTTAAAAAACTTTGTGGAGCAAAGCTGAAATGTTGAAAACAAGAGTCATGCCGTGTTTGCTTTTGCGCAACCGGGGTCTGGTCAAGACAATCAAGTTCAAGGATCCCGCCTACATCGGCGACCCTGTCAACACCGTGCGAATATACAACGAGAAGGAAGTCGATGAACTGATAGTGCTGGATATTACCGCCACCCCGGAAAACAGGAAACCGCCTTTCCGGATAATCGATGAAATCGCCGGTGAATGTTTTATGCCCTTCACCTACGGTGGGGGGATTCGGGATATCGATGAAGCCCGGGAAATATTCAGCCTGGGGGTGGAGAAAATCGCCGTTAATACCCATGCGATCGAATCACCCGCATTCATCACCCAGTTGGCCGAACGGTTCGGCAGCCAGAGTATCATGGTTTCGGTTGATGCCCGGAAAAAAGTTTTCGGCGGATACGAGGTTTACTCCCACGGCGGGCGGCGAGCTACCGGCCATTCCCCGGTGGAATGGGCGACTATGGCCGAGAAAATGGGCGCCGGGGAAATTCTGTTGACCTCGATTAACCGCGACGGGACGATGGAAGGTTACGACCTGGAACTTATCAAACAGGTTACCCGCATGGTCAATATACCGGTAATAGCCTGCGGGGGCGCCGGGGAGATAACGGATTTCGAGAAAGCCGTTAAGGAAGGCGGCGCCTCGGCGGTAGCGGCCGGTAGTATGGTCGTATACCAGGGGAGAAATCGGGCGGTGCTGA
>JAFGNW010000147.1 GCA_016926795.1 Candidatus Zixiibacteriota bacterium
TCGTCAATTACCGCCGTAGCATGTCCGACGCCCAGCAAGTGGTCGACGAGATAAAAGGGCTCGGTTCCGAGGCGGTGGCGATACGGGCCGATATCGGCAAAACGGAAAGCCTGAACAAAATGTTCGAACAGGTCAGGGAAAAATTCGGGCGACTGGATATACTGGTGGCCAACGCCGCTTTCGGCGTCCCGGGTAAACTGTTGGAGGCTACCGGCAAATACTGGGATATCACGATGGCTTCCTCGGCCCGTTCGCTGCTCGATATGGCCCAGCAGGCCGTTCCCCTGATGAACCACGGTTACGGTCGGATTATCAGCATCTCCAGCGACGGCGGCCAGAAAGTCATTCCCGGCTATGGACTGATGGGGCCCGCCAAAGCCGCCCTGGAATCGTTGACCCGCGGACTGGCATATGAACTGGCCGGAAAGAAAATTATTGTCAACGGAGTGCTGGCCGGGCTGGCCGATACTAAATCAGCCAATTCCGTGCCGGGCGCCTCGGAGATTATCGCTCATGCAAAATTCCACACCCCGCGACAAAGAATTATCGACCCGGAGGATATCGCCAAAACCGTAGCCTGGCTGGCTTCCGACGAAGCCGATATGATCTGCGGTCAGCTGATAGTCGTGGACGGCGGTCGCAATATCGTCGCCTGACACCGGATAATAATTTCACATAATAATTTCACATAAAAACTTTTTAAGGCGCGGCATAGCGCAGGACGGAGCCGTAGCGACCCACCGCAATGACGTTATCGGCCGAGGTCCCCCAGATCCCGTTGAGAGTGATGTAAAGAAACGTGAAGACCGATTCCCAGGTCGAGCCGTTATAATGTACGATAGTGCCGTCGACACCCACCGCCCAAATATCGGTCGCGGAAAAACCGTAAACGGCGTTCAAAATTTCGGCGTTGTGACCGGGCACACCAAACCAGGCGGAGCCGTTGAAATTGTACACGACGGAATCCGGGCCGACCGCGAAAATATCGTTCTCCGCCGCGCCCCACACCCCCCGGAAGGCATATCCGGCCGCCGTCTGGGTTTCGCTCCACCCGGCGCCGTCGAAGTGTAATATGACGCCACCCCAGCCGACTACAAAGACATTATCGGCATCGGAACCCCAGATGCCGTCGAGATTGTTTTCCGTCTGCGGCTCCAGGCGCTGCCATTCCGTACCGTCATAACGAGCCATTTCCCCGCTGACGCCGACAGCATAAACATCGTCCGGACCGCTCCCCCAGACCTCGAGAATATCCACTGACAGTTTGCTGCTCATGGTTGTCCAGCCGGAACCATCGTAATGAATCATCATACCGTCGAAACCTCCGACAAAAATATCGTTCGCCGAGGTTCCCCAGATGCTGATTAAATTCTGTTCCAGGCCGATATCGATCGGCCGCCACAGCACGCCGTCGTAATGCAGGACGGCGCCGTTATTGCCGACGGCGTAGATGTTATCCGGGTCGCTGCCCCAGACATCGTACAGGTCCTCGGCGATGCGCTCGTGAAGAACGTTCCAGCCTGTACCGTCATAATGCACGATCGTCGCCCCGCTGCCGACAGCATAGATATTATACAACGACGTGCCATCGATGCCGTACAGAGCGTTGGACGACCCGCTTTCGGAAAACGTCCAGTCCGCGCCGTCGTATCGCATTACACTTCCGTCGGCGCACACCGCATAAACGTTGTCCGGAGCCGTCCCCCAGATATCCCGGATGAAAAAGTAGGTATTGGTGTTCATGGCGCTCCAGCCCGACCCGTCAAAATGAAGAATTGTTCCCCACTCGCCACAGACGAAGATATTGTTCTCGTCGTAACCCCAGATACCATAGAGCAGGTAGGATGTTTCGGTGGAGTCGCGGTTCCAGTTGTAGCCGTCGTAATGCAGGACGGCGCCGTTCGAGCCCACCGCATAGAGGTTGTCGGTCGCGGTACCCCAAATATCCTGCAGGGCGACATTGTGGGGATTGTACATCTGACTCCAGATCTGGCCATTGAAGCGATACACGACACCATGGTCGCCGACCGCGAAGACCAGGTTGCTGTCCAGCCCCCACAAGCCGTTCAGACTATATCCGGCCGTGCTTAAAACATAAGTCCAGGCGAGTGAGTCAAAGCGGTATATTACGCCCCGGTCAGTGGCGGCGTACATACCCTCCGCCGAATACCCCCAGAGGCAGTTGAAATCATCGTCCGTGGGCACCGCCATCGGCCGCCAGAGGGAATCCTCGAAATAAAGAATCGCGCCGTTGTAACCGGCGGCATAAGCGACGCCTTCCGGGCTGACCCAGACATCGTTAAGTCGCACTCCGGTAATTTCCAGACGCCAGTAAGGCTCGCCGCCGCGGGGAGACAAAATCAACTTCTGCGGCTCGCCGCAGGACAGCAACCCTCCCAGGAATACGACAGCTAAAACTGGTTTCAGAAATTTCACAGGCGCTTTTCATCCCCTCCGTTAAAAGGGTATCGATATCTTAAATATCATACGGAACATACCCCGTTGCAAAGAACTTTTTTATAATATAAGAAATTATTTATGGAATAAACCTTTAAAAAAAAGTCATTCTTGAAAATATGCGGGATATCAATAACGGGGTAACCGATACACGACCGGGGGGCGGTAACGTTCATACTTCGGATGGGGTATTAACGGCTCCTCGAGATACATCCGGAGACGTCGCTCTTCACAACACTCTCTTTCGCGAGCCAGGCGGTAGCCACGTTTCCGGGCTTTATCGAAGCCGTACGTCCAGGACCGGTTTTTGGTGAACTCCGAGCGGGCCGCACGCCAGTTGTCCAGGCACCGGGTTAAGACCTGCCGGTAATCGCGGCAGGGGACGTAATAGAACTCCGGGTGACCGAAAATACGACCGGAGAGAGTTTCCACCGTATCGGATTTTTCGGCGGGAGGTGAATTTATTTGGTCACCCGGTTCGTCTTGCCGGTTGTCGGCCACCGATACCATAGCCGTGTGATTGGACAATCGTCTTGAGGCGTTTTCACGGCCGGGATTATCGGCCGCCGCCAGATCGACACCAAAGGCAATCATCACGATAATCAGCATTGCGACAGGGCTGTAAACGAACCTCACAAACATTCACCTCCCTTACTAAAGGCGGTAAAGAGCACAGTTATCGTTACTCCCCGAAATTATTCGTAAAATAGTTATAGTGAAAAAGCGCGTTGATTGCTTTACTATTAATATGCGAAAAAATATCCGCACGTCAAGAAGATTAAAAGTCCATGTTTGCCGGGGCTGGGAGGATAACTCCCGGCCCGAGCAAAGGCAAATTCATTCTTCGGCCAGAACCCTTTCATATTTATCGGCTTTGGCCACCAGGCGCATCAACTCCAGAACTTCCGGCTTTTCGGTTTCGGAGTAAATATCAACCGCCAGCGCGAGGATATCCTTAATTTCGGAGCCCCGTGCCCAGTAGGAACCTTTCAGGATTTCGGCGAACTCCGCCGCCGCGGCGGCCAGCCTGAAACCGGCCGAGGCCTCGTCGAAAGTGTGATTGAAAAAGTTGGCTGTTATTTCGCCGCAGACTTCTTCCACCTCTTCATTATCTTCCCACCGCGGGTCCTTGTAACGGACGCGGACGGTACCGATATCGCAGCCCTCGCCGCCCCGGCAATAGGTTAACTCATACAGCGCCGTGACGCTGTGGCCGCTGTTGATTTCGCCGCCATCCACGACGTCGTCGCGGAATTTAGAATCGGCCACATCGCGATTTTCATAGCCGAGCAGACGATAAGTTGCGACCGTGCGGGGATTGAATTCGACCTGGATTTTGACATCGCGGGCGATAACCTGCAACGAGCCGGTCAGGTTATCGACAAAAATACGGTGTGCTTCCTCGATATTGTCCACATAGGCGTAATGACCGTTACCCTTATCGCCCAGCTTTTCCAGGAGAACATCGTTGAAATTGCCCATTCCCACCCCGACCGTCGTCAGGGTGATGCCCATATCGATAAATTCATCGATGAGCTCGAGCAGGGCGTCGGGACCGGTAGTGCCGGTGTTGGCCACACCATCGGAGAGCATTATTACCCGATTGGTTTTGTTCTGGTGATACATCTCACGGGCCATCTGCATCCCCAACCGGAGGCCATCCTCGGCGTTGGTGCTGCCGCCGGAGCGGAGTTTATCGATACCCTGTCTTATGGTCATCTTATCCCGCTCGCCGGCCCAGGTCTGCCGCAGAACGACGTGCCCCCGGCTTTCGAAGCAAACAATCCCGACCCGGTCGTCCGGGCGCAGTTCATCCACCAGCATCCGGAGGGCGTCCTTGACCATGCCCAGCCGGTTCTCCCGCCCCATCGAGCCGGAGACATCGACGACAAACACAAGGTTGGCCGGTTTTCTTTGCCGGTCGCATACTTCGCGGCCCTTGATACCGATACGCAAAAGGTGCACGTCGTCGCCGCCGAATCGCGACGGCGCGCCCTCGGCATAAATTTCGAACGGTCGTTTCACGGGTGCGTCATAGCCGTAATCAAAATGGTTGATGAACTCCTCGGTGCGTACGGCGTCCGGAGGCGGCAGGTGCCCGCGCTCGATATACAAGCGGGTCACGACATAAGAGGCGTCGTCGATGTCGGCCGCGAAAGTCGAGAAATGGTCCCTTCGGGTATCGACAAAGGGATTGACGCCATAGTCTTTAAAAAACATGGCATCAAACGGCGCCTCGTACGGATAACGCCTTTCTTCACGTTCCGGTGGGATAACAGTACCGCTCATTGGGTCACCGACGGGAACCTTGTTATTGTATTTAACCACCCCGGCCCGGCCCCCTCGAATATACACCTCACCATCTTTGGTTTTTTGAACCTCAGCTTTCTGTTCCGTCAGCGCGTCAACCGTCTGTACCGGCTTGTGCTTGATAGTTTCTGAAGTACCGGTCAGTTTGTGTTCAGTTTCGAACCGGTCGATAACGTCATGGGTGCTTCTTACCTTGATAACCTTGTCGAGGTCGCTGACTTTCCGGGTCAGTTTTTGATTGACTTCGGTGGTCAGGTCGGCATCCACCTTCACACCTTCGATTTCGACGGTGTTGTACTCGATCGATGATATTTTAAGAGTGTAGGTGCCCGGACTCAGGCGGGGAATGGTATAATTCCCGTTCGAGTCGGTGAAATTGCCGAATTTGGTGCCGACCACCAGCACCGAGGCGTTGACCACCGGCGCACCGGTTTCGGCGTCGGTGATAGTTCCCGTGATTCTCCCGAATCCCGCGGCAAAAAAGTCCGGCGCAAAGAGGAGCGAAAGAAAGACCAGCACGAGAAGAGGCGCGATAAATCGCTTACACATGGTACACCTCCTCGCGTTTTTTTAAAAGGCAGGGCTGTAAGGGTATTACAATATAAAGACGAGGGGTTGTGTATTACTGTTTAAACAATTAATGATTAAATTATTTTGTCAGGTTTGCTATATATCATGTCAAGTCTCAGATGTTCCGTCAGTTCCTGCCGCGCCAAAGGCGTGGTGTGAACTGACGGTCTTCATTGGAAGTTGCGTCGGGGCCTGCGGACGATTTATCGGGCGTAGGACCCGATGCCCTCTCCGGACGCAAAACCGGCAGGTCTCATCCCCGCCGAGCAAGGAAAGGACCCGCCGGAACAAATTAAACCTCGTTCCCACGCTCCGCGTCGTTCTCACGCTGAGGGAATCAAATGTTACTGGTTAAGCAACTTTGCGGTAAGGCGGGCGATAGTAGTCTTCTCAAACTCACCCGTTTCCCATCTGTAAATCTCGAGCTCGTGCGGGTCGGTTCTGAAGGGCTCGATATCGGCGGGGGCAACCTTTATTTCCAGAGCCTTGAGGGCGAATAAAGTGAAACCCAGCAGGTCCTTGTCCGGTTCGGACAGCGAGCGCAA
>JAFGNW010000148.1 GCA_016926795.1 Candidatus Zixiibacteriota bacterium
TCAACGCCGACGGCATGACTCTGACGGTGGCCGACCTGGTTTACCTCATCCGGGTCATTGTCAACGATGCCGTACCTTTCCCGAAACCGGTTTTCCACGACACCTACCGTGCCGACTTCACGGTTAAGGACAACCTCCTGTCCATCGCCGAAACCTCCGCCCGCATCGGCGCCCTGCACCTGATTATCGAGGGTGAGGCTCGAGTCGCGCTGCACGAAAGTGTCGCCGGTATGGAAATTCAAACCTACTTTAACGGTGAAAACACCAGTGTAATTATTTATAATATGCGGGGACAGACCTTCCTCGAAGAGGGTCCGATCCTTGTCATCGACGGACCGAACAAAATCCGGTCCGTCGAAGCGGGTAGTTTTGACGGTCAGGTTATGACTTCGATGATAGTTGACAACCTGCCGAGAGATTTCGCCCTGTCGCAAAACTACCCCAATCCATTCAACCCGATTACAACGATTGAGTTTGCACTGCCCGAAGCGTGTGAATGGAAGTTGACTGTTTATAACATTCTTGGGCAGGTGGTTGAAACCTGGTCAGATCAAAGTAATCCCGGCTTTTACAAGCTGGAGTGGGATGCCGCTCGATTCGCTTCAGGTGTCTATTTCTATCGTCTGACGGCTGGTAAATTCAGTGCCACCAAGAAGATGGTATTGCTTAAGTAGTTTTACCTGACCCGTGAACCAAAATAAAAAACCCTCACCTGAGGGTTTTTTATTGGTCACGGAACAAAATACGTCATTTTTTCAAATCCACCACGGTAGCTCCCCAACCGCCGCCGCTCCCCCCCTCATGTCGATACGCCGCCACGTGTGGGTGTGATTCGAGAATTTTCCGGACTATCTCCCGCTTGACACCGATCCCCTTGCCGTGCACGATGCGAATATGATAAATTTTTTTCTCGAGACAGACCCGGATAAACTCCAGCACCGCCTCTTTGGTGTCTTCCGGTGCGAACAGATGTAAATCAAGCGTGCCGTCGATTGGATACTCAACCGGTTCCCGCTCATCGTCTTCCATATTACCTCACTTTACCATGCGAATAACTTAATGCCACCCCGACTCAATATCAAACGATTAAAAAAATGAAATCGACCCCGTTAAAAAACCTGTAAGCTGTTGCCCTAGCGGGTAAAATCACTTATATATGAAAAGCTCTTGTTAGAAAGACTTTAAAATACGGAGATAATCATGACTACCTCAACAAAAATACCCCCCGCCCCGACCTGGGATCTGGATTCTATTTTCCCCGGCGGCAGCAAATCGGCCGAGTTCAAAAAATATCGCGAAAAAGTTAAAAAGGACATCGAAAACACCACCGACCTGCTCGACCGCCTGCCCGAAACTCTGAACGAAACCAGCCGTAAAAAATGGGCGGAATTTATCAATAAATTCCAGACCCTGCTGGCGGATATTTACGCTGTCATGTCCTTCGCCCATTGCCTGGCGGCGCAGAACGTCGAAGACACCGAGGCGCACAATATTGTCGGTGAGGGCGATATTTACAAATCGCAATGGGACAAACTGAACAGCCGTTTCGAAGCCCTGATTTTAAAACAGACCGATATAGAATGGAACGCCTTCACGGCTCTGGATGAAATCAGGGACGTTAAATTCTACCTGGATGAAATGCGGGAGAAAGCCAAACGCAAAATGCCCCTGGAGCTGGAAAACCTGGCCCTGGAGCTGGCTGTCAACGGCTATCATGCCTGGAACCGTCTGTACGACAAGATGGCCGCCGATATCCGGGTGGATTTCGAGGAAAACGGCGAGACGAAAAAGCTCTCGATGGGCCAGCTGGCGACCAAGTTTTCCGACCCCGACCGGGCGGTGCGCCGCCGGGCTTTCGAGAAAATGACCGAGGGCTGGAATACCCGGGCCGACCTGGCCGCCATGGCTTTGAACGCCCAGGCTGGATTTCGCCTGTCGTTATATAAACACCGCAACTGGGAAACGCCGCTTTACGAACCTTTGACTATGGCCCGCCTGCAACAGAAGTCGCTCGATGCCATGTGGCGCGTGGTTGCCCGCGAGACTTCCCGCCTGGCTCCTTATATCGAAGCCAAGAAAAAAATCCTGAAGATAGATAAGTTCTGCTGGTACGATGAGTTCGCTCCCTGCGGCAAGGTAGACCGGCTCTACGCTTTCGACAAGGCCGGAGAATTTATTATCGACAACGTCAGGAACTTCTCAGCCGACATGGCTGATTTCATGAAAATGGCTTTGGCCGACCGCTGGGTCGAGGGCGAAGACCGCGCCGGCAAGGCCGGCGGTGGCTGGTGCACCTCCCTCAAACCGTTCAAACAGAGCCGCATTTTCATGACCTACGCCGGCTCGTTCGAAAACTTGCTGACTCTGGCTCACGAACTGGGTCATGCCTATCACGGTTATATTCTTAAAGACCGGCCGCCGTTCGCCTCGCTCTACCCCATGCCCCTCGCCGAAACCGCTTCCATCTTCTCCGAAACGCTGGTTATCGACGCCGCTTTGGAGATTTGCGACGACCCGCAGGAAAAACTTATGCTGCTCGACCAGAAACTCCAGGCCGCCTATATCATGTTCACCGACCTGCACAGCCGCTATTTGTTCGAATGCGAATTTTACCGGGATCGCCCGGGCGGTCTTATCGACAAGGACCGCTTAAACAATATGATGGTCGATGCGCAGAAAAAAGCCTTCGCCGGACTGCTCGATGAGTCCGGGCATCACCCGCTCTTCTGGGCCAGCAAGCTGCATTTCTACATAACCGACCAGCCCTTCTACAACTTCCCTTACACCTTCGGCTATCTTTTCGCCGGCGGAGTGTACGACCGGGCGAAAAAGGAAGGCGCCTCGTTCGCGAAAAAATATAAAGCCCTGCTGGCCGATAGCGGCAGCCTGACCTGCGAGCAGGTAGCCGAGAAACATCTGGGTGTCGATTTGACAAAGGATGATTTCTGGGAAGCGGCCGTCAGACGGTCGCTGGCCGATATCGACGGCTTCGTCAGACTGGCCGGGAGTTTATAAACGAAAACACTAAGTTGAAATAACCTATCGGAACCGGCCCGGTTTTGATTAGGACGGGCCGGTTTTCTTTTTTCTTTGAAAGCACGAAAAACTTATTTTATTTTTTCGATATCAGTTTCTTTACCCAGCACTACCAGGATATCACTTTTTTTAAAGCGGAACTCTCCGCCGGGGGCGAAAGTCACGCTGCCGCCGGCACCGTCCTTGACAGCGATAACCTGGACATGATAACGGCTACGCAACTGGACCTCCAGCAACTGTTTACCGACAAAATCCTCGGGCGGAGCCAACTCGGCTACGTAGAAACCGCCGGTCAGTGGCAGGGAGTCTATCAGGTTCGGCTTGGCCAGCGAATGCGAGAGGCGCTCAGCCATCTGCTTTTCCGGTATCACCGCCTCGGTAGCGCCGACCTTGGTCAATATCCGGGCATGGTCGGAGGAGTTAGCTTTGACAATTATCTTCTTCGCCCCCAGTTCCTTCAAATGCAGGGTTATTAATATAGCTGCGTGTGAATCCTTGCCGGTGGAGACGACAAAACAGTCATAGCTGTCAACCTCGAGGTTCTGAAGGAAACTGCGGTCAGTGGCGTCGGCCAGAATCGCCAGATGGGCGACGTCGTTCAAAGGCTGCACCTTGGCTTTGTCGCTGTCGATGGCGGTGACGCGGCAGCCCAGTTCGGACAATTCCCGCGCCACCGTGGCGCCGAAATTGCCCAGGCCGATAATGGCGAAATTTTTCATATCTATACCTCTATCCTACCATAACCTGTTCATCAAGATATACCACTTCACCGGGTTGCATCGGCCGCGCCAGGTTGAACACCAGCGTCAGCAAACCCACCCGGCCGATAAACATCAGTATGACTATAAGGCTTTTTCCGAAATCGTGAAATTGCGACGTCGCTCCCAGCGACAAACCGACCGTCCCGAAGGCGGAGACAACTTCGAAGAGACTGTCCACGAACCAGCCGTGGCTCAAAGTGTGCGGGAGAGGTTTTTCCTCGGCAAACATCAACAACACGAATATCAGCACAATCACGGCGATGGCCGCCAGCATCACCGTCACCGCCCGTTGTACGGAATCGGTGCTTATCGACCTTCGGAAAGCCTTGACCGACCGGCGGCCCAGAAAGCGGTTATAAGCCATCAGCACTATTATTCCCAGGGTGGTTGTCTTAATCCCGCCGGCGGTGGAGCCGGGACAAGCTCCGATGAACATCAATATAATCGTCACCAGCAGGCTGACCTCGGTCAGGTTCCTCTGGGGGACGGCGTTGAAGCCGGCTGTGCGGCTGGTCACCGCCTGGAAAAAGGCGCTAACCAGACTGCGCCCGGTCCCCATATGTTCGAATACATTTTCATATTCCGCCGCCAGGTAAGCCAGCGTACCGATAACGAGTAGTACGGCCGTCACGCTCAGACAGAGTTTGGAATGAAGCGACAACCTGTTCTTTTTCGAGCCGAGACGAAGCATTGTTTCCCTGACGACGATAAAACCCAGGCCGCCGCTAATGATAAGCACCGCGAAGACCGTCAGCATATAAGGCTCGTCGCCATAATTTTCAAGGCTGTTGGAGAACGTCGAAAAGCCCGCGTTGCAGAATGCCGACACGGTGTGAAAAATCGAATAATAAACCGCCCGACCGAGCGGAAATTCGCTCTGAAACCCGACAAATAAAGCCATTGCCCCCAACAATTCGAAAGACAGTGTCGTCAGAACCACCGCTTTTAGAAGCGACGACGTCTTTAAGCGCGGACCGCCGCCCAGGGTTTGCGAAAGGACAAAACGGTCCTGAAAGGGTAGCCGGGGCACCATGGATATCAAAAGTACGGTGGTGAAAGTCATGATCCCCAGCCCGCCCAGTTGGATCAGCGCCAGTATGACAATCTGGCCGAAAAGGGTAAAATCTCTACCGGTATCGAGCACCGTCAGACCCGTCACACAGACCGCCGAGGTGGCGGTAAAGAGAGCGTCGATAAAAGTCACCGGGTGATTCCGGGAGCTGACCGGCAGCGACAAAAGTAAAGTACCGACTATTATAGCCAGTATAAAATAAATAATGACCTTGCGGTCGGGTTTGGCGCCGATAAGTTCCATGACGTTTTATTATACACTTTTAAATTCATAATAAGAAATTTTAATTTATACCTAAACAATGCATACAGGTGAAGCTGTTCGGGAAAATTATCCCCACACACAAGTCTTTTCACGACAACAAGTTAACTTTTTTAAGCCTGGCATTTTGTTGAAGTTGCCGTAAGAAAACTGAACTATTTATAAAATTTTTGCAACATTGATAAAACATAATAGACAAATTAATAAAGCGACGCCTTGAACGGTCAAAGATTTGAAACAATAAAGAAATAAGTACGTAATTTATTCAGGTAGCTGCTGTCTTTAAATATGCTGGAGAAAGTGATATGGTAAAAAAAATTATATTTATTATCGTTCCTTTAGTTCTAATCGCTCTCGTCATATTTTTCGCCTTCGATTCCAACGCCAAAAAAGAAGATATTTTGAAAACCGTTGCCGTCGCCCGGGGCACGATCGTGGACCAGGCCCTGGCTATCGGGACTATCGACCCGGAAAAGGAAATCTCGATAAAATCCCCCATTGCCGGGATTGTCAAAAAAACCTTTTCCGACATCGGGGACAAGGTGGAAATCGGCGACCCTCTTTTTGATGTCGCACCCGACCCGACCCCCATGGAATACGCCGAAGCCAAACGGCAGGTGGAACTGGCCGAGGTTTCTTTCAACAACGTTAAAAGAGAATACGAACGGATAAAAAGTTTAAACGAGAAGAGTCTCATATCCAGCCAGGATTACGAATCCAAACAGGCCCAGTACGAGGAATCGGAGCTTCGCCTGAACCTGGCCCGCGAGAAACTGGCCCTGATAGAGTCCGGTCAGACCGAGGTCGCCGGTCGCAATGTCGACAACATCATCAAATCCACTATCAAGGGTACGGTTCTTTCACTGCTGGTCGAGGAGGGCGACCCGGTGGTTCCTCTGACCTCGTACCAGGCCGGAACCGATTTGATGACCCTGGCCCGCATGGACGATTTGATTTTCAAGGGCTGGGTGGATGAAATCGATGTCGGGAAAATCTCGGTAGGCATGCCGGCCGAAATCGAAATCGGAGCCCTGCCGGGTACCGATGTGACCGGAGTGATTTGTAAAATTTCTCCCAAAGCCCAGCAGCGGGAGGGTTCAACCATGTTTGAAATTGAAATCACCCTTAAAGAGCAGGGCGAATCGTACCTTCGCGCCGGATACAGCGCTAATGCCAATATCATTATCAACAAGCGGGCCGACGTTTTGATGATTCCCGAAAGACTGGTAGCCATGAACGATTCCGTCTCCACCGTCGAGGTCCAGGACTCGGCCGGTATTATCACCACCCGGGAGGTTTCGATTGGTCTTTCCGACGGCATTAATATCGAGATAATCGACGGTGTCACCGAGGGGGAATTGATCGTGGAGCGGCCGCCGCGGGAAATCAAACCCTGGGATTAAACGTCCGGACCGGATAAATTTATGCTACCTCTGATAACCGTCAAACAGTTTCTCAACGACCTGCGCCGCCAGAAACTTCGCAGTCTGCTGACCATGTTCGGCATTTTCTGGGGCTGCTGCTCCATCGTTCTCCTCTTCGCCTTCAGCAAGGGCATCGGCGGCGCCCAGTTAAAATCACAAAAAGGCATGGGCGATAATATCTGCATCTTCTGGCCCGGCCTGACGAGCAAGGAATATAAAGGCCTGCCCAAGAACCGCAACATCTGGCCGGTGGTGGACGATATCGTCCTGCTTAAAGAAACAGCCCGGGCTATCGGCCGCATCTCACCCGAGTTTCGCCGCTGGAATCAGCCGATAAAATACAACAGGAATATCACCCGCAGCCCCGTAATCGGCGTCTGGCCCGAATTCAGTATTATGCGCAATTTGATCCCTCAGCAGGGGTCGCGCTTTCTGAACGAACTGGATATGAATGAACGCCGCCGGGTGGTTTTTATCGGTAATATCCTGAAAAACGACCTCTTTGGAGCCGAGGAAGCCGTCGGCAAACAAATTATAATAAAAGACGTCCCTTTCACCGTTATCGGCGTCATGAAAGAGAAAAAGCAAAACTCCTCTTACGGCGGGCGGGACAGCCGTATCGCCTATATTCCCTCGTCCACCTTCGAAAGTATGTACTCCAACCGCTACTTGAGTAATTTCGTGCTCCAGGCCGGCGAACGCTACCGCATGGAAGATGCCAAACAGGAGGTGTACAATATTCTCGGCAAGAAATACCAGTTTGACCCTACCGACCAACAGTCACTGGGCACCTGGGATACTTCCCGTACTTTCGAATTTTTGAAAAATTTCTTTCGGGCGTTCAATATCTTTCTGGTCGGTATTGGTGTCACTACCCTGATCGCCGGGGCGATCGGCGTCTCCAATATCATGAACGTGGTCCTCGAAGAACGCACCAAGGAAATCGGTATCAAGATGGCCCTGGGAGCCAAAAAGAGCATGATCCTGATGCAGTTTATCCTGGAAACTTTTCTTATCACCGGTCTGGGCGGCGTGCTGGGTTTTCTCTTCGCCTGGCTTATCGTTTCTCTGGTGCCTTACGCGGGGCTGGATGATTTCATCGGTATACCCGAAGTCAATATCAACTCGGCCGTTCTGGTTATTGTACTGCTCGGGATTGTCGGCTTCATGGCGGGGATTTTCCCGGCCCGGAAAGCCGCTAACCTGCAACCGGTCCAGGCCTTGAAACTTTTTTAGTATATGAAGTATCTGACTACCATAATAAACGTTTTCGCCCGGGATTTCAGAAAGCAGAAAAAACGCATCACCCTGACGCTGCTGGCCCTGTCCTGGGGCACCATCTCCATCATGCTGCTTTTAGCCTTCGGCGAGGGCCTGCACCGCCAGATGAACATCAACCAGAAGGGCATGGGCGAGAATATCGGGGTCATGTGGACCGGTCAGACCACCAAAGCCTACCAGGGTATGGGCAAAGGCCGCCGCATCTGGCTCTATAAGGAAGACCCGGAATTTCTGGCGGCGCAAATCCCCGAAATCGCCGTCATCGGCGGGGAATATTCCCGATGGAGTCAGCGCGTCAAATACAAAGGTGAGGTTCTCGATGAACACATAACCGGTATTCCCCCCTGCTTCGAACAGATTCGCAACCACATCCCTCAGCAGGGCGGGCGCATGATCAACCAGATCGACATGGATGAGAAACGCCGGGTGGCCTTCCTGGGCTCCGATATAAAAATCCGCATGTTCGGCGACGAGGACGCGGTCGGTAAGCAGATTTTTATCAATAACATCCCCTTCATCGTGGTCGGCGTCATGGTCGAGAAAATGCAGATGAGCAATTACGAAGGTATGGACGAAGACGTAGTCGCCATTCCCGCCACTACCTTCAA
>JAFGNW010000149.1 GCA_016926795.1 Candidatus Zixiibacteriota bacterium
ACAGCCGAGCTCAAATTGCTTCTTTTGGGGGAGGCCGATTATGAAAAGACCGAGCACTATCCGCTCAGCTGGGAGCAGATAAAGGAGATGGCTGAATTCGGAGTACAGTTCGGAGCTCACACCTGTTCTCATATCAATCTGAGCCATGCCGACGAGGAGTTAATCAGGCGGGAAATCACCGCTTCCAAAGAGGTAATCCAAACCCGGCTGGGCCGGGAAATCAAGGGTTTCGCCTATCCCTACGGCTATGACCCGCCCGGTTATGCACGGCTGATTCCCCTTTTACGGGAGCTTGGATTCGATTACGCCTGCACCAGCTGGTGGGGCAACAACCCCGAGGACACCGAGCTTTATCTTCTTTTCAGGAACTCTCTGCCGCTGATTATTTCGCCGGCTCTATTGGGGCGCGAACTGCATATCAATATGGCCGAGGATGAACGACCGCCCTATTTTACCGAGGCATAATATTCTTTAAAATGAATATCAATTGCGGGGGGGGAGAACTAACAATTCGCGGTTGTCATATTCGCGCATGATGACCCGGCCGGGATTGCCGCCCACCAGGCAGCCGTCGGGAACCGGCCGCGAGAGCATGGTCCCGTTCGAAATCGTCACCCCGTTACCGACCGTAATAGCTCCGGAAATAACCGAACCGGTGCCCACCCAGACGTTGTTACCGATTTTCGGGATACCTTCGGTCGCCCGGCCGTGACCAACGCCGATAGTGACGTTATGGGTGATGGTGAAATTGTCCCCGATATCACAGGGGCCGATATAAATGGTTCCGACATGGCCGATGTAAAAGCCCGAGCCGATTTCGGCATGGATGTGCATATGATAAACGGTGGCTATGAAAAAGTTCAGGATTTTGTACAGGCATAAAAAAGGCAGGCCGATAAGCTTATTTTTACGCCACCATCGCTGAGCAAACTGGCCGAACCGATACGTGGCCACGCAGTGCAAACCGTTGCTTTCGAACCAGAGGCGGATTTTCTGACCGAGCGGAGGCTGTTCGGAGTTACATTCGATAAGGTAGTATTTCAGCAGATCGGTTTTAAAAGGACTTTTCGCTTCAGCCATCTTTAACTGCTCCGCCGGTTTAGATGAATCGTACCGGGACGATTAAACCTCAAAACGGTCGGTTTGCCGGAAACTGGCCGACCGTATAAGTATATGATTTACTGTGCCTTACGAACGATAAAGGATGCAATTTTGGTTACCGAATCCAGATTATCCGGCACCATTTCTTCGTCTTCAATACTGATTCCGAACGCTTCCTCGATGAAAGAAACTACCTCGAGAATACCGGTGGAGTCAACCAGTCCGCTGTCGAGCAGGGATTCGTCCACCTTGAGATTCGTTTCCTGGTCATAGACAAAGTTTTTTTCGATATAATCTTTAACTTTCGTTACAATTTCGCTTTGTTCCATTGTTTTTCCCTATAAAAAGCCTTATCATTCGGACCGTAAACAGTTTCAACTGATAATTGTTTCTGGTTGAATTACAGTCAAATATATTATATTATATCGTCTGATAAAGCAATACTTTTAAAATTTAAACAGAGTGGGAAAAAATGGAGTTCCATAAAAATATTCTGCAAATCGACGCTGCGAAGGTGACCGGCGACCTGACCGAGTTGATCCGCAAGCAGATCCGGCAGGATTTAAAACGGGAAGGGGCGGTGGTTGGTATCAGCGGGGGCATTGACTCCACGGTGGTGGCCGCCCTCTGCGCCCGGGCTCTGGGTCCGGACAAGGTTCTGGGGGTTATCATGCCGGAAACCGATTCCAGCCCGGACAGTCAGAAACTGGCAGAGAATCTGGCCCGGCATCTTGGTATTGAATTTGTCGTCGAAAACATAACCGGCGCCCTGGACGGTTTTAAATGTTACCAACGGCGCGATGAGGCTATCAAAGAGGTCTTTCCGGATTTCAAGCCGGAGTATAAAACCAAGATAACCATCGGTTCGAACCCGCTCGAGGGGGCGGCTTTGAATTATTTCAAGGTGACGATGGAAAAACCCGGCGGTGAAGAGAAATCAAAACGCCTGCCTTTAAAACAATACCTCCAGGTGGTGGCGGCTTCCAATTTCAAGCAGCGCACCCGCATGTCCACGCTTTATTACCATGCCGAGCGGCTCAACCGGGCCGTGGCCGGCACCGGCAACAAAGACGAGCATGAACTGGGCTTTTTCGTGAAATACGGCGACGGCGGCGCGGATTTGAAACCTATCGCCCACCTGTTCAAGATGCAGGTTTTCCAACTGGCCGAGTACCTGCAGGTACCCGAAAATATCCGTAAACGCATCCCCACAACCGACACTTACAGCGCCGAAGTTACCCAGACCGATTTTTTCTTCGGCGTCAATTTCGACATCCTCGACCCGGTCTGGTGGGCTCTGGAGCACGATATCCCGGCCGCCAAAGTAGCTCGGGAATTGAACCTGACCGAGGATCAGGTCGAGCGGATTTATCGGGATATTCAGCAGAAAAAGCGCAACACGGCCTACCTGCGATTGCATCCACTGGAAATCGAATAATTTTAGGGAGGGCTTTATATGGCCCTCCTTTTTTGTGGCTGTCAACCTATAACGCGGCCACCCCGAAAGACGAGGTCTGTTTTGTACCGCCTGTTTGTAGCCATCGATTTACCCGACCGGGTAAAAGAACAGCTCCGCTATATCTGTCACGGTGTGCCCGGAGCCAGCTGGTTGGAGCCGGAGCAATTGCATTTGACTCTGCGCTTTATCGGCGAGGTGGACGGGGGGGGATTTCGGGATATAGTAGAGACCCTGGCGCATATCCGGTGCGAGCCGTTTTCGGTGGCGCTGGAGGGGACGGGTTGTTTCCCCCTGCGTAAAGAGCCGAAATCCCTTTGGGTTGGGGTGGAGAAAAACGAAGCCCTTACACACCTGCAAAAAAAGATTGATACCGCCCTTATCCGGGCTGGCTTGCCCAAAGAAGGGCGCAAATTTTCTCCCCACATAACCGTGGCGCAGCTCAAAGGACCGCGGGTCAACAAGATAGCCGGTTTTCTGGCCGCCAACGGCCTCTTCAAAGTTGCCCCTTTCCCGGTCGATGAATTTTGCTTATATTCCAGCTTCCTTTCTTCACAAGGAGCCTTACATCAACTGGAGGAAAGTTATCCGTTGATTTTAAAAGGAGCGCTGAACGATGAAGAGTTTTCGTAAGGAACTTTGGTTCAATATCCCCAACCGTCGGGGTTTCGTGAATATCACCCCCGACGTAAGGGAATGTATCCGCGACAGCGGCGTAACCGAGGGATTGGTGCTGGTCAACGCCATGCACATCACCGCCTCGGTGTTTATCAACGACGATGAGTCCGGTTTGCACCGGGATTATGAGCAATGGCTGGAGAAACTGGCCCCGCACGCCCCCATCGACCAGTACCGGCACAACGATACCGGCGAGGATAACGCTGACGCCCATATGAAACGACAGTTGATGGGACGCGAGGTGGTGGTCGCAATCACCGGCGGGGACCTCGATTTCGGACCCTGGGAGCAGATTTTTTACGGGGAGTTCGACGGCCGCCGGCGTAAAAGGGTTCTGGTAAAAATTATCGGCGAATAAAACATTCAGGATTTTATCCCGTAATTTAAGAGTATATGCTAACTACTTTTTTCTATAAGGAAATCATCCATGAAATTTAAATCATCGTGGCTGCTGTTGTTCTTTTTGAGCCCGATTATATTCGGTTTCGCCAGCGCCCGGGAGGACCTCCGGTTCGACGTGGAAAAATTCACGCTCGATAACGGTCTGACGGTGCTGGTGGTGGAACGGCATACCGCCCCGGTTTTTTCCGGGTTCATCATGGTGGGCGCCGGCTCGGCCTATGAGAAAATCGGCAATATCGGCACCGCCCATCTCTTCGAACACATGATGTTCAAGGGTTCACAAACGGTCGGCAGCACCGATTACGAGGCTGAGAAAGTCCTCATGCTCAAAGAGGATTCGGTCTGGGCGCTGATTGACAAAGCCCAGCAGGAGTCCCGTTATATCCGGTTGAATCGACCGGAGGAACTGGAAGCACATCTTCAGAAAATCGAGGGTCTAAGAGTGGCGCTGGATTCGCTCTCGGCGCTCAGCTCGCAGTATGTGGTGCAGAACGAGTTCGACCAGATTTACACCCGCAACGGCGCCGCCGAGTTTAACGCCACGACCGGGTACGACATAACCCGTTATTATGTTTCACTGCCGGCTAATCGCCTGGAGTTGTGGTTCAACATGGAATCCGGGCGGCTGAAACATCCGGCCCTGCGGGAATTTTTTACCGAACGCGACGTGGTCAGCGAGGAACGACGCCAGTCGGTCGAGAACAACGGTGACGCCAAGCTGTTCGAACAGCTGGTCGGTACCGCCTTTATTGCCCACCCCTACCAGATATTCTGGGAATGGCAGTCGGAAGAAAACAATCTGACCCGCGCCGACCTCCAGAACTTTTTCGAAACCTATTACATTCCCCAACGGCTGACGGTCGCGGTAGTGGGGGATGTCACGGTTGACGAGGTGCGGCAGTTGGCGGAGAAATATTTCGGT
>JAFGNW010000150.1 GCA_016926795.1 Candidatus Zixiibacteriota bacterium
AATTATGGCCTGTTTTACAGCGACCGCATGCTGGAGCGGGTGGTCAAGAAAATCGACTCTGAGACCCGCCGTTTGAAAGGGAAAAAAGCCCTAATCGGCGAGTGCGGCCATGCTTCCCGGTCGGCCAAGTATTTCCTGCCGACTTATTGCGGCGGCAAGGATGCTTACCCCGTCATCAACATCATGGAATATACCTGGGATGTCTGGAAAAAAGGTCGTCTGAAACTCGACCCGAACGTTGTCACTGAAGTTGTGACATACCATGACCCCTGCAATATCGCCCGCCAGGGCTGGATCATAGATAAACCGCGCGACCTCCTGAAAGCCTTCTGTAAAAATTACGTGGAGATGACGCCCAGCGGCCAGGATAACATCTGCTGCGGCGGTGGCGGCGGCACGGTATCCATCGACGAGATACGTTCTTACCGCACCATGGTCGGCGGCAAGCTCAAAGCCGACCAGATCCGCGCCACCGGCTGCAAGTATCTGGTCGCTCCCTGCGCCAACTGCAAGAAGCAGTTGCGCGAACTGGTCGAGGACCAGGGCATCGACTGCGAGGTGGTCGGCCTGCACGATTTGCTTTACAAGGCGATTATATTCGATGACTCCCTCAAGGTCAAGAAGCCCGAAGAATCCACCATTGAAGAGAGTAAGGAGTAGCTTATGGAACAACTGCTCGCATTTTCGAAGGGACCGCTTTTCCGGCTCACTTTTGCCGTCATGGTTTTGGGGCTGGCCCGCGTTTTGATTCTGGATCTGCTGGAAATATTCCGGGCTTATTACCGCGCCGGCGATAAGACCGTGCCCTGGGGTCAGGTTATCACCCGCTCGATTGAATGGCTGGTGCCCGTGCGGCTCGTTTTCAAACGCCGCCCGGTTTATTCCCTCTTCTCCATGCTCTTTCATGTCGGGCTTTTGCTGGTTCCGATTTTCCTCTACGCCCATGTTCAATTGTGGCGCGACGACCTCGGTTTCGGCATCCCCACCCTGCCGTATGCTTGGGCTTACGGCCTGACGGTGCTGACCATATTCGCGGCGGCGGCGCTTATCATCGGCCGCATCCTCAACCGAACCTCGAGTTTCCTCAGCCGCAAACAAGATTACCTCTGGCCGATAGTGCTTTTGATTCCGTTCGTCACCGGTTTTGTCTGCGCTCATATGGGCGTGAGCGCGTCGGCTTACCGGTTTTTTATGCTGATGCACGTACTGTCGGCGGAGTTGATTTTCGTTCTGATACCCTTTACCAAAATCGCTCACTGCGTGCTGATGCCGCTGTCGCAGGTAGTCGCCAACGTGGCCTGGAAATTCCCGCCCGAAACGGACGACAAGGTTTGCACCACACTTAACAAGAAAGGAGCCCCGGTATGAGTCTGGCTATCCTGACGGACGTTACCAAATGTATCGGCTGCCTGGAGTGTGTGGCGGCCTGTAAAAAAGAAAACAATTTGAATATGGATGTGCCGCGCGAATGGCAGAAGATGGACGGTCTCTCGGCCCGCAACTGGACTTCCGTTCTGCACAAACCGGACAACCACAATATCCGTAAACAGTGCCGGCACTGCCTCGAGCCGGCCTGCGCCTCGGCCTGCCCGGTAGGCGCGCTGCATACCACGCCCGAGGGCGCGGTGGTTTACGACAACAGCAAATGCCTCGGTTGTCGCTATTGCATGATGGCCTGCCCTTACGGGATTCCCCGTTACGACTGGGATGAAAGCGTACCGTACGTTCGCAAGTGTATTTTGTGTTACGACCGCATCAAAGAGGGCAAGCAGCCGGCCTGTACCGAAGCCTGCCCCACCCAGGCGACTATATTCGGCAAGCGCGAGGACCTCATCAAGGTCGCGCATCAGCGTATAAAAGAAAATCCGGATTTATACATAAACAAAGTCTGGGGCGAACACGAAATCGGCGGCACCTCGGTGCTGTATATCTCGGACATCGACCTGGGCTTTCTGTCATATCAACCGGAGCTGGGTACCAAAGCCCTGCCCCGCACTACCGCCCCGGCCATGAACGCCGTGCCGTTTGCGTTCGTCGGCATGGGCGCCGTAATGTACGGCATTAACTGGGTCATCAAGCGACGCATGAACAACGGGCAGGAAACCGGTAAGGAGGGTAACGATGGTACAGATGAATAGAGTCCAGGCGGTAAAAACCGTACTCTGGAGCATCCTCGGATTGACCGCAGCGGTTGGTCTGACCCGCTTTATATTCGGCCTGGGCGCGACCACGAACTTGAGCGATGCCACCCCCTGGGGACTCTGGATCGGTTTCGACGTCTTAAGCGGTGTGGCGCTGGCTGCCGGTGGTTTCGTTATCACCGCCCTGTTTTATGTCATGCGGCGCGAGGAATTTCACGATTTCGTCAAACCGGCCGTTCTGACCGCCTTTCTCGGTTATATCGCCGTCGTGGTTGGCCTGCTGTTCGACCTCGGTCTGCCCTGGAACATCTGGCACATGATAATTTTCTGGAATCCCCATTCACCGCTGTTCGAAGTCGGCTGGTGCGTCATGCTCTACACTACCGTGCTGCTCCTGGAGTTCAGCCCGGTGCCCCTCGAAGAGTTCAGCCGTTATGCTAAAATCCGAACGTTCCTTATGAAATTCCGCTTCCCGTTGATTCTTCTGGGCATCATGCTATCGACCCTGCACCAGTCTTCGCTGGGGTCGCTCTTTCTGATTATGCCGTTCAAGCTGCACCCGCTGTGGTATTCCAATATCCTGCCCGTTCAGTTTTTCGTTTCGGCCGTAGCGCTGGGCTTCATGATGGTGATTTTCGAGAGCCTGGTATCACACTGGCTTTACATCAAGGATTCCGAGACGGAACGTATCGCCAAACTGGGCTTCATCGCCGCCTGGGTGCTTTTCGTATATTTCCTTTTAAGAATCGGCGATATCGCTTTCTCGGGCGAGCTGGGCATGATTTTCACCGGTACCTGGGAGGCCAACCTGTTTATCGTGGAAATGCTGATATCGGTAATTTTGCCGTTTATAATATTCGTCGTCCCGCGCCTGCGCTATAATCGCAAGCTCCAGTGGGTCGGCTCGATAATGGTGGTGTTCGGGATGGTGTTCAACCGCATCAACGTCGGTGGCCTGACGATGATTCGCGCCACCGGCGATATTTATTTACCGTCCTGGATGGAAATTATCGTCAGCATGGGCGTCGTCTCCGGGGCCGTGCTGGTGTTCATGTTCGCTATCGAGAAATTTCATATCTGGGAAGAACGGCCGCGGCATCCCGAATCCAACCCCTATGCCCCGGCGGCTTTCGACCGCTCCTCCGGTGCCTGGCTGGGTTCACCGCTGCTGGCGGCTTCGACCCGTTACTCGCTGGCGTTTGTGTTCGCGTTCGCGGTCGGTTTCGCCCTCATTCCCGACAACAAGATTCATAGCGAAGGGATGGACGATATCCCGGTCACACGCGCCCGAGGCGCGGACACGCTGTTTGTCGACGGCAACCTCAACAATTTCGGGGTGGCGTTCGACCATAAAAAGCACGAGGAACTGACCCGCGAGGGTCAGGCCTGCGCTACCTGCCATCACATGAACATCCCCCTGGATAAAAACAGCGGTTGCTGGGAATGCCATAAGAAAATGTTCACGGTAACCGACGTTTTCAACCATGACTGGCACGCTTCGGCCGGCGGGGCGGCGATCGCCTGCGACGAGTGCCATACACCCGGTCAACAGCGCCGCGCCGAATCGGCCAAGAATTGCGAGGACTGCCATCGCGACCTCCGGGTCGAGAATACCCCCATTGAGGTCAAGGCCTACCTGGCACCGTCGTACACCGACGCCCTGCACGACATCTGTGTCGCCTGTCATTTGAAAAAAGCGGTGGAACTGGCCGACAAACCCGACCTCGGGTTGTGTCCGACCTGTCACGGCGGCGAGACCCCGGAAAATCGCCGGGAACTGTACAAATACGGACAAGCAGCCCGTTCGCTCAAACCGGTGGTGCTACCGCAGGTAAAGAAACCGGAATAAAAAGGTGGACATATGGCAAAGAAGGTGCTTATTATCGAAGACGAACCGGATGTTATGGAGTATCTCAATACGGTTTTGGAGAACAACGGCTACCGGACGTACACCAGCACCGATGCCGAGAATGCATTCGCGATGGTTAAGGAAATTGTCCCCGATTTGATTTGCCTGGACATTATGATGCCCCGGGAATCGGGTCTTTCGTTTTATAAACGGCTCAAGGAGACGAAAACTCTAAAGAATATCCCGGTCGTCGTTGTCAGCGGCGTGATACAACAGGGAGAATTTGATTTCCGTTCGTTCGTGCCGGATGAGACCATAGCTCCGCCCGAACGCTATATCGAGAAACCGATTGTGGTCGATGATTTCCTGGACACGGTGGCGGAATTAACCGCTTCCGACCGGACCGGTTGAAAAGCAGGTGAACGATGCCGAAACGCAAGATGGAAAAAAGCAAGGCGCTGACACAGCTTCTGTACGGTCAGTTTTTTCAGCAGTTGCCGTTTAACGTCGCAATTATCGACCGCGACTATAATATTATCGAAGCCAACGATAATTTTACCCGGTACTTCGGCGACTGGCACAACCGGAAATGTTTCAGCGTCTATAAAAAACAGGATAAGCCCTGCTCGGTCTGTACCCAGAAAGAGATTTTCGAGGACGGCCGGACCCGGGTGGTGGACACAGTAGTGGCCGACAAAGACAGCCGCTGGGCGCACCATGTCATCCAGAGCGCACCCCTTCGCCTGACTCCCGGCGGTCCGGTCGACTATATCCTGGAAATAACCTCGGTCGTCACCGACACCAACCAATGGCAGCAGGAGTACAACGTCCTGTTCGACCGGGTACCCTGTTATATCACGGTTATCGATGAAGAGTACCGTATCGTCCGGGCCAACGAGAGCTTCCGCGAGCGATTCGGCGATGTCCTGGGGCAGTACTGCTATAAAGTTTACAAGCGGCGGGATAAGCAATGTCCCCGCTGTCCGGCGGCTCGAACTTTCAAGGATAGTAAAATCCACCAGTCGGAACAGAGCGGTATCGGCAAGGACGGGAAGAAAATCGACTATGCCGTTATGACCTCTCCCCTGGTGCGGGGCGAGGAGCGGGTGGCTCATGTGATTGAAATCTCCACCGATGTCACCCAGATCAAGAAACTGGAAAAAGAGGTGCTCGAGGCGGAACGACTGGCTGCGGTCGGGCAGACCGTGGCCGGACTGGCGCACAGCATCAAGAACATCCTGATGGGTCTCGAGGGCGGCAAGTACATGATCAGCCTGGGCTTAAAGAAAGACGACCGGTCGATGATTGACCGCGGCAGCGACATGCTCGACCGCAATTTCGACAAGACCACCACCCTTGTCAAGGATTTCCTGAGTTTCTCCAAGGGGCGGCTGCCGCAGCTGAAAATGACCGACCCCAACGCCCTGGTCGAGGAGATTGTCGACCTGTACAAAGACATCGCGGGCGTGTCGAACATCGAACTGAAAGCCAGGCTCAAGCCCAAAATATCTCCTGCGCCGCTCGACCCCGACGCCATCCACACCTGCCTGACCAACCTGGTTTCCAACGCCATCGACGCCTGCCTGATGGGACAGCAGAAAGGTTCCGAGGTCGTGATTTCCACAAGGGACGAAAAAGGGAAACTGGTTTTCGAGGTAAGCGATAACGGCAGCGGCATGGATTACGAGATAAAAAAGAAGATTTTTACTACGTTCTTCACTACTAAAGGTGGCGGAGGCACCGGGCTGGGACTTTTAACCACCAGGAAATTGGTCCAGGAGCACGGCGGCAAAATCGTGGTGGAGTCGCAGAAGGGAAAGGGCTCCCGTTTCCGGATGGAATTTCCCCGTAAGCGGCTCGAAATGCTGTATCGGGAAAGTGAGTGACAAAATATAAAAAGGAGAAAGTTATGACCGACCCGGCCGAAAAGAATATCCTGGTCGTTGATGACGAGGAAGACGTCAGAGATTTTTTGAAATTGGCTCTTATTGAAGCAGGTTTTACCGTTCGTACCGCCTCGGACGGCCTTGAGGCGCTGGAGGAAGTCAAGAAGCGGGTGCCGGATTTGATATCGCTGGATTTGGTCATGCCCAAAAAATCCGGGGCGAAATTCCATCGCGAATTGACCAGGAATAAAGCCTGGGCAAAGATTCCGATTATTATCGTCACCGGCCATGCCCGTGATGACCTGGGCAGGGCGGACCTGCGGGAACTGACCATGTCAGGACCGGGTATTTACCTGGAAAAACCCATCAAGCCCGACCGATATGTCGCCGCCGTCAAACAGGTGCTCGGCCTCGAAACCAGTGCCGAGGAAAAAGACCTGGCCGACCAGGTCGAGCTGCAGAGCGAGTTGAAAAACCTGATAGACGACGCCGACCCGGATACGCTGCGGCAACTGAAAGATATGCTTAAAAAGAAAAAGTAAAAAGGAGGTCACCCGGCCATGACAGATAAAAAAACAATCCTCATCGTCGAGGATGAAAAAGACCTGGTCGAATGGCTGACCGTTTTTTTCAACGAGAACGGTTACAACGTTATTTCAGCCTATGACGGTGCCGATGGCTTTGCCAAAGCTGAACAGCAGAAGCCCGACCTGATCACGCTGGATATTTCCATGCCCGGTGAGTCCGGCGTCAAAATGTACCACAAGCTGATAAAATCGAACGCGACCAAAAAAATCCCGGTGGTGATCATTACCGGCGCCCCGGGGGATTTGAAAAACTTTATCACCAAGGTTAAAACATTTCCGGAGCCGGCCGGTTATTTTGATAAGCCGGTAAACCGGGACGCCCTGCTCGATAAGGTTAATAATTTGATCGGCTGAACGAGCCTTGCCGTAACGTCCGTTCGATTTAAAACGAATATAAAAAAGGGACAGGTATTTTAAGCCCGCCCCTTATCATCGTAAACACAACCGATCTATTTCAGCAAGACCATCTTTTTCGCTTCCGTGAAATCCCCGGCTCTCAGCCGATAAAAGTACACCCCGGTGGCCACCGACCGGTTATTTTGGTCGGTGCCGTTCCAGAAAGCCCGGTAATTCCCGGCTGATTGCATTTCATCCACCAGCGTCTTCACCGGTTGTCCGAGAACGTTATAGACTGTAAGTTTAACCTGTGTTCGTTTCTGCAAACGATATTCGATGATGGTCTCCGGGTTGAAGGGGTTGGGGTAATTCTGCCGCAGGTTGAACTGCGAGGGCAGCCCGAGCGGGCTGTCTTCGACAGCGGTCACCATCTGGTTCAATATAATTTGCAGATGTCCCGCTATGTTGGTAGAGGCGATATCCAGAATACCGTCACCGTTATAATCGGCAGCGCAGACATTGAAAGGTCCGCTTGGGGATGTTGCGACTGAATCTGCGGTGGTAAAATCTCCGAGTCCATCGTTAGTCAGAATTTTAATCCAGCCATCGGAGTACTCTGGGGCGACCAGGTCGATATCGCCATCTCCATCAATGTCTCCTTTACAGACATTGTAGGGATAAGCAACATCAACGGCTGACTGGATTCCGAAGGTACCGTCTCCGTTTCCGGGCAGAACGGATATCGACTGTCCCGAGAAGTTGGAAACCGCGATATCCAGGTTTCCATCGTCATCAAAATCCGCCGTTATCGGACAGCGCGGATAATAATCAGCATCGTAACCCACGCCGTTTAAAAAGGTACCGTTACCGTTGTTAAGCGAAACATAAACGTACGGATTCGACCAGCAGCCGGTGACAAGATCGAGGTCACCGTCGTTATCCAGATCACCGTAACTTATTCCATGAGTACCCGTACCGGCTGCGTATTCCATATGTACAGGGAAAGTTCCGTTACCGTGGTTAATCAGCACCGAAACATTATTGCCGCTATAGTTGCTGGTGGCGAGGTCGATATGGCCATCACCGTTCAAATCAGCGGCACATATCCCGTAAGGCGAAGCCCCGACACTGTACCTGACAACCGGGGCAAAATTTCCGCCCCCGGCATTGAAATGAATTTCGATTCTGGAACTGTCGGATGCCGAACTGGCGATATCCGGCAACAGGTCGCCGTTCAAATCCGCTACTGTAACATGAGAGGTTCGATACGAGGCTTCCTGAACGGTATCCACTGTGAAAACACCGTTGCCGTCGTTAAACAAAACCGTCAGGACATCACGAAGGTCAAGCGATACGATATCGACATCGCCGTCATTATCCATATCAGCGGAGTACACTCCGTAAGGTTCACTGCCGACGGCATAGGCGGAATCGGAAATGAAATCCCCGCCGTTGTCCTCAACCGCCACCGTAAACGACCAGCTGAAACTCAGCACCATTGCCGTCCCGCCAGTGGCCTCAATCCCCCTTGTCAGCAAAACCGTGACAAGTTCGCCGCAGCCGAAATCTTCCCAGGGATCCATCGTCACCGTGCGGGTACCGGCATCATAGCTGATGACTCCCATATGTTGACCGGAACAGGAGCCGTTGACGATAAAATTACCGGCGTTGAGAGTGGTTTCGTCTATATTTTCATCGAAAGTAACGATAATATTCGTCGAACCCTGAACATCGAGTTCGTTTTGAACCGGTGAAAACGATACAATCTGCGGCGGTAGTTCGGCATAAATATTCACCATCGCGGCCGGAACGTCACGGTCAAAAATGCCGCCGACGAGTTCGTACGGGGTGGTTACGAAATGGTCGGTTACCGACTGGTCGTATTCGGATTCAGCCCAGTCGGCGATATCCATACCGTCGTTCCAGTGAGCTGCCCCACCGTCTACCTGCCAGTTGGTCAGCGAAGCTACCTGGGCACCGGTTTTTTCCAGACCGAAGGCGAACGTAATAAAATACAAACCGCTGGTATCCGGAACGGTCAGACTGATCGGGACGTCGTAATTCGTCACCCCGGTGGGTATCCAGCCGTCGATGGTCGCGAAAGCGCTCTGGTGCGTATCCCAGTTCCAGACCAACACCAGCGGGGCGATATTGTTCGAGGGACTGGAATTGGCGGTTCTTATTGAAACCGTCCCGGTGATGTCAGCGCCCGGCGTCACCGTCATCTCCAGAACACCGCCGTCAACGGGAACACCGTTAAGCGAACCCCCGATAAGCTCCACCGTCATATCGGCCGAAGCGTTGTTGAATACAAGCAAGATGAAAATAAAAAGGAACGAAAAAACAGTTAACGACTTACGCATAATACCTCCTGATATATAATTTTGAAGTCAAAAATATTATCAAGGGTCATAATATGACCGCGACAAATATATTCTATTCATGTGCAGGTTTATGACTTAAAAAAATCGATGATTTGAAATCGATTCGAGATGAAAAACTTCTCTGACCTGTACCTTTATAATATAAAAAATAAAAAAACTGTCAAGAGCTAAAAAAACCGAAAACAACAAGCTTTTTGAAACTCGCTTTGAAAGCCGCCTTGCTAAATGCGGTAAACCTCCCTATATTCCGATATTTAGTCGCCGGGTAAAGAAACCACAACGGGAGTAAGAGACTTGGCCTTTGACAACGAGTACGTAAAAAGCTCGAAAATGTACCGCTTTTTGATGCTTCTCACCATCAGTTCCGCTGTCGGTCTGCATGCCTGGCGCACTCTTTTTGACAATTTTGCCGTTAATGTGGTGGGGCTGGAAGGTCAGCATATCGGTATCATCCAGTCGGTGCGCGAAATACCCGGTTTTCTGGTTTTCCTGGTGGTGTTTGTCATGCTCCTTCTCAAGGAGCACCGCATCTCCTCTCTGTCAATTCTGACCCTCGGAATCGGCGTGGGCGCGGTCGGTTTCTTTCCCTCGTTCTCCGGTTTGATAGTCACCACCCTGATAATGAGTTTCGGCTTTCATTATTACGAAACGACCAATCAATCGCTGACTCTTCAATATTTCGACAAAAAGACCTCGCCGCTGGTCTTCGGGCGGTTGCGTTCCCTGTCGGCAGCCACCAATATCGGGGTAGGTATTTTCATTTTGGCGGTGGCGACCTTTCTTTCATACAAACAGATTTACGCGATTGTCGGCGGCGCCCTGGTGTTCGCCGCCCTGTGGGGATTCCGCTGCAAACCGGACGACCGTGAGGTCGTCCCGCAACACAAAAGAATCCTGCTTAAGAAAAAATACTGGCTTTATTATCTCTTGACTTTTCTGGCCGGGGCGCGAAGACAGATTTTCGTGGCTTTCGCGGTTTTCCTGATGGTTAAAAAATTCGGCTACTCTGTCCAGGGCATAGCCGGCCTCTTTATCATTAATAACGTCGTCAATTACTTCCTGAGTCCCTTAATCGGCAGAGCTATCATCCGGTTCGGCGAGCGCAAGGTACTCTCCCTGGAATACGGCAGTTTAATCCTGGTTTTTACCGGCTATGCCCTGGTGGATTCGCCAATCCTGGCGGCCGGGTTGTATATCGCCGACCATATCTTTTACAATTTCGCCATCGCCATCAGGACTTTCTTTCAGAAGGTGGGTGAGCCGGAGGATATCGCCCCCAGCATGTCGGCCGGGTTCGCCATCAACCATATCGCCGCCGTGGTCTTCCCCGTTTTCGGCGGGCTGTTGTGGATGCTGAACTACCGTATCCCTTTTATCGGCGGGGCCGTCCTGAGCCTGGCCTCACTTATCGCTGTCCAGCAAATCAGCGGTCAAATCCGACGTCACGGTCAAGGGAGACCGACGGAAATACCAGTTGAACACTCACCCGATTCCTCCAAATAAATACCGATTAGAAATCTTCAACGGTCAGGATTTAATAAGGTTTGATATTTTGAGAAAGTTCTAAATCGTAATAGTGCATTTCGCCTTCCTGGGGATTATCCATATTTTCATCGACCTGGTCACCGACCAGGTTTTTTTGGAGAATATTACCAGAAAGCCCGGTTACCAGGAACTCCGCCGGATGTACAAAAACTATGGGTACCTTACCTTCAATCGACCTCTGCCCGACAAGTTTATCGTTCCAGTCACCGAAGCCGCCACCGGCCGGGCAGAAAACAATTTCAGCGCCATTTTGAACAAGTTCAGAAATGGCTTCAGGATGACGTCGGTCCGAGCAGATTATAATTCCTATTTTCCCGTACTCGGTTTCAAAAGCCGGGAAACTATCACCCGGTACATACACATTGTTTTCGTCGCCCCAGAGAAATTTTTTGCGATAAATACCGATTAGTTCGCCGTCAGGTCCGATCACTGCCGCTGAATTATATATTCTGTCACCGTCGATTTCGCTAACTGCGGCAATCAGGTAAATATTCAGCGTATCCGATAGTTCCCGCAGGCGCCTGAAATAATGCCCGTTCGGGATCGGCTCCGCCAGAGAACGGAATGACTCTAAAGAAAAGTCCGGCATTCGTATACTATATCCGTCAAGAAAACTCTCGGTTGTACAGATTATATCAGCCTTTTCGGCAGCCGCCCTTCGGATAAGTCTCTCTGCCCGTTGACAATTGCTTTCACAATCACCGGGTATCCATTTGAGGATAATGCCCGCCACTCTAACCGTGCTGGTTTTTTTCTGTTCCCGGCAACCCGACATCAAAACAGCGAAAAGGATGATGAGGATCATTGCACCTTTCAACCCAGATAATGTAACTGAAAGACTATTTATCTTCATCGAAAATCCTATATTTAAAATAACAATATATTACTGGTTCATTTTTTAAAATCAGTAACTTCGATAAATTCCGGAGGAACTCGCATGGTCAGAAAGACGCCGGCTTCGCGTATGAACTCCGCCCCGGACTCGTAAGCTTCCCGGGCGTGCACCTTAAGCAAAACAACGTTTCGCGAATGCCGCCGGCCGACTTTCACCGCTTCCTCTCGGGTAACGCTTAAATGTACGTACCGACGGGTCATCGGCATCAAACCGTCGCGTAAAATCAATGGCAGGCTCCGGCCGGAAGTGCCGTGGTAGAGAAACTCCGGCGGCTCGACCGCCTTCGCTCTGGAGCTGACCGCCACTGAATGGCCATAGCAGGCTCAAATTTTATCACCGACCAACTCGTACCTCCCCTTGCCGTCGGCTTCAACGATAGCCCGCAATTCATTGCGG
>JAFGNW010000151.1 GCA_016926795.1 Candidatus Zixiibacteriota bacterium
ACCCCGCTGCTTTTAACACTTTTATTGTTTTCCTGACCTCCTCGAAACCGAAAGCCGTCATGACGTTTTCATACGCCGACAAAAACTGGTAAGAATCGAGAGCGTCACCGGGTGCCCCCTCCTCACCGGTGAGAACGACCGGCAGGCCGGTTTCGGCCAGCGACACCAGCGACAGCAAACGGTCCATCGTATGTACAAAGACTAAAACAACCTCGACATCGAGATTAAGCTGTGTCAAATCCTCGGCTTTTCGCACCAGCAGTTTTTCCTCGACGGGCAGGTCCAGGCGGCGGAGGATATCCCCGGTCAGGGCTTCCTGTTTGTATTCGTCGGCGGTCTCGAAAAAGCCCAGTCCGTCAGGATTTAAAAAGGAAGCCCGGTCACCTAAAATAAATATCGGCTTGATGCGCCAGTTAAAATTTTCGTTCAATATCATATTTTACCTCGTTCAAAATTGAGTCACCCGGCCAGGGCTTTCTCGACAGCACTTTCGGCTATGCGATAATATTCGATGGTCACCATCGGGATGAGACCGTCCACAATACCTATTCGCTTCATGGCCTTTTCCCTTTCCGTTCTCGTCACGGAATCACATTTATAATTCTTTTTCCATCAGGTATAATTCCTCGGTTCCCTTTTTCAGCAGAACCCGGTCGATTTCCCCTCTGTTTTCGAATCCGAATTCATCGAAAAAAGCCGCCGGTCCATTCGGAAAAGCGGTGCGATTGCCGGCAATAACCTGAATTTTATTTAATCCCTGCCCCTGTAAATACCTTATCAGGGGAGCCAGAACATCGGCCCGGTAGTCAAGGCTCCCGCCGTGCGAATAGAGGCAGGTGATAAAAGCTGCCGGGGCGTTTTTATCCGCCAGGGGATACGGCACATCCGCGACCGGTAATGTCTCTACCGCCGCCAGAGCGTGCCCGTTTTTATAACCGATAAAACCCAGCACGCTGTCGCTCTCCTTAATTACGCGTGAGGCCCAAGCTTTTTTAGCCCGGCAGCCCCGGCTTTCGTAGTAAGGGATGCACAGAGGGCAGGTTTCCTGGATATTGGCGAGAGTCAGTTTCCTCACCTCGTCCAGTCTTCCCGCCCGGACCTTCGGCCCCGACACGGTCGGTTCCCCCGGCAAGCCTTTCTCGACGAAAGAAACCAGGTCCCGGGCGATGACCGGCGCGGGCACACGCCAGACATCGTCGATAATCGTCATAAAGGGAAAATACATCCGGTAATCGGCGGCATAGGTCGGTTCATCCATGACGTCAACAATCTGCACTTCCCCCTCGACTTCCGCCGCCGCACGGGTCACCTGCTCCCGCATCCACAGGTACCACGGACACTGGCCGCCGAAATGAAGATACAGGAAATTGTGTTTCATACCCGCCTCGTTATTAAATCCCTGGAACCGTCATTTGTCGGGATTTTCTTTATCGGCATCTTCCCGGGCCAGCCATTCCTTGAGCATCAAGGCCTTCTCAATACGACCCAGAGCCAAATAAGCCCGGTATTCGTACGCCAGCGACAGAACGGGGACCCGCATTCCCGAAAACTCCACAAACTGCTTGAACCGATCCAGCTCAACCGGCTCACCCCAGCCGCCGGTTTCCGTTTTCTTCTGGATATCACCCATAATTTCCACCCGCACGCCGTCGATATCCAGAACCCCGAAATGAGAACGCATTTTCTTTTCTTCGCGGATTTTCACCGGCTCGGTCAGCCTACGGGCGAAGAGCCGCTCGATTTCATACGCCCCGGACTTATCGGTCTGGAGGTCGATATCGTTCGGTCGCACCGGCATTCCCTGCAGGGCGAAACCCAGACTACCGGTAATCACCCAGTTGACCGCCTTCTTCTCCAGCTTCCGATAAATTTTAGTGAGGACATTTGTAAAACGGGCGTCAATCATTTTGTTCTTTCCGGTTCTAATGACGAAACCGTGTGCTTCGTGGATGCTCAGTATATTAAAACTGATAATTTTTAAAGCATTTGAGGTCGTGCCCGGGTGCGATAAAAGATTAGCTTTTTAAAATCCAATTGTCAATCTCTTAGCTTCAGCAGCACTTTAATTTTCGTGAAAATCGTTTAAATAATGCGGCTTTTTTTCCCCCAAGTAATTGCCTCCCATAGGAAAATTCAGGGTTATTATATAACTAATTCGAACAAATGAAATAATAATAAAACCGACGGTACCTTAAAAAAACCTTTTATAAGCTAAGAAATTGTACGATAATTATTGACAAATAAAAGGGGAAAACTTATCTTAACTTAAATTTGTGAAAATAATCACAATGTCTGAGGAAGAGTTGAAAAATCTTATGATAGCAATTGTCGAACGAAAAGATTTCCAGAGTCTTTTTGACGCCCTAAAGAAAAAGGGCTATCAGATTTCGGGACCCACCTTGAGGGATAACGCCGTCATCTACGATAATATTTCTTCGGTCGAAGACCTGCCGGTCGGCTGGACGGATAAACAGGACGCCGGTCGTTACCGTCTGGAAAAAAGCGACCGGGCGAGTCTTTTTGGTTATGTCCTGGGACCGCAAAGCTGGAAGAAGTTTCTCTACCCCGCCGAGCATACTTTTCTGAATATATCGCGCAACGGCAAACGCTTCGAAGTCGGCAGCGCCGAGGAAGAACAGCAACCGCAGGCATTTATCGGAGTTCGTCCCTGCGAATTGCAGGCGCTGGCTATCTATGACCGGGTTCTCGGCGAGGGTGAGTTCGCGGCTACATCTTATCAGTTACGGCGGAAAAAGCTCTTTATAACGGCGGTCAACTGCATTCAGCCCGGCGGCACCTGTTTTTGCGCTTCGATGAAAACCGGTCCGAAAGCCACCGGCGGTTTTGACCTGGCTCTCACGGAAATGTTCGATTCCGGGCGGCATTATTTCCTGACGGAAGCCGGCACTAAACTCGGTGAAGAAGTCTTGAAACAAATTCCCAATCGTGAAGCCGGGGAAAAAGATATCCTTGCGGCCGAAGAAGCTCTCCGGAAAGCTTCCGAAAAAATGGGACGCCGTCTCGACATCAAAGATATCAAAGAAATGATGTATCGTCGTTTCGACGACCCGCACTGGGAGGAGATTTCGCAGCGTTGTATGACCTGCGGAAATTGCACCATGGTTTGTCCCACTTGTTTTTGTGTCAACGTCGAGGACACTACTTCTCTGGATGGTCGAGAAGCCCAACGCCTGCGCAAATGGGATTCGTGTTTTACGGTTGATTTTTCCTATATTCACGGCGGCAGCATCCGCGCCACGACAACCTCGCGTTACCGTCAATGGATGATGCACAAGTTATCTTACTGGCAGGATCAATTTGGCATGCTCGGCTGTGTCGGTTGCGGCCGCTGCATCACCTGGTGTCCGGTAGGTATCGATATCACCGAGGAAGCCGCTTACTTTCGTAAAGAGGATAAATGAGGGTACCTATAAAGAAGGATATAAACCATGGAAAATCTTGAGCGTATTTTAAAAGAACATCCCTTCCTGGCCGGTCTGGATGACAAATACATCAAACTGCTGGTCGGGTGTGCCTCCAACGTCGCTTTCAAAGCCGGGGAATATATTTTTCGCGAGGGCGAAAACGCCAACCAATTTTATTTCATCCGCCACGGCAAAGTACAGGTGGAAACCTATGTTCCCCAGCAGGGACCGGTAATTATCCGCACCCGCAGCGAGGGGGAGATTTTCGGCTGGTCCTGGCTCGTGCCGCCTTATAAATGGCATTTCGACGCCCGGGCGGTCGAGGTTACCCGGGCGCTGGCTCTCGACGGTAAATGCCTGCGTGACAAATGCGAGGAAGACCATAACCTCGGTTACGAAATCATGAAAAGATTTGCCCTGATAATCGCCGAAAGGCTGGAACAAACCCGTATGCAACTTCTGGATGTTTATGGCAACCACAGTAAAAAATAAAAAAACAGCTCCCCTCGGTACAGCCGACGCGATGCATATCCGCCCCTTCTCCATCCGTCGGGTGGTGAAGGAGTCTTTCGATACTTTCTCGCTCGAACTGGACCCGCTGTCCGGTGAAAAGGGTCATAAATTTGCCCCGGGGCAATTCAACATGCTATATGTTTACGGTGTGGGTGAGGTGCCCATCTCCATCAGCGGTGACCCCACCAGGCACAAAACCCTGACTCACACTACCCGCGAGGTCGGCACCGTCACCCGGGCGATGCGTAACCTCAAGGTAGGCGACACCCTCGGTGTCCGCGGTCCCTTCGGCAGCAGCTGGCCGGTGGAAGATGCGGTTGGCAATGACGTCGTTATCGTAGCCGGCGGTATCGGTCTGGCTCCCCTGCGACCGGTGATTTATTACATCCTGGCCCACCGGGAAAAATACGGCAAGGTAGTACTTCTGTACGGAACCCGCACCCCGGAGGATATTCTATTCCGCAAAGACCTCGAGAAATGGCGCTCGCGTTTTGACCTGGAAACCTTGTTGACGGTCGACCGCGCCACCGGTGCCTGGAAGGGTAATGTCGGGGTGGTGACTACTTTGATCGGTCGGGCGCCGTTCGACCCTCTTAACTGTGTCGCCATGGTCTGCGGTCCGGAAATCATGATGCGCTTCACCGTCCTGGAATTACAAAAGCGGGGCGTGGAGGAGGATAAAACCTTCATCTCCATGGAAAGAAACATGAAATGCGGTATCGGTCTTTGCGGCCATTGCCAGCTCGGACCGACTTTCGTCTGCAAAGAAGGCCCCGTCTATTGCTACCGTGACCTGAAAGATGTCTTCATAAAGCGGGAGATGTAAAATGACTACGACCAAAAAACCCAAACTCGCGGTCTGGAAATTCGCATCCTGTGACGGCTGTCAGCTCTCCCTGCTGGACTGTGAGGACGAACTGCTGGCGATAGCCGAGGCCGTGCACATAGCCAATTTCCCCGAAGCCTCCCGGGCCGTCGAAAAGGGACCGTACGATGTCTCTCTGGTTGAGGGTTCCATCACCACTCCCCACGACGCCGAACGAATTCATAAAATCAGACGCATTTCAAAGTATCTAATAACCATCGGCGCTTGCGCCACCGCCGGGGGCATCCAGGCTCTCCGTAATTTTAAAGACGTCAACGACTTTATCTCCATCGTCTATGCTCACCCGGAATATATTGAGACGCTTAACAAATCCACCCCTATTGCCGATCATGTCTTCGTCGATTTCGAACTCCGTGGCTGCCCCATCAATAAGTACCAGTTGCTGGAAGTGGTCAATGCCCTTTTGAACGGCCGCAAACCCAACATACCCCCTTACAGTGTCTGTATCGAGTGCAAGCGGAAAGGCAACGTCTGTGTGATGGTTGCCTCGGGCACGCCCTGCCTGGGTCCGGTTACCCAGGCCGGCTGTGGGGCTTTGTGCCCCTCGTACAATCGCGGCTGTTTCGGTTGCTTCGGTCCCAAGGAAACACCCAACACCGTCTCCCTGGCCGCCCAGTTTGAGAAGCTCGATGTCACCCGGGACGATATCGTCAGAATTTTCCGGGGTTTTAACGCCTTTGCCGAACCGTTCCGGAAGGAAAGCGAAGCTTATGAAAAATAAAACCATCAAAGTCGATTACCTGGCCCGGGTCGAGGGTGAAGGCCGCCTGTTCGTCAAAATAAAAAACGACAAAGTTACCGAAGCCCTGTTCGGTATATTTGAGCCGCCGCGGTTTTTCGAAGCTTTCCTGCGGGGGCGTAAATTTAACGAGGCTCCGGATATCACCGCTCGTATCTGCGGCATCTGCCCGGTCGCCTACCAGATGAGCTCCTCTCATGCTATGGAAAGCATCTGCGGTGTCAAGGTCGAGGGACAGTTGCGGGAACTGCGCCGCCTTCTCTACTGCGGCGAATGGATCGAATCCCACGCTCTGCATATTTATCTTTTGCACGCCCCGGATTTCCTGGGCTATGAAGACGCCATCCGCATGGCCAAGGACTATCCCGACGTCGTCAAGCAGGCTCTGGAACTGAAAAAAATAGGCAACGATATCATGATACTCTTAGGCGGGCGGGAAATTCACCCCATCAACGTCCGCGTCGGCGGCTTCTATAAGGTCCCGACCAAAAAAGAACTTGAAAAATTAATCGACCCGCTTAAATGGGCGCTCGACGCCTCCCTGAAGACAGTAGAATTAACTGCCGGTTTCCCCTTCCCCGACCTCGAACGCGATTACGAGTATGTTTCCCTGCGTCACCCCGATGAATACCCCCTATGCGAAGGCAATATTGTTTCCAATAAGGGTATCGATATCGATATCAGTAAATTCCTTGACTATTTCGAGGAACAGCACGTCGCGCATTCCACTTCACTTCACGCCGTGGTCAAGGAACGCGGTGATTACCTGACCGGCCCCCTGGCGCGTTACAACAACAATTTTGACAAACTGCCGAAAGTTGCACAGGACGCCGCCCAAAAAGCGGGTCTCGATAAAACCTGTAACAATCCGTTCAAGAGCATAATTGTACGCGCAGTCGAAACCGTCTTCGCCTGCCATGAGGCCCTGCGCATTATCGAAAATTACAAGATGCCCGATAAACCGTATGTTGAAGTTACTCCGCGCGAGGGAGTCGGTCACGGTGTCAGTGAA
>JAFGNW010000152.1 GCA_016926795.1 Candidatus Zixiibacteriota bacterium
ACAGCCCAAATGGGTGAAAAAAGCTCTGGAGGAAAACCAATCGATGGAAATCTCTCCCGATGCTCCCGCGGTGGTCTTATTCATTAAAACCGTTTTGCAGGTGTCCCGGGAAGGAGTCGCTCGAGAAAACGTACAGTATGCCCTCAAAGTTCTCAAACCCCGGGGTACCGACTTCGCCGACCTCGAGATTACTACCACACCGACCCGGAAAGTCAAAGACGTCCAGGGCTGGCATATCGACCGGTCCGGCACCTGCCGCCAGCTCGACGCGAAAAACATCCGGGAAATAAACCGTTCTCAGACGGCCGGTTTTTATGACGAGGACCTTATTTTAATCGCCGCTTTTCCTGACGTCACTTCCGGCGAGGCGGTGGCTTATGAGTATGGAATCGATATCGATGACTCCCTGAAAGACAACTACTACCCTTTTACCCTGCAATACGGCCTGCCGGTCCTGAAAACATATCTGGAAGTCGAGATTCCGGATGGCTGGCAAATTCAAATATCTGAAAATAACCTATCACCGCTGACTTTCCGAAAGCAGGACAATAATTATTTCTGGGAAGGGCACAATCTGCCTTATCGCGCCGATGAACCCTATATGCCGGACTGGCCTGCGGGCGCCCTCCGGCTGGCGGTAAACTGTTATTCTTTTCGAAAGGTAACCGATTTTAAAAATCCCGCATGGCCGGCCTGCTCAAAATGGACCTGGGAAATTTTCGAGGAACCCTCCGACCCCACCCCGGAGCTGGCCGACCTGGCCGCACAACTGACCGAGTCGGCGGTCACCCTGCGGAATAAAATCGATATCATCACCGCTTATGTAAGGGATAAGATTCGCTATGTGGCGGTGGAGATAGGCGAAGGACGCTTCAAACCCCGTCCCGCGGACGTTACCTATCACAACTTGTACGGCGATTGCAAAGACAAGGTCACGCTGGCGCGAGCTATGCTCAAAGCCCTGGATATTCCCTCCTACCCGGCCTTAGTCCAGACCCAATATCCCGTTGATACCGGTCTGCCCACTCCCTTTCAGTTTAACCATTGCCTTCTGGCGGTGCCGTTATCCGATTTTGAACACCCGGATGAAATCGCTGCCCGGTCCGCTCCCGGTAATGACTATATTTTTATAGACCCGACTTATGAATATGCCCCGACGGGATATCTCTATCCCCCGGTTTACGGCAGCCGGGCTTTAGTCGCTTCCAATTACGGCGAACCCCTGGTCCGACTGTCGACCCTCCCGCCCCGGAACAACCGCCGTCGTTATTGCGCCACCGCTCGTCTTAATGCGGATAAATCGTTTACGGCTGATATTGATATAAGAGTTTACGGCCTTCAAGCGGTGAATGACCGGCGGCATCTGGCGAAACTCAATACCGATGATTTGAACGACGAATACCGCCGCTGGCTTGCGCAAACCTGCAACAGTCCCCGTCTAGAAAATTTCGCGATTAAGGATTTCGACGATTCCATCCTGGTAACTTTTAAACTGTCCGCCGACGGCTACCTTGGGGCGTCGGGTGATTACCTGCTGCTTAAAGCGGATTTCTTTCATGCTGACCGCAGCAGTCAGCTCAAAAAAGGGGAGCGCCAATGGCCGATATATTTCGGTCCGCCGGTCCGGAGCGAAACCGAAATTGAATGGCGCCTTGACGAGGCTCTTACCCATGAGGAAAAAAACGATTCCGGTCGCTATGCCTGCTCCCTGGGAGAAGTTACCTGGGAAAAAACCGTGTCAGATTCAACCATCACTTTTAAGACGAAAAACGTTTTTACCGGCGAAACGGTTTCGGTCGATGATTACGACCGGGCCCGGGAGTTTGAAAAAATGTTGAAGAACTGTTGCAATCGAAAATTTATGTTAACTTCAAAATAGAGGGAACTATGAAGCGCTTAAGCATTCTACTGGTCACCGGCCTGCTGGTTGGTTTATTAATCACTCCGTCAATGGCTCGCAAAAAGGAAGAAGACAGGGAAATGCTCTTTGAATGGGAGGAAGTGAGCCAACAGGATTGGGATATTAAAAACGATTCGGCCTATCGCGATGACAAGGCCGTGATGATTTTTGAAAAAATCTACGCTGACGATAAGGACCTGCAGGAGAATAACTTTTACCGAACAATATACCGAAGAATCCGGATATTAAACGAGGAGGGACGCCAATGGGCGGATGTTGATGTCCCTTTCCTTGATGAGAGTCAGAAAGTACTCGACATTAAAGCCCGGACTATCCTGCCCGGCGGCGATATTATCGAACTGGCCCAGGACCAGATTAAAGAGAAGGATATGGTTCGGGTCGAGGGGAAACGCATCAGGCAGAAATCCTTTTCCCTGCCCGGTGTTACCCATGATTGCCTGATTGAATATGTCATCATGTATGAGTTACCGAATGTCTATGGTATCTGGAATATCCAGAAAAATATAAAACTTATCTCCGGAGAGTACCACTGGGAATTCTTCGATTTTATCAAGGAGAAAATCCATTTTTACCCGTCCTTTTTCAACCCCTACGGTCATGAGGTGGCACCCCAATATATATGGGAAGGTCTGACCGACAATTATCGGGTACGCAAACTGCCGCTGGAAGACCCGGAAAAGATTTTGTTCCAGGTAAACGACATCGCAGCTATTGACGACGAACCGTACGCCGATTTCAAATGCGTACAACCGGCGCGCCTGATTTACTATTATGGTCCCGATTGTCTCCCTGCCGTTTTCTGGGGCGGACTGACGGTGTTTATCGACCGGATTTTAGAGTATTACGGAAAGGAAGACAAGGAAGTAATGAAAGTGGTCGAGGCGTTCGCCGCCCTGCCCACGGACGAGGAAAAAATCGAGGCCGCCTATAACTGGCTCCAGCAGAATATCAGGAACACCTCTTTCGAGGAGGTACCGGAACTGGAGGAGCAAAACAAGAAGAAAAAATTCAAAAAGAAAACCGAGATGGCCGAAAATATCGATGAAATTATCAAGCACGGCTACGGCAGCAAGATCGAAATAAACTTCCTTTTTTACACCATGCTCAAGCGCATGGATATCGAAGCCCGTCTGGCGCTGGCGGTCGACCGCCTGGATGACTATTTCAATTTCAAGCTTAAATTCTGGCAGTTCGACCGGACCCTGGTGGTGGTCCCCGACGAAAAGGGGGATTGGACCTTCTATTCCCCGGGCGAGAAGTTTCTGCCCGCCGCTGCCATACCCTGGTTTGATGAAGGCGAAACCGCTTTCATCAATGACCTCAATAAACAGAAATACGAACTCCCCTTCTCCCCCGCCGAGCGTAACGTCATCAAGAAAACATACGCCTATACGTTCGACGATGAGTTTGAAATATCCGGAACGGTAGCGATGGCATGTACCGGGCACAAGGCTCGCACCTACCGCCTTAAGATTCACGGCGAGGACGAAGCGGGTCGTGGGGAGATTTTAAAGGAGGAGATTAAGGAAATTCTACCCGAGGCCGAGACGGACTCTCTGAATTTCGAGAACATCGAGAATTCAAACGACTCTTTCCGGATAACCTGCCGCACCACCTATGCCGCGGTCGAAGCTCAGGGTGACCGGCTCCTCTTCAAACCGTGCCGGTATTTATCCGAATGTGAAAACCCGTTCCTTGACAAGAAAAGAGACCACGATATTCTCTTCCCCTACGCCTATAAAATGGAGGACAGCGCCTCGTTCGAACTGCCCGAGGGCTGGACAGTGGAAGCCCTGCCCGCCGACACGGTCATAGAAAATCCGGTGGGCCGGTGTGAGGTGCAATTTGTCAGTGAAGGTAACACGGTCAGCGTCAAACGCTCTTTTACCCTGAATAAAGCGCGCTGTCCGAAAACCCAGTATTCATACGTCAGGCATTTGTTCGCTTCAAGACAGGAATTGTCTGATAAGATAATAGTATTGAAAACCGTCTGAGCGGTCGTAGGTAAAAAATCTGAGGGTCACAATATGAAAACCCGGCGGAGCAATGCTTGCCCCGCCGGTTATTTTTATTTTAGAAACCACACGAGGAACGACCGCGTTTCTCCAGGTATTTCTGGTGGTAATCCTCAGCGGGGTAAAAAGGACCGGCCTCGGTTATCTCGGTGACCACCGGTCGTTTGTACTCACCGCTTTTATCGAGTTTTTCTTTCGATTGTTCGGCGGCCAGCTTCTGCTGTTCGTCGTGATAAAACACCGCCGAACGGTACTGGCTGCCGATATCCGGACCCTGGCGGTTAGGTGTGGTCGGGTCGTGCATTTTCCAGAATATATCCAGAAGCTCCTCGTAAGAAACCATGGAGGAGTCATAGGTTATTTCAATCGCCTCGGCATGACCGGTACGACCGGAGCAGACGTCCTCGTAAGTCGGGACCGCGAGCGTCCCGCCGGTATAACCGACCCGGGTGGACAGTACACCCTCGACTTTCTGAAAGGTCGCCTCCACGCCCCAGAAACACCCCGCCGCGAAGGTCGCTTTAGGCATAGGTTTCTCTCCCGTTATAAAAATATTGAAGAATATTGAGAAGGTAAGCAAATACGCAAACATAACAATTATCCTGTTTTCTTTCTATAACCGGAAAACGACAGGCAGGGTTCCGTGTCGGTGATATCAATCGGTATTCTCTATAGCTTTATTTTCAGAATTAAACTCTAGCAGGTTGGACCCGACCAGGTGACTGGATTCGTTAAACGGTTTTGGTGACCAAAAGTCGGTAAGGAAGCACTTCATCCGCCAGGGTTCGGTTCGCAGGCGTTCAAAAAAAAGCGCGGTATCAACCGGCTGTCCGTTGTAACCGATAAATAACAGTGACCGGAAAGCAAATCGATAAGACAAGAATTCACCCGGACTCAACTCGAATTCTTTTCCCCTGATATCCCTATCGATAGCGTAAGCGTCAACCATATACAGATGCCAAACAAGGTTGCTCCCCCGCAGGGTATCTTTCGAACGGTTGCCCAGGGTGACGAAAACACTGTCCGGAACCGAGGCGCTGTCGGGCCAAACCGACAGCTCTAACCTCCAGGCCGCGCGCCAGCCCTGGTATTTCCTGATTTGCTGAAGAATAGAATCCTGCGAATGTATATTCCGAACGAACAAAACCGAAGTGACCATCAGTACGGTCAGCACACCTGTTAACAGAATTTGTCTTTTCAAATCAATATACCTTCGTTTATTTTTCAGGCCGCCTTAATTATTATACAATCAAACTGTCAAATCCGGCATAATCAAAAACCGCTTTCTTTAGTTACTTTACCGACACAGCGTTCCCAGTCAAAGATAGCGTCGAGGTACTCATATACGGCAGCGTAATAACCGGTCGTCGCCTGGTCGAGCACCACCCGGCTGTCTTTCAACTCCAGTTGCGTAGTCAGTTCGGGAGAAGTAGCTTCGGCAATGCTGAACGCTTTCCGAGCCGTTTTCAGAGTCGCTTCGGCCGAACTTATGCGTTTGTAAGCCTCCTCGAGCCGCAGCCGCACGCTCACGGTTTCCAACTCGATATTTTCCCGGGTGCGGTCGATTGTCAGCCGGGTCTTGTCCAGCTCGATTTTGGCCTTCTGCACTTTGGCTTTCGTGGCCCCGCCGGTGAAAATGGGAACCGACAGGTTCAAACCGACTATCCAGCAGTCGTTCTTTTCATCGAAACGCCATTCGTCGGACTGCGATGAAAAGACAAAGGACAAACTACCCGTCAGGGTCGGCAGGTAGGCGGCTCTTTCGGCGCTGACGCCCGTCGCACGGAGCTTCTCCTCCCATTGAAGGGCGTTGAAATCAGGACGGTTTCGAAGTATCGTTTCCATAGTCGTCTGAGGGGGCAATTCAGGATACCGGTCAAGACTGCCGTTTAGAATGAGCTCCTCATCCATAAACAGACCGGCCAGGTTTTTCAAATTGATTAGGGCGATGTTGTAATTCCTTTCTGCAGCCGTGGTCTGCGGTATTATATCCTTATAGCGCACCTCGGCCTGTAAAAGGTCAAACTCCGAGGCCAACCCGGTTTCAAAAGCCTTTTTAACATCGATATAGTTATCGTACGCGTTCCGCTCGGACGCCTGTGAGACCTCCCAGACGATTTTCAAAAGCAGCGCCTGGTGGTAGGCTTTTTTGCTGAACGTCATGATTTCAAGGTAAGATGCATCGTACACAAATTCGGATAGTTTCTGGTACTGTTTGGCGGCCTTGACGGCGCTGTACACCGCACCGTTGAAAAGCGTCTGGCTGAGCACGACGTTGGCGCTGTACTCGTTATTGCGGGTGATGGGAAATTTGGTCGTGCCGGCTTCTTCGTCTCCGGACAGGGCCCCCATATCCATATACATGTACATATCCGAAAGATTACGATTACAGCCGGCTCCGGCGGTGACGTGCGGCAGCGCCCCGGACAGCGCCTCTTTTTTATTGGCGGCGGCGTATTTCAACTCCTGACCGGCCAGTTTCAAATCCTTGCTGTTTTTCTCGACCAGGTCGAGAAACTGTGCCAGGTCGAGTTCCACCGCTCCCAGCGGCAGAGCCGAGAACAAGAGTAAATTTATCGAAAGCAGTAATATCTTTTCCATTTTCTATACCTCACGGCTAATTTGGTCGGCGGCGGCCGGTTTTTTTGATTTTGACACCATGTTGAACAGGGCCGGGATAACATACAGGGTTAGAGCGGTTGATACCACCAGGCCGCCGATTGTGACAATCCCCATCGGTTGACGGAACTCCCGCCCGGACGCTCCCATCCCCAGAGCCATCGGCAACATCCCGAGGATGATGGCCACCGCGGCCATGATAATCGGCCGTAGTTTGACCGGACAGGCTTCCAGCAGAGCCTCACGTACCGACATGCCCTTATCCCTAGTGAGGACATTGGCATAATCCAATATGAGAATAGCGGTGTTCACCACAATGCCCAAAAGCATCACGATAGCCATCATGGCCAGAATATTCATGGTTGTGCCGGTTATTACCATCGCCCCGATAACGCCAATCAAGGCCAGGGGGAAGGTTCCCAGCACCAATAGCGGTTGTTTCAGATCTTCAAGGATGGCAGCCAGGAGCATATAGGTTAAGACGATGGCCAGAATCAACGCCGTGAGCATATCCACGATGGCTTCATTCATAAGTTCGGCCATACTGCCCCAGTCGGTTTTATAACCCGGCTTAAGCACCATATCCTCAAGGCGGCGGTCGATTTCCGAAGTGACATTACCCAGCGGCACTCCGGCTGAGGTATAACCGGAAAATTCTATGGCCTTGTACTTGTCGATATGCAGGATTTTATTCACTCCTTCGGAAAACTCGATATCAGCAAGTTGAGAGAGAGTATATTTGCCTTTCGTACCGACTACGGTCAGGTTGGCAACTTCCTCAGGAGTATCCAAAGAAGCATCATCCACCATCACCCGGACATCGTATTCCTCCCCCTCATCGCGATACTGCGTGGCAACCAGGCCGGTCAGCGCCCCCCGTATCTGCATAGCGATATCGTAGACGGTCAGTCCGGCGTCGGCGATTTTACGGCGGTCCGGTATTATACTTATCTCCGGCTTACCCGAACGGGAACTGGTGTTGAGATTGATAAGACCAGGGACATCTTTAATCCGCGCTAAAATTTCTTCTTTATATATTTCCAGTTGGTCTATATCCTGCCCCTTGAGAAAGAAGCTGACCGGAGCCTGCGAGCCCATACTCATCGATGAAACGGCGGATACGCGAAGTTGCATATTCGGAATATCAGAAAGCTCACTGATAAACCGGTTGGCCATTTCCGGTGTAGTCAGTTCCCGGTCCCCGATATCGACCAGTTTGATTTTCAAGAGTGCCATATTGGTGCCCGTATTAATCCTGCTTATCGTTCCCAATTGGGTCAGGATTGTTTTAACGGCCGGTTCTTTTTTTAAACGGTCCTCTATCATTTGCATCGCCGCGGCGGTCTGGCCGAGATTGTAACCAATCGGAAGTTCCGCTTCAATCTGGATATCCCCTTCATCCATGTTGGGGGTGAATTCAAATCCGATATTACCGGCAAACAATAAGGTGAATATCAGAAAAGCCACGCTTACGGCAATAACCGCGGTTGAACGTTTCTTGTTTTTAAGGATTTTCGCCAGTTGATTCTGGTATCCTTTTTCCATTTTCGCATTCATCTTGTTATACCATTCGGCGATACGGTTGCGTTTTTTCCCGTTCTTTTGGCTGTGTCCGTTCTCCGGTAGAATGAGCGAGGCCAGCAACGGGGTCAACGTGAACGATATCAACAAAGAAAAGATGGTAGCGAAAGTCACGGTCAGAGCGAAAGATTCGAATATCTGCCCGAGAATCCCCGACATGTTGGCTATGGGTAAAAACACCGCAATATTGGTGGCGGTCGAGGCCAGCACGGCTACAACGACCTCCGAGGTGCCGACCGCCGCGGCCTCTTTACGGTTTTTTCCCATTTGCTTGTGCCGGAAAATGTTCTCGAGCACAATCACCGAGTTGGTGACCAGAATCCCTACCGCCGTCGACAGGCCCATCAGGCTCACCACGTTTTTGGTGAAGTCCATCATATTCATCAACAAAAAGGCCGAGAGAATCGACATCGGCATGGCCAGCGCGACTATTATAGTTGACCGGATATCATGAAGGAATATGAAAAGTACCAGCCCGGTCAGCAAAATACCCAGGATGATATTGGTAATGGTATCATCGACCGTATCATCGATAAAAGTGGACTTGTCAGTCACGACCTCGAGGTTACATCCCGCCGGAAGATTCTGCTCGATTTCCGGGAGAATCTTATAAATTCCCTTGGAAATATCAACCGTATTACCCTCCGAGGTTTTGATAATACTGAGGAGCACCACGTCGGGATTACCTATCTTGCTGACATTATTGAAAAACGAAGTTCTTTCGCGAACCTCGACCCCGGCGTCAACGACAGTGGCTATATCTTTCAGGCGTTTGTTGCCGTAGGCGGTGGGAATCTCGAGGTCGGCTACTTCGTCAACACTCTGGAACTCTCCCGTCATACGAACCGTGTATTCCTGGCTCTTACTCTCAAAATGACCTCCGGGCATATCGAGGTTGTGAACCCCGAGAATCTGCGATAACTGAGTCAGGGAGATATCGTTCTGAAAAACCGCCCGGTCGTTAAGAACAACCCGAATCTCGCGCTCCTGTCCCCCGGTAACTTCAGCCCGGGCCACTCCCTCGACCTGTGAAAAGCGGTCTTTCAATTGCTTGTCGGCGATATCCCATAGTTCAGTGACGGGCATATCACCGGTCAGGACTATATCGATAATGGGAAATTCCTGGAGGTTTACTTTTTCAATGGTGGGCAGTTCGGCGTCATCGGGCAACTCGCTGATAATGGCATCGACCTTGTCTTTGACTTCCTGGTTGGCGATATCAACGTCTTTATCCATCTCGAACTTGATGATGACAATAGAAATACCCTCCATCGAATAGGAAGTCAACTGGTCGATTTTACTTACCGAGGATACCGCATCCTCTAACTTTTTAGTTATCTGCGTTTCGATTTCCTTCGGCCCGGCTCCGGAATAGACGGTTTGTACAGCTACATAGGGAACATCAATTTTAGGCATTAAATCCAGAGGCATATTGAGGAAAGCCAGCGCTCCGAACAGCAGGAAGACAATCAGGAACATGCTCATCATGATGGGCCGTTTGATTGATAAATCGGAAAGGAACATCTTATCTATTCCCCTTTTTTCTTGCATTCACAATTTTCTTGTCAAACATATCTTATCCTTATCCAGGGGCGTTCAATTGTTTTCCGTGACGAGTTTATCCTCATCGTCCATCACCCGAATTTTGCTCCCCGGTACGAGGTGTAACTGGCCCTCGACGATAAGGGCATCGCCGGGTCGTAAGCCCGCGGTAATTTCCACCTCGGTGCCGTTACTTTCACCCAGGGTGACATCATGCCTTTCACAGACATCGCTGACCGCCACATACACATAAAAGCGTTGGTTTTCCCTGAGAACGTTTTTTCGTTCCACGACGACGGTTTCCGCTTTGGAATAGGTATCCACTTTCACCCGGGCGGTCACGCCGCAGCGAATGCGATTGCCGGGATTGTCGAATTCCAGCACCACCCCGAATGCCTGGCGCTCTTTGTTCAAAGACATATCCACCTGGGCTACCCGGCCTTCTATAATCGTACCGTTCCATTCAGCCGTGGCCGGCTGATTTACCCTGAAATCACAAATTTGCTTTTCGGTTATCCAGATTTTGGTCTTCATCTTGTCTGTACGCGATACGGTGAAAAGTTCGTCGTCTTTGTTTACATTATCCGATTCGCGAACGTTGATTTTCGTTACCGTACCGCTGATTGGAGCCCGAACCAGAACCGACTGCTGGACAGCGTCCCAATCGGCTTTGGCAACCTCGTATTGGGTCCGGGCATTATCGAAATTCTGTTGTGACAGCCCCCCGGTCTCGAAATAACTTTTCATCCGCTCGAACAAGGCCAGGGCGTTTTCATAAGAAACCTTGGCCTGGTAATACTTAGCGGCGGGGTTGTCGGTCGGGAAAGTAAGCACGATATCGTCCTTCTTCACAAAATCCCCCACCTCATATAAAATCTTATCAATTTTGTCGGATATCGCCGCAAAAGCCGAGGATTCCACAAGTCCGGTAAGCTCGGCGTTATTCTCGTTTTGTTTGGAGAACGAAGTAAATTGTACGGGTTTTACTTTTACCGGAACACCTTCTTCGAGGTATATTTGTTCCATATTCTTAGCGTTGCCGTCCGATGAACCGCAACCGGACAGGAACAGAGCCGACAGCGTCAGCAGGATTGAACAGATTGTAATTGGTCTCATTTTTTCCCTTTCAGAATTATTTCATTTTATTAAATGCACCTGCATTATATGCATCTGCACATTTTATACCAAAAAAATATATTACTCCAGATTATCGGCTACTTTATTAAGCATTTTAGCCACTTTATCCATATCGGCCTTTTTAATTCCCTTAAACATTGTCCGCTCAAACTCTTTTTTTAAAGGCTCCAACCCTTCCAGGAGATCTTTTGCCGATCGGGTCAGATAAATCAGTTTTTGCCGGTTATCATCATGGCCGGGTACTCTTAGAATCAGATTTTTCTTTTCCAAGCCGCTTATCATTCTTGAGGTTGTGGTCCTGTCCCGATCGGTCAAATCGGCAATATCCCCGATTTTCATTCCTTCGTTATTATACAGGGTAAAGAGAACCAGCATCTGATCAAAAGTCAGCCCGGTATCGAGTTCGGATATTTTCTTTCGCCCGAATCTCCTTAATAACAGCCAGACTCGACCGATCCCTTCAATCATATCCCGTTTTTTTTCCATCGACTGTCTCTTTTCTTCAGGTTATCGCTTATACGCAGTAAGCTCATAATTTGTTGCATATACATATAATATTTTCGGAAAATATCAAGGTTTTTTTAACAAATTTCTATAAAAAATCGTAAGTCAATATAACAAAACAACATAAAATCAATATAGTATTGCCACCTGCAAGACCGGGAAGCTCTTGTACTGATTTTTGGTGTTATCCGCTCGAAAAAGATAACGTTCGGTAATCACAAGCTGTTATTTGTCAATCAAATAGGATTATAGAAGACGGTCCGCCCCACCTGAGTTGTTGTAAATACACCCTTTATCATTACTTATCGGTTTTATTTCGTATATGTATAATAAATGAGAATCGTTCAAAAAGTGCTCTTCGGGGTAAAGCCGTTGATTAGCGCTGCTTTCTTTTTTCGACGCCAGCTTTTTATCTCTCTTTCCCGGCACCGGGCTGTTCGCTCGGTAGGCGCTGATTCAATATAAACCAGTTTTAAAGGCCGTCGGCCCCGGGTATATTTGGCTCCCCTGCCGGCGTTGTGTTTCTCCAATCGCTTTTTTAAATCGACGGTTACGCCGGTATAAAAGGACCCGTCGCGACATCTGAGAATATACAGACACCAATGTCTGGCCGCTTTTTTCATTTCTTCCAAAATAAATCTACTTTATGCTAATCTTAAGCGCTGTCCATAGATTAATTATTTCTTCCTGCGACCCATTCACTTGCCGAGCAGGTAAATCACCCAGGGAGCTATTTGGGTTTCGTTCACCCATTTAAAGGACTCACCGTCCCGGGCCAGGGGTTTATATACTTTTTCGATTTTCAAGCCCGCTTCTTTATAATTTTCACGGTAAGCTTCGTCCGACCAGACAACATCTTCCACCGGTCGCCGATCCTCGACATCGGTCATGATTATCCTAACGCGGTCACCGCTTATAGCCTTTCTGTTTTCGGGAAAATCTTTCGTCGTGAACGAAGCCCATTCGTGTAAATAAATATCCGGTGAAGATACCAGGTTGACCATTTTACCGTCCGGTTTGAGAAGCCTTTTGATTTCAAGGAAATTTCTCATCTTCCCGGCAACGGTGGGGATATTATCGAAAGTAAAGGCTGATAGCACCAGGTCGAACACTTCACTATCGAACCGGGTGAGGTCACCGTCTCTGACAAGATAATATTCACCTTCACTATCCTGTGCTCTCGCCAGTTTCAGCATATCCCCGGAGATATCAATACCGACCGCGTCGAAACCGAGCTTTTTCAGAAAGCGGCAGGACCGACCGGTCCCGCAGCCGAAGTCCAATGCTTTCCTTCCCCGCACATATTCGGTTATAATTTGCGGCAGGTCCCGGTAGGCCAGATAATAGGTTCCGGGAAATTCCAGTTTTGCGTAAGCCGCCGCCCGCCGCGCATCTTCGTATACATTGTCGAAAGTCATAACGACTCCCCAAACATAAAAACCAGTATCTGTCAACAGGATATATCGAACCCGATTAAAATTCAACTTATAAAAATTCCCCACTTTTTTCATGGAAATGATTCTGCAATATGGCCGGAGATGGGAAAGTTAAGTCCTACATGCCAATAAAATTTACATCGAAGATTTACGATTACCGGTCCAGATAAATCTGGCAGGGAATCTGGGATACCTATCGAACTTTAATATTTCATAGAAAACTCACTTAATTGAATTGCAAAGTATCTAGTCCAGATGAATCAACCCTTCGCTTTGCTCAGGGTTACCCTGAACGATGTTCAGGACAGGCGAATCAGTAAGTCGCTTCGCTCCTACTGATTCTAAAGCGGAGGAGGTAGAATTAAACAACTCAACTAACAATAAGTGTTCATCCAGATATGACCCTGACTGTACGTGCCCCGTACGGAAATTCAATCGAAGATGTAAAGTATAGAGTAAAGAAAAAGGCTGCTTGGATAATCCGGTAGTTAAAGTATTTCGAAAAGTTCCAACCATTGCCTACAAAGCGCAAATATGTTTCGGGAGAAACACATCTATACCTGGGAAGACAATATCGGTTAAAGATTCTTGCTGACGAAAAGGAATCTGTCAAACTGAAGGGTCGGTTTCTGTGGGTAAGGTCTCTTGATATAGAAAATAAAGCTAAAGTCAAATCGCTTATTGATAGATGGTATCGGGCTTTTTATTTTTATGTTTCGTTGTGTTAGGAATCGAGGCGGAAAACTTCGAACCTATATCCTAACATTATGTGGTACAGCATATTATATAATAAAGCGGAAGAGGTAGGATTCTTGGGTCCATGTTTACATAAGCCTTTGCATTACAGCCTATTGCGCTGACGCACAAAGAAATGAGAGGCAATCAAATAATATATTTCGTCTTTAAAAAATAATCGTAGGTTTTTGTAGAAGAATAGTGTATAATTTATTATTAATGTTAATTTGAGTTCGACTTTTATCGTAGTCTTGTCTTAATCTACAACTCTCCGCTAAAGCTAAATCTCGAATTGATGCGCAATATTGCGCAAATATCATTTATCCTGAGGAATCGGGTTTCTTTTAATCGCAGTATTCTCCGGGATAGAAAAAACGGAGTGTAGAATGAATATCTACATTGGAAACGTATCTTTCGATACGACAGAAGATCAGTTACGCCAGGCTTTCACGGCTTATGGTGAGGTATCAACCGTCAACATTATCACCGACAAATACAGCGGAGAGCCGAGAGGCTTTGCGTTCGTGGAGATGGCGACCAAGGGCGAGGCGATTGCGGCTATCAGCGGCCTTAACGGCCAGGAGCTGGATGGGCGCGCGTTGAACGTCAACGAAGCGAAACCGCGTCCCCAGAGCGGCAACCGCAGCGGTGGCAACGGCTACCGTAAGACGTACTGACGGCAATTTATGAAATCTGCGTCAATTTAGGCGCGGAGAGGGTTTCTGAGGGGTTCGGCTAGCAGCCGAATTCCTTTTATATTTTTCAGTTAATGATACGGTTTTTCAACTCGTGAAGTGTCTATTGTCAAATAACGCTGGTTCTCGGAACACTGCAGGAAATACATGCTTTTTGTTGTGATAAGAGATAGGCGTTAGGGTCGTGGTGTATTGCTCCTTCCGGCAACCAATCCCAAAAATCACCCAGATCCCTGCGGATTTTTTCTACAAAGTATTGAGGAATCTCCATGGTCTCCTGTTCGAAGAAACTCTGTAACGATCGGTCAGTGAGCAGCATTTGCCGTATTTCAGTGAAGTAAGCGACACGACCGAAACGTTCCGACGACAGCCCGCGAACGACGTTCAGCCACCGGGGAATTGTTTCTCCGTTGGCCAGAAATCGTCTAAGTATCAGGTGGGGGGAATAGGAGTACTTCGTTACGTCGATGAGGTGATCATAGAACTCCAGCCATGAATAATTTTTCGGTTTGATATTCATCTGGATGTTGCTGAGAAAGTGAAAAGGAAAGGGTAGAACTCTGCCGGCTTTCTGGAATTCCAGGTTCAGCGGCGCCGCCTGTCCGAACGCCGATAACATCGAATAGGCCGGGAAAGCTCCCGGACTGAGGTCCAGGAATTTCTTGGTAAGTTCGAACGGTTCCGGACCCTCGTCACCGTCGAGTCCGAAAATATGATTGGTCTGCACGTAAGGGATATAGCGCAGAATCATATTGACCTGTTCAGAAACCGTTCTGACCTTATCCATTCCAATCATCTTACCGGTCCTCGACTTATTACCCAGTTCAAACCATGATTCTATGCCCGGCAGCAAGGCTTTGAAGCTGTTACGCTTCAGCCGCTTCACTCGAGGTTCCGAAAGCAGCGACAGGGTGGATTCGGCGATGAAGTCGATTTTACCCGATGGCACCACTTCCTCTATAGCGTCCATACACCGGTCGAAGCGGACGCCGAAATTAGGGTCGTGCCAGGCCACCCGCGGGTGTTTCAATTTACTGAGAAGAAAACTCAAATCCTGCTTCATCTCTTCGACATCTAACGGCTGATAGGGCACCTTCGAGTCGATACAAAAGTCACAGGAATAGGGACAACCCAGGCTGCTCAAAAGCGGCACTATCTTAATAAAAGGCGCCTTGTTCAGGGACTGCTTAATGAATTTCCAGCGCTTACTCACACCGGGCAGCTGGACCGGATGATGTTCAGCCGAAAGATCCAGCCCGACGGGCCTGTGACGGGCGCAATCCTGCAGAACTTCCAGGATCAGATTTTCATCCGTGAACCCCAGCACGTAGTCGAAGTATTTTTGAGCGTCTTGAGGATAACAGCGGGCATGGGGTCCGCCAAGGGCGGTAATCGCCCCTCGTGAACGAAACAGGTTACTAAGGGCATACGACAACAAAGCCGCTTCAGTAAAAGCGCTGATAAAAACAAAATCCACTTTCCCCGGCAGTTCCCTGACGAGATTTTCCCGACCCGTATAGGTAACTAAGGTGACATCATGTCCCTGTTCTTCGCACCAGGCAGCCACGACTTGTGGCATAATACTGACGAAGTTCGCGCCCATGACACGCATCCACATCGTCCGGGTCGG
>JAFGNW010000153.1 GCA_016926795.1 Candidatus Zixiibacteriota bacterium
AATTTCCTGCCCTGGACATCGAAAATCTTGCTCCAGAACCCACCGGCGGCGCGGATTTCACCCAGTTCATAGGTGTTGTTGCCGCATTTGGGACAGCGATAACTCAAAGCCTGCATCTTTTCTTCTCCTGTTAAAACCTCAGAAATTTATACTTTGTAGTTTTTAATAATACTCACGGGGTTCACCTATTATTCTATAAATTAAGAAAAAAGGCGGGGTTAAATTTCCTCGGTTAACTCCAGAAACCGTTTGTAGGGGATGGCCGCCCAGCTTTCAGCCTGGAAAGCGCCGTTGGCCATGGAAATCATCGAAACTTTGGCCGCCGTCTCCTCATCGGGAGCCTCATAAATGTCAACAAAGTCGAAAGAACCCAGCAGGGCATAATGGGCAATAAACTTAACGTTGGGGCATTTCTCCCTGACTTCGTCCAGCCAGGCCCGGCCTATTTTGGCCCGGTCCTTGACCCGTGCCGACACCTCCGGTGTCAGTTTGGTCATCAACATAAAAGTTTTCATATAATCTCTCCTCGTAAAGGGATTGAATTCCTCTCCGCTAAATACAATATACACAAAAAAACTTTTTTATCCAAAACCGTAAAACTACTCATTTTTTTATCGATAAACTTGTCATCTTTTCGTTAAATTCTTATCTTAACGGCAGTCTTAAAGTTTTAAATACGAGGAGGTCAAATTGCCCAAGATAGCTATTGTCGGTTGTAAACGCATCCAGGACCAGTTGTGTATTGCCTGCGAAAAATGCCTTAAAGCCGTAAGCGTGAAAGACGGCGAGTTCGCCCGTTATGACGACGAAATCGAGCTGGTAGCGCTGGGTAACTGCGGCGACTGTCCGGGATTGATTATGCCCAAAATTACGCTGATGGAAGAAATCGCCAAATCCATCGGCCGGGAGTACGATATAATCCATCTCGGCACCTGTGTAGTCAAGGCCAAAAAAACGGGTCAGTGCCCGCTTGATTTCGATAAGATAAAAACGCTGGTTAAAGAGAATTTCGGTAAAGAGGTCGTTGTCGGAACCCATAATTACTGATAATAATTAACTTACTATAAAAAAACCGCCCCACCAAACCCGGAGCGGTTTTTTTATATTGAAATCACTCTGATTCTTTTTCAAGCGGTGACCATTCACCGTAATATTCAACGACCAGTTTGCAGCGGCCTTTCGAGGTCCACCGGGCGTTGGCGTTATAACCCCATTCCAGATATTCGGACCCGCCGCCCCCGGAGGTAGTAATCAGGTAACGATTGTCGAGGCATCCGAAATATTTAGCCTGACCGGACGGCCATTCGGAATCACCACCCGAGGGGTCGACCGTTATCCAGCCGTAACCCGGCAAATATACTTCGACCCAGCGATGGAAGACATCGTCGGCGGAGGCGTCGTCACCGCGCACCGTCACCGCACCGACATAGCGGGCCGGAAGTCCCGCCGCCCGGCACATGGAGATATAAACGAAACTGTATTCAGAGCAGGAACCGGTACCCCGGTCAAGGACGGTCGGGGCCAGATTCCATCCCCCGGCGAGTTCATATTCCACCTGGTTGATGACATAGTTGAAAATCTTGCGGGCAATCCAGAAGGCGTTCTTTTCGTCGCCGACGGCTTTTTTCACGCCGTCCTGAATAATCGGGTCGGACATCGAATACTTGCTGTCGTCCACCAGATATTTATCGAGTGTATCTTTGGGAATATCGGCCAGGGTTCCGACTTTGTCGGGAAAGATGAAATAATTGGTCTGGTAGAGAACTGCATCCACTGTCATCGAAACCTCCCGGGTTTCGGAAGCCGGCAAGTCAGTAAACCGATAGTGCGCCACTTTCTGACCCCAGCGATCGGTGATTATTTCGGTCGGGGCGGGAGTGAACTGCGGTTCGCCGAGCAGTTCCTGGTTGTTCATATTGACCGGCACGGCCAGGTAAATATCCAGCGTCTTGACGCTGTCCGGGCCGAAATTGCGGGCCTCGAAGATAAAATTCAAATTCTGGCGCCTTTCCTCCCCGTGGGAAAAGAGTCCAACATCGCGGATTTTTATTTTGAAAATCCGGTCTGACTGATAATCGGCGTTCCAGAGGAATTTGCCGTCCCAGGCCAGGTCACAGGTATGTTTACCGGGGGAATCAAAAAAGTTTATCACTGTTCCGTCAACCGTCATCTGGTAAATTTTGTCGCTGTAACGGTCGGACACCCAGAGATAGGTTCCATCGAAAGCCAGCCCCCAGGGATGCGAGGTTGGAGCCTTGAGTGATTTAATGGTGGTGCCGTCGGCCCGGTCAATCCGGTGCAGCTCATCGCCACCGTCATCAGCCACCCAGAGGTAGGTACCGTCGAAAGTCAATCCGTACGGTTTAGAAACCGGGCAATAAATGGTATTTTCCGTTATCCGGGTTTTAGGGTTGATGCCGAAAATCAGGTTTTCCTCGGCATCGACAAGCCACAGTTTCTGACCGTCCCAGGCCAGCCCCCGCGGATTGTATCCCGGCGCTTTGAGGGAATCCAGAAGTTTGCCGTCAGCCGGGTCGATTTTATAAATCATGTCCGTCTTGCGGTCCACGTTCCAGAGATATTCACCGTCGAACGACAGCCCCTGAGGGTAATTATAAGGGCAGGGGATTGAAGAGACGGTATCCCCGGTTACCGCCAGAAGCACAGGAGCTGAACCGACCAGCGTAAAAATAACTAAAAGCGACTTTAAAAAACGCATACTGACCTCCCGAATTTAATTTTTCCGTTATTTTTAAAAAGTTTAATATACGCCCGGGTAAATATCAAGGACTTAGTCAGAACCGGACCTATTATTATCCTAAATTGTAGATAAAATCAGCTAAAATCACTTGAAAAACCAACCGCTATCGCTTACTTTTGACCGAGATTTTGAAACGATTTGAAAGGAATGGCTGATTTACATAGCTATATGATATATTCATGAAAGACGTCTTTGACCCGACCGAATATTACGAACAGACTAAAAAGTTAGTCGGTTATGTCCCCCGCAAAGAAGCTGAGGAAAAAACCTATGCCGAACTCGGTTTCAAATGCGGTCTGGAAATCCACCAACAGCTTATGACCGCGGAAAAACTGTTTTGCCGCTGCCCGGCGGGAATTTACCAGGACGGCGACGATTTCGACGCCGAGGTAATCCGCCATATGCGGCCGACCTTAAGCGAGATGGGAGAATATGACGGCACGGCTTTGATGGAGCGCAAAACCCGCAAGAACATCATCTACCGCATCAAGAACCAAACCGCCTGCACTTATGAAATCGACGATACCCCGCCGTTTCCTATAAACCGGGAAGCTTTGAATATTGCCATCGAAATCGCCCTGCTTCTGAAAACCAACATTGTCGGCGAACTGCACATCACCCGCAAGCAGTATCTCGACGGCTCCATCCCGACCGGGTTCCAACGCACGGCCATTGTCGGCATCGAGGGGGAGATTCCCCTGAAAAACAAAAAGGTGCGGATTATTCAGTTGAGTATTGAGGAGGATGCCTGCCGCGAGGTTTCGGACGTCGGGCACTGGCGCGTTTACACCACCGACCGACTGGGGATGCCGCTTATCGAGACGGTCACCTACCCGGATATGAAAACCCCGAACGAGGCCGCCGAGGCCGGGCATTACCTGAGGTTCCTGGCGCGGAGTTCCGGCCATGTCCGCACCGGCATCGGGGCTGCCCGCGAAGATGTCAACGTCAGTATCACCGGCGGTACCAGGGTGGAAATCAAAGGTGTATCGCATATCAGCTGGATTCCCGAACTGACCCACAACGAGGCTTTTCGCCAGAAAGCCCTGCTGGAAATCAAAAAGATTCTCAACGACCGAATAAAAAAACCTCCGGACTGGAAAATTACTCACAAGGAACTGGAGTTCGACTCCTTCCCTACTTCCTATCAGCCGCTGGCCGACGCTTTCGCGCAGAACCGCAAGCTGGTAGCCGTAAACCTGCCCCGGATGGCCGGTATTCTTTCGTTTTTCACCCAGCTGGGACAGACCTTCGCCGATGAAATCAGCGGTCGGCTTAAAGTAATCGCCTGTCTCGACCAGCCCAATATGCTGTATTCCGAGCAAAATAAGCCGGGGATAAATTTTGAAAAAATAAAGAAAGTATTGAAGGCCGACGAGGACGATGTCCAGATACTTTTCTGGGGGCCGGCGGAAGATGTCGCTACGGCTTTAGAGACTATCGAGGAACGCTGCCGGATGGCTTTCGAGGGCATCCCCAACGAAACCCGTAAGTCTCTGCCCGACGGGACGACTATCTTTGAACGGGTGCTGCCCGGGCCGGACCGGATGTACCCCGACACGGACTCGGCGCCGCTTTCTATCGGCCAGGAGATGATCGACCGTCAGCGGGAGAACGTTCCCCCGGAAATATTCGAGCGATTCGAGCAACTTAAGAACTGGCAGGTCCCCGAGGATAGTTACCCGTACCTTCTGAGAAACAACCTTATTCCCATGATTGAGAAAATCGTCGGGGTGAGCGGTCTGAGCCATAAATACGTCAGCACCTTTTTCGGGCATACGGTGAAAAATATCGAAGGCAAGCGCCTACCGGCGATGGGATTCACTTACAACAAACTCTATGGAATGTTCAAATTCATAAAAGAGAAAAAGCTCAACCGGGAAATCGCCAAAAACATGCTACCGGTCATTTACGACCACCCCAATATGGAATTCGATTCGGTACTAACGACGATCGATTACAAGCCGCATACAAAAGACGAGATCCTTTCCTACCTGCCGGTGCTGAAGGAAAAGTTCAGGCAGATAAATACTTCCGCTCACCCCAACGCGGCGCTCGACTGGATTATGGGTAACCTTCGTAAATTAGCCATCGGTAATTTACCCCTCTACGAGTTGAAAACCCTTGTTGAAAAGGAGCTGGATAATGACTGACCTGTTTAAAGGCTACAAGGGTGAGGCGCTGGCGACCCTGAAAAAGTATAACGTCCGGGTCTGGGGGCAGGCGCAAATCAAAACCACCAGAGGCGATTTTGAGGGTATCCTGCTGCCACGTTCGGAAAACGATGATGACCGGCACCTGGTATTAAAACTTGCAACCGGCTACAATATTGGTATCGCCACCGATACCATTTTGGATATGAAAGAAGCCGGCTACAAAGAGGCTCATTACAAAATCCCGGAAAAAGAATTTCCCGTTTCGGAAAACAAACCGAGCGTCAAACTGCTGGGCACCGGCGGCACCATCGCCTCGCGACTGGACTACCGTACGGGCGCCGTTATCCCGGCTTTCTCCCCCGGCGAACTTTACGGTGCGGTGCCGGAACTGGCCGACATCTGCAACCTGACCACCGAAAAGCTCTTTGCCGTCTTCAGCGAGAACATGGGCCCGGAACAGTACAAGAAACTGGCCGTGTCCATCGGCAAGGAAATCGAGAAGGGTATCGACGGTATCGTTATCGGGCACGGCACGGACACCATGCACCATACCGCCGCGGCGCTGTCGTTCATGGTGCAGGACGCCCCGATTCCGATCGTGCTGGTTGGCTCGCAGCGTTCTTCGGACCGGCCGTCCTCCGACGCCGCTCTCAACCTCATCCACGCCACCAAAACGGCGGCCGAGTCGGATATCGCCGAGGTGATGGTGTGCATGTTCGGCCCGACCTCGGATGAATACAGCCTGCTGCACCAGGGCACCCGGGTGCGCAAGATGCACTCGTCGTATCGTTCGACCTTCCGCACGATCGGAGAAATCCCGATAGCCATGGTGGACCGCGACAAAATTACCCCTATCAAAACCAATTACCACCGCCGTCGCAAAGACCGCCATGTCAAGATAATGCCCTATTTCGAGGAAAAAGTGTCGATTGTTTATTACTATCCCAACATGCAGCCGGATATAATTGATTCGCTGGTGGACAACGGCTACCGGGGGATTGTCATCGCCGGCACCGGCCTCGGACATGTCAACAAACCCCTCTACCCGGCTATCGAGCGCGCCACCAAAAAAGGCGTGGCGATTTATATGACGGTGCAGACCCTGTGGGGGTATGTGCATATGTTCGTCTATGACACCGGGCGGGATTTAATGTCGAAAGGCATCATCCCGGCGGAGAACATGCTGCCCGAAGTCGCCTACATCAAGCTGGGCTGGGCGCTGGGTCAGACCGACGACCTTGACGAAGTCAAGCGGCTGATGCTCACCCCTACCTGCGGTGATATCACCAGACGCGAGCCGTACAACGGTTATTTGATATTCCAGGGCGGCATCCCCGAAGTCGAGGACTTCCTGAAGACGATCCACAAGTAAGCGACCAGGACACCTAAAGAGATATAAAGTCACCCTGAGCATGTTCTACGAGTGACTTTTTTAGTATTTCCACAAAATATTATGTTGTTGAATAATAACAGGATATATTTTCTTATTAAAGGAAAACGGCTTTTCCTTTAATAAATTGGTTTGTTATTAAAGTTTGTTTAATAAGTTTTCGATATGATAATCTGTTTTCCGGTTCGGAACTTTTCATTTTGATCTGGGATAGTGCGATTACGCAATGCTGCAATGCGTAAAATAATATACTTTCTCCTTAGTTACCACTCGTTACTACTAAGAAGTAAAGAAAGTTCATTCTGTAAAAAATTATCTATTTTTAATTCGCCATCATCAAGAATATTTTTTATTTCTTCCTTATTTAGATTAAAATCACTTATGAATAACTTTAGACGAGAAATTGGATGCAACTCTTCCCAACAATTCATCCATAATTCATTACACTTATCACACCTCAAAACAACTTCGACAGATTTTTCAGCTCTATACTTTTCAAAATGGAAATCTTTGGAACCGCACGTACAACCATTAAAATTATTTGTTAGATACTTCCATCTCACTTCATGTTTTGTTGAATGTATTGTCTCTAAATATTCCCTTGCCTCTGATGATAATGAAATTCTATAAATTTTATTAAATTCAGCTTTTGATAAGCGAGCATGATCAAAAAGGAAATGATGTGTTGGACATAAATATATTATATTCCCTTGATCATATGAGCCACCTTCACTTTTTGGGATGACATGACACATATTATACACACGTCTTTCACCACAAATCTGGCAAGGTATTCCGTAATTTCTCGCTGGTAACTTATTTTCCCCAATTTGCTTTGTTTTTATTGACGTTGAATATTTTATTTCTGTAATCAGTTCAGTTAAGCATGATTCAATATATTCACATGTTTCGTGGGCGGCACATGTCCACATGTGCCCCTCCATTCGGCAGATGTGGACATCTGCCAAACACAAACTTTCTTAAAGACGATTTACAAGTAAACTGTAGGTTGCATTTATGAGGCGG
>JAFGNW010000154.1 GCA_016926795.1 Candidatus Zixiibacteriota bacterium
AGTCGTTCGAAATACACCGTTATTACCGGCTCCGACCCAGTGATATGCGCCCGCTCTCAGGCCCGTTACCGGTGGCGAGGTCAAGCCGGTGAGGGTGACCGGCGTTATCAGACCGTCTTTCATAAGCGCCAGGCCGCTGTCGGCATATATAAACAAGGTGTCGTTTTCAATAATCAAATCGGTAATGTCGCCGTATCGCCCGAAGCTCATCGGGACAAATGCGGTGTCCGAGGGCGACCGGTCCAGGCGAAAAAGACCTTTGGCGGTGCCGATGTATAATTCATTCTCGAACGAAATGATATTGCGAATCGTTTCGGTGCCCAGTTCGGGATAATTGATAACGCTGAACACCGTCCAGTTGGCCGGCGATTTAAGGTAGCTGGGAATGCTTTTATCTGAAACCGCCAGACCCGAGGAAGTGGCTATCCAGATGGTATCCCCATCGAGATAGATATCAAAAACATCGGGCTGAGGATTAAGGTCGCCGAACAGACCATAGCTGTCCTGAATCTGCCCGCCGTCGATAAGTTTCGAGAACAACACCAGACCGAGTTCGGTTCCGATCCAGAGGAAATTGCCATCGTCCTCAAGACAGTGCAGTTTGAACGTCTCCCCCTCGGTGTTGAGAAAAAGAAACTGAACGGAGTTGGTACCGTTGAATTTAACAAGCCGACCGGCGCCGCTTACCCATTTCTGGCCGTCGTCATCGACTGTGACATCGGTGATGTCGGTCGTTCCCAGGCCGTTGACGTTAGTGTATTCGGTACCGGGCAGGTTAAAATCAGCCAGGGCTAGAAGTCCGCCTGAGGTCGCCAGGTAAACGGTATCATTAATCAGCTGAATTCGCCGGACCTCCTTGAACGAGGTATAAGTTACCCAGTCGATGGCGGACGACTCCGCTCCGACCAGCAGAGTCAGAACAGAGATAACGGCTAAGATGCTTTTCGATAAAATATTTTTCGTATAATCCATAGCACCGTCAATATAACACATAACGAAATCAACATCAAGAACGAGGTCAGCCCGATAATATCGCCGTACCGGGTGTAAAAGGAATGGTTTTTCAGAAGCCCTATTTCGCCTTTCAGGGCGGCCACCTCGTTGTATCCCAGTTTCCCGCGCAAACGACCGTAATCATCGACGATATAGGTTATCCCGCTGTTGGCCACACGGGCCATCCAGCAGCGGTTTTCCACTGCCCGGGTAAGGAAAATCCGGTCGTGCATATAAATCCCGACCGAGTTGCCGAACCAGGTATCGTTGGTGATACCGACAATAAAATCCGCCCCTTTTAAAATCATTGCTCGGGCGTACTCGGAAAAAGTCGATTCGAAGCATATCAGCACGCCATAGCGGGCCTCGGGCAAATCAAAAAGTTTGGCCGAATCGCCGGGATAGAAATCCGACCACCACTGGACGTTGTATTTTTTAATAAAAGTCAGGTATTCGGTCAGGACATCGCGGTTTAAAAACGGCAGTGCGTCCTGGTACGGGACATGCTCGGAAAAGGGCACCAGCTTGACTTTGTCATAGCGCTGCTGCATCTGACCGTCGGGAGTGAATTGAAAGCAGCTGTTATAATAGTGCTGTTTGCCGTTAAAAGTCTCAGCGGCCAGGGACCCGACCAGGTGATAAGCGTTGGTTCGCCGGGCAATTCGGCCCACCCTGACGCGGGCATAATGGTTGTGGGTCAAATAAGCAGGGACCGAGGTCTCCGGCCAGATATAAAGCGCTACCCCGCTGTCGGCTGTCGCCGTCACCAGCGAGTCGTACAAGCGGAAACTGTGTTCCTCATTGCCGTCTTTCCATTTTTCTTCGAGCGGTACCGAGCCCTGGAGCAGGGCGAGCTTAATTTCCCCCGGTTCGGGATACTTGGGCATAACCACCCACCCGTAAGCGACCAGCAATAAGACCACCGCGACCGAAACAAAAAACGAGGTCAGGCGCCTCTCGGGGGACAATTCTTTACGGCACACCTGCCACAGCAGGATATTGACGGTCACGACAAGAAACGACAGACCGTGAACCGATACCAGCGAAACTATCTGCAGTATGACAGGGTAATAAGCCTGAGTATAGCCGAGATCCGACCAGGGAAAGGCGAACTGCGACAGGGTGCGGAAATACTCCATCCCCACCCAGAGAAACGGCAGGGCGACCAGTCCGTACAAAGGTCGGGAGTGATACAACCGGTTGAAAACCATCAAAATCGCCGTGAAATAAAAAGAAACGATAACCACCGCTGCGAAAATACCGGGCGGGGTAACCATCGCCACCCAGTAGAGCGAGAAAACGTTAAAGAAGAAACTGAAAAAATAAGCGGCGTTGAACGCCTCGCGACCTTTCAGACGCGAGATAATCATCAGCGGCCGTACCAGTGAAAACCAGGCCAGGAAACCGAAATACTCGGGATAGAAAGCGAACGACAGCAAAAACGACCAGACCATAAGTTCCAGTCGTCTTTTACGCAGTTCAACGTCGGCGGGGACGAAAAATCTACCTATTTTTTTCAGTATGCTTTTCAGTTATTCACCCGCGTATCAACAGGGATTTCCCGGTCATTTCCGGCGGAACATCCAGGCCTAATATGTCCAGCAAGGTGGGGGCGATATCGGCCAGAATGCCGCCTTCGCGAAATTTGATATCCTTGCCGAGCTTACCGGCGGGGTCGTATAAAATACACGGCACCGGATTGGTAGTGTGGGCGGTCCAGGGCCCGCCGGTATCCGGGTCAATCATCATTTCGGCATTGCCGTGGTCGGCGGTAATAACGGCGATCCCGTGCTGTCTCCTGACCGCCTCGAGCAGCCGCCCCAGGCCGGTATCGACCGCTTCAACCGCTTTCCGGGCGGCGTCGAATACACCAGTATGTCCGACCATATCGCAGTTGGCGTAATTCAGAAGAACAAAATTGAAATCGCCCGAATCGATTCTCTTGACGGCATTATCGGTTACCAGCACCGAAGACATCTCCGGTTGCAAATCATAGGTGGCGACCTTGGGTGAGGCGATCATATCCCGTTCCTCGAGTTCGAACGGTTCTTCCACCCCGCCGTTAAAAAAGAAAGTTACATGAGCGTATTTTTCCGTCTCGGCGGTGCGCAACTGCCGGAGGTGGTTTTTGGCCAGGACCTCACCCAGGATATTTTTCAAAGATATGGGATGAAAAGCCACTTTGGCCTCGAACATGTTGACGTCGAACTGGGTCATGGTGACAACTTCCACCCGCGGCTTGTCATGATGGATATAACCTTTAATATCATAACCGCAGAACATATAGGAGAGTTGCCGGGCGCGGTCGGAACGGAAATTGAACATCACTACCAGGTCCAAATCGCGCAGTCGCCCGGCGTCGTGTGAATTCATATCGATAACCACCGGGATGATAAACTCATCGGTTACGCCTTTGGCGTAGGATGCCTCGATTGCCTTGACGGGGTCCTTGAATTTCTCTCCCTCGCCGTATACAATAGCCCGGTAAGCCTTGTCGGTCCGCTCCCAGCGCCGGTCACGGTCCATGCCGTAATAGCGGCCGCCCACGGTCGATACTTTTCCCAAACCTATTTCATAAAATTTCTGCTGGACCTCGCGCATATATCGGCTGCCCGAAGTAGGCGGCGTGTCGCGGCCGTCCATGAAGGCGTGCAGATACAGTTCCTTGACACCGTAAATCTTAGCCATCTTGACCAGGGCGTACAGATGGTTTAACGAGGAATGCACACCGCCGTCGGATACCAGCCCAAACAGGTGTACCGCCTTGTAAGCCGTGGCTACCCGTTTCATGGCTGTTGCCAGAACATTGTTATCGTAAAAGGATTCATCTTTGATGGCTTTATCGATGCGGACAATATCCTGCGGTACCACCCGCCCGGCGCCAAGATTGAGATGGCCCACCTCGCTGTTACCCATCTGACCGTCGGGCAATCCCACCGCCCCGCCGGAAGCCTGGAGCTCGGTGAAAGGACAGCTTTTCATCAATCTGTCATAAGTCGGCTTGCTGGCGGCAATAATGGCGTTGTCGGCACCGTTTTCCCGAAGACCGAAGCCGTCGAGAACACACAACAATACTTTATTCATAACTATTTTAACCTGACTTTTTCCGGCCCGGTTTTTATCACCCCGATACGGAATGAGGTTTCCCCGGCCTGTTTTATACTTTCTACCATGTTATCGGCATCCTGCGAATCTACCACAATTATATATCCGATACCCATGTTAAAAGTATTAAACATATCCTCCGGGTCAAGGTTTCCGGCTTTTTCCAGCCAGGTGAAAACCGGCGGCACGGGCCAGCTTCCCTTATCAATTTCAGCCGAGAGACCGTCGGGGATAATCCGGCGCAGGTTGCCGGTAATGCCGCCGCCGGTGATATGAGCCATGCCATGTATTTCGTATTTATCCAGGAGCGGGTGTACAATTGGAGCATAACAGCGGTGAACCAGCATCAGCGCTTCGGCGACGGTCTGGTTCAAGTCTTTTATAAAATCATTCGGTTTGTGTCCGGCAACCTCGAAAGCCGCTTTGCGCGCCAGGCTGTAGCCGTTGGTATGCAGACCGTTGGAAGTCAGACCGAGACAGATATCGCCTTCCTTGATAGCCGTACCGTTGATTACTTTTTTCTGGTCCACCAGACCGATAATGAAACCGGCCAGGTCGTACTCCCCCGGCTTATAAAAATCGGGCATTTCGGCGGTTTCGCCGCCGAGCAGGGCTATCCCGGCTTTTTCGCACCCCCGGCTGAGACCCTCGACGATATCGGCGATGATTTGCGGTTTGAGCTTGCCGGTGGCGATATAATCCATGAAAAACAGCGGCCGGGAGCCGTGCACGAGGATATCATTGATGCAGTGATTGACCAGGTCCTCGCCGACCGTGTTGTGCCGGCCGGTCATGAAAGCCAGTTTCAGCTTGGTACCGACCCCGTCGGCAGAGGAGATGATAACGGGTTCTTTGTAAGCCTCGAGATCGGGTTTGAAAAAGCCGCCAAAGGAACCAATTTCGGAGAGGACGTTTTTACTGAACGTTTTGCGGGCCAGCGACTTAATGCGCTCCACCGCCTCGTCGCCGGCTTTGATATCGACGCCAGCTTCGGCGTAACTTAGTTTTTTTGTGGATTTATCTTTTGGCATGCGGCAATTTATTCAGCGGGGGATTAAAAGTCAACAATTTAAACCCACCCGCGAAAAAGCCGCTATAGTGTGGTGTCTGGCGACCCCGCCTGACACCCTGCCTCAAACGAAGAAACCGACAGGCGAGTCACCTGACGGCACAATAACTATCGGCGTGTTTGGTCAGGTTTTGGTAGGTCGAAACCCTTGCGGTTTCGACTGTAAGATTGCCGCGTCGCCCGCCTGTGACGGACTTCTCGCAATAACGTTCCTCTCACTAAGTTCGGTCAGGTCCTGCCCCCGCCAAAGCGGGGGTGTGACCTGAACGATATTTATTCACTCACACCTTCTTTACCGTCAGTTCACACCACGCCTTCAGCGCGGCAGGAACTGACGGAACATCAACTATATTTTGTAGGTCGAAATGTCGAAGACTTTCGACAGGATTCTGTGCCTGGCAGATGTCCACATCTGCCGGATGCCGGGGCACATGTGGACATGTGCCGCCCACCATATCGTACCTACCAGCCGAAAGTCAATCCCTTTCGATGGGAAACGCCCAGGACCGCCCGGCATTCCGGGCAGAAATATAGACAGCGTTTGCCCAGGTCCCCCTTTAGTTCACGAAATAGAATTACTTTTATTTCTTTTTTGCAATGGGGGCAGACCGGATTTAAGTCTTCCCTGCTTTGGAACGGTATCATAAAAAAACCTCCGTCAAAGTTGTTTCCGAACGTTATTGAAAGATATACCCCCGGATGGAAAAAATATTCAAAGATGTTAAGGAACCGTCAGTTCACACCACGCCTTCGGCGCGGCAGGAACTGACGTAACATAAAGTTTCGACATCATACGGGCACCCCACCTCTTTAGAGGTGGCTTTTTACCTTACGGGCAGTCAACCAGCGGCTCGTGACTCAAATAAAGATGGTCGATAATTTTCACAATATCCGTTATATCCGGGTCGCCGCCGGAACCGTCCGTATCCGCCTCCTCCGGACAACAAAGGGGATTATGGGATAAGTATAGAAAATCTATCAGCCGCACAATATCGGTTATATCCGGGTCCTCGGATTCGGAACAGTCGACATTACCGGTCATCCCCCTGCAACAAAGGATTTCGGACTGCGGGTCGAAAGCGTAAAGTTTGGTCGAGCGCGCGACCAGTATCGTTTTTTCGCCGACCAGCAATCCCACATGCGTGCCTTCCGGGATATTTTCCACCCAGCTGTCACCGAAACCGTTATAGGCATATTGTTTATTGAAACCGTTACCGTTGTAATAAACCGATATGCATCCGACATAACCGGTATCGAAACAATAGCACAGGTCTTCCGTTATCGTCCGCTCGGTCCAGTTGCCCGTCACCGTACTGTAGCCGTAAAGAGTCTTACTGTCGGATTCATAGAAAGCGCCCGAATGCAAACCCAGCCCGTTACCGTTGAAATTGAAATCCCGTGAAGTGATGGTTTCGTTAACACCGTCGAAAAGATAAGTCCGTTCGTCCGAGCGGGCATAGGCCAGGTCGCCCTGAATATGACAAGATACCGAGGTTTCCGGGGTGAAATTCAGTTTGGTAATCTCATCGGTTTTCGAGGAATAGTAAATAAATTCCCCCGTGTTCCAGTCGTTGTACATATAATAATGCGGCGAGGTTTCCTCCGAAATCGACAAATCATAAGGCATAACCGCGACCTTCCAGTCGTTGGTGTTGCCGTTGTAAAAATAAACCAGCATCGTATCTTCCTCGCCGGGTGTGTAACGGGTAAACGCTCCCCAGTCCTCACCGACAGCGAGATTGGCGCTTTTATACAGGTCAAGGGCAATATAGCTGTCGCGGTCACCGACCAGGTCATAGCCCCAGGCATTCAGAGTATCGTAACACATATAAACCGACCCGCCGCATCTGAAACCGTAATAGGTGCTTTTATAATGTATTCCCGGCGATTTTACCTTGAACGAACCATCAACCCCGGAATAGAAAAAGTAATTGAACACACCGCCGTCAAGAGTTGAAAAATCAACAGCGAACTGACCGCCGATATGGCTGTTGCCGTAATAACTCTCCACCGTCCAGTCAAAACTGACCGGCAGGGAGGCCCAGCTGCCGTTGTAGGTGTCATAACCGTAGAAATCACACGTCACCTCGACCGAGGGCGTTACTACCCTTCGGAATCCCAGTCCGTAGGAGGTATATTCATCGGCAATACCACTCGTCGGCAGAAATCCGGCCTGGCAGGCTTCATCGGTAGCGTCATAATTTAGCACGTCGAATTCGTTGCTGAACGCCGAATACCCGACCAGCACATAAGCGTCCCCCATACCGTCGGTATTCGTATAGCTCATAAAACCATGGTCCGTTATCGGGGAGAACACCCGGGCGCCGTATTCCAGTTCGTTGAAACTCCGCGTATGCGCGCTGTACACGACATTCTTAGGCATCGAGAAAGATTCACTCCGGCTCAGCACCAAAGCGACATAATCTTCCTTAACATAGTACTTACCGCTGACAAAACTTCCCGGCAGGTTAAAAGCGTAATCCTGCCAGTAACCGAGAAAGGTGTCGAAAACATACAGCTTTTCATCGGTGGCGAAAAAAGCCAGTTTGTCCGAGCAATTGTAACTTCGGTTTATTTCATCGGAACTCGTGTAAAGGACCGTGCCGTCGTAGGTAAGGGTGTCCCAGGTCTGTTTTATCGAGCTGTAGGCGACCAGCATTGTCTGCGACCAGCCCATGACGACATCCCCACGGGTCTGGACGAATTCGAACGCCTGCACGGAACCCATATCGACCGTCAGCCATTCCCCAACCCGGACATCGAATATCGCGAAATACCGCGAATTTTCCTTCGTATAAGCGAGGCAGCCGTCGCCCCGGTCATACACCCCGCCGCCGGTGCCGAACCCGGCCAGGTCATATTCGACCCAGCGGCCGGTCTGCGCCAGAGCCGCCCCCTCGAAAAGAAGACAGACAAGCGATAATAAAGTCAGCATTGTTTTAAATTTGCATAGACACATAAGACACCACCCATAAAAATTTTCAGGTTCACGGATACGAAGCAGTAACCTTGAGGTGAAAATTACTCTTATCTTAATATTATAATGAAAAACTTCGATTTTTCAATCTTTTTTTGGCCGGTACGGTTTTGTGAACAGATATTACAGGTCGAAACCCTTATGGTTTCGACTTAAGTTCGGTCAGGTCCTGATTCGTCAAAGACGAATTGTGACCTGACCGTTATTTACACCGTCAGTTCACACCACGCCTCCGGCGTGGCAGGAACCGACGGAACATAAAATCCGCCCTACGAAGACTATTGTTAACAATTTAAACCTATCGCCCCTCTTCCTCAAGCAAAACCAGCACGGCTTTGAAATCTTTCGGCAGGGGAGCCTCGAAGGACAAGTCCTTTTGACTTACGGGATGGGAAAAGGAAATATGTTTGGCGTGTAGAGCCTGGCGGTCGATAAGTTCCAGCAGCTTCTTCCCCAGCGGTCGCTCGGGGGCGAACAGACCGCGCTGATATTTCTCCCGGCCGCCGTACTCCGGGTCGCCGAACACCGGGTGCCCCAGGTGCGCAAAATGCACCCGTATCTGGTGCGTCCGCCCGGTCAGGAGGCTTGCCTCCACCAGATCATAGGAACGAAACCGCTCCAGAAGTTTCCACCGCGTCACCGCCTCGCGGCTGTTGACAAGGGTAACAATCATTTTCTTGCGGTCCTTGATCGAGCGACCGATGGGCAGGTCAATCTCCCCCTCGTCCCGCGGCATGTGCCCGCACACCAGGGCGGTGTAGTTGCGCTTAAGAGCTTTCTCCTGTATTTGTTTTTGAAGGGATAAATAAACTTCGTCTTTTTTGGCCACCACCAGCAGACCGGAGGTATCTTTATCGAGCCGGTGCACTATCCCCGGCCGGTCGGCGCCCGCCTTCGACGACAGGTTTTTGAAATGATAGAGCAGGGCGTTGACGAGGGTACCGCTGTAATTGCCCGCCCCGGGATGGGTCACCAAACCCGGCGGTTTGTTTATCACGGCCAGGTAGTCGTCCTCGAAAACGATATCGAGCGGAATATTTTCCGGTTGCAAATCCGGCCCCGGCGGGGGGGTGACGGTGATATATATCTTCTCTCCCCCCTTGAGCTGGTACTTGGAAGGCACGACCGCGCCGTCGACAAACACCTTCCCCTCGTCGATAAGTTTCTGCACGCGGCTGCGGGTCAGGCCGACTTTGTCGAGCGAGCCGAGATAGCGGTCGAGGCGTTCTTTTTCCACGGAGGCGGGGACATCGATTTCAATTTCCTTGAACCGCTTCTGTCCGCCGCTGTCATCCATAACGCTCTCAGCCCTGGTTCTGGCTGCGATGGATAAGGCGCAGCATCTCGCCCACCGCCCGTTCATAACCGACCAGGATCGCCCGGATAGCGATAGCGTAACCGATAACGAACTCGTCGATAACACCCAGTTCGGCCAGGGGGAAAATGTTTTTGTAGCTGATGCCCCGCCCGGCGTGCACGGCCAGCTCGTTTTTGACGGCCAGCTGGGCGGCGTTGTCGATGTTGTCCAGACCGCTCTGGGCCTGTTCCAGCGTGCGGGCTTCGGTAAACTCATTGCAGTTGATGAGCACCGCTGAGGCTCCGGCCCGGTGGGCGCCCTTGACCGAGTCGCTGTTCGGCTCGATTAAAAAGCAGACGTTGACCCCCACCCCGCGGAAGCGCTCGACGATATCGCTGAAATCGATCGGGGCGTTGGTGAAATCGATGCCGCTGACCGGGGCGTCGCTATCGGCATGGTCGGCGACGAACGTCACCATCCAGGGTTTCACCTCCAGTGCCTTGGCGATGATATCCTCGGTGGGCGGGATTTCCAGAATCAACCGTGTTTTGACGACCTCCCTCAAAATATACAGGTCGCGGTCGCGAACGAATTTACGGTCGCGCCGTAATTGAATGGCGATACCGTCGGCGCCCGCCAGTTCGGCCAGAACCGCCGCCTGGGCCGGGTCGGGCTCTTTCATGCGGCGCACCTCGCGAAGCGCCGCTATCTGATCCAGATTTACTGATAATAAGGCCAATGTATCATCCTTGATTATAGGTTAGCCGTTTTATAAAAGATTATACGCTAAGTATTATATTATGTTATGCGCGATTAAACAATTAGTCAATTTTAAAAATTGGTCGATTGAGAGTTCCTCGGCGCGTACATTCTCTTTAAAACCGAGTTCGGTTACTATTTGCCCGGCGGTGTCGCCGTCCGGAATTATGTCGGGTACCAGATTGTTCAGCAGGAACTTGCGACGCTGCGCAAACGACTGCCGGACCACTTTTTCAAAACGGGCAAAATCCCCGACGCGGATTTTTATCCGCGGCACCAGCTCAATAACGCTGGAATATACTTTGGGCGGCGGGTCGAAACTCTCCGGGGGAACATCGAACAACACCTTCACCGTATAATAAAGCTGGGTGAAAACAGATAACGGCGACCAGTCCTTATTTTTAGGAGCAGCCGCCAGCCGCCCGGCGATTTCCTTCTGCACCATCAGGACGGCGGAATCGATTACCTCATGATGCCGCACGCACCAGTCGATTACCGGCGAGGTAATGTTGTAGGGAATGTTGCCCACCAGCTTGAACGAGGTAAAGATGTCCTTGTCGGGGTCGAATTCCAAAAAATCGAGACAGAGAATTTTGACGTTGGTATATTTACTCAGATTTCTCTTAAGGTGCCGCATCAGGTCTTCATCGAACTCCACCGCCAAAACACTCGCGCCGGATTCGGCCAGCGGCCGGGTCAAGACGCCCTGCCCGGGACCGATTTCGATTATGTTCTGTTCCGGTTTGGGATTTATCCGTTCGATAATGCGGTCGATTGTCTCTTGTGAGGTTAAAAAATGCTGGCCGAGTCTTTTTTTGGGATGGTAAGGAGCCATCGGCTAACCTTCGAACGTTTCCACCAGTTTAAAAAATTTCCGGGTGGTGCGGTCGGTTATTTTTTCCACTTCGTCATAAGATATCTTTTTCAACTCAGCCAGTTTGCGGCCGGAATGGACGACAAAGGCCGGGTGATTCATCTTTCCCCGAAACGGCTCCGGGGCGATATACGGCGCGTCGGTCTCCAGCATTATTTTTTCCAGCGGTACCTCGGTCGCCACGCGCGACATCCGCGAGTTCCTGAACGTAATCACCCCGCCGACCGAAATAATAAACCCGAGCTCGAATACTTTATAGGCATCATCGATATCGCCGGGGAAACAGTGAAACACGCCGCCGGTCAGATACGGGGCAAATTCTTTGACGATATCCAGCGTTTCCCCGAACGCCTCGCGGGTGTGAATGACAACCGGCAGTTTAAGCTTTGTCGCCATTTTAAGCTGTTCATAAAAAGCCTTCCTCTGCGCCGGACGGGGGGAATTATCGCGGTAAAAATCGAGGCCGATTTCGCCGACCGCTTTTACTTTTTCATGAATCGCCAGAACCATCAGTTCCTCTTCTACATTTTCGTTCCAGGTTTTGGCGTCGTGCGGGTGCACCCCGACCGTGGCGTAAATCATATCGTACTTCTCGGCGAGAGCAACCGAACGCTTCGAGGTTTCCAAATCCACACCTATATTGACGATGGTGTGCACCCCGGCCTCGCGAGCCTCGGCCACCATCTGGTCGCGGACACTATCGAAATCCTTGAAATCAAGATGACAATGGGAATCTATCATCAGCTGATTTTAGCTCCGGGCGGCAAATCACCGTCCGGGGTCACCAGGAAAAGCTGTTTGCCGGCTTTGGCCGCCAGCAGCATGCCGTTGGACTCAATCCCCCTGATGACCGCCGGCTTGAGATTGGTCACCACAATTATTTTCATGCCGGTAATTTTCTCCGGCGAATAATACTGCGCTACCCCGGCCACTATCTGCCGTTTTTCCGTGCCGATATCAATCTGGAGTTTCAAAAGCTTGTCGGCTCCCTCGACATTCTCCGCCGCTATTACTTCGGCCACCACCAGTTTGGCACGGGCGAATTCGGAGATATCCAGCAGATTGTCGGGCTCAGCCTTCTTTTTTTCCGTTTTTGTGGTCGCGTCGCCGGACTTTTTCGAATTCAAGCGGGGAAACAGCGGCTCGTCGAGTTTGACCCCGGTGCCCGGTTTCAATCCCGAAGAATTGCCGGCATGTTCCAGAGTGAGGGTGCTGTCATCGAGTGAAAAGACCGTGCGAAGCTCTTTCATTTTCGAGGGCATTATGGGATAGAGCACAATCGAGACAATGCGGATTATTTCCGCGCAGGCATACAACACTCCGCCGAGCTTTTTCAAATCGCCTTCTTTGGCCATTTGCCACGGGGCGGCGTCGTTGAAAAATTTGTTGGTCGCTCTGACTAGGTTCAAAGCCTCACCGATGGCGTTGGTGAGGCGAAACTCTTTTATATGGCCATAGGCTGTTTGGGGAAGATCCCGGGCCTGTTGCAGCAGCGGTTCGACATTCTCGATTGCGTCGGAAAATTCCGGGAGCTGACCGTCAAAATTCCTCATAATCATGGTTACCACCCGCGACACGAGATTGCCCAGGTCATTGGCCAGGTCGGAATTGTACTGCATGACGAACCGTTTGGCCTGGATATCGCCGTCCACACCGAACGGGTACTGGGTCAGAAGCAGATACCGGGTCACATCGGCGCCGAACTCGGCCACCATGTCGTTGGGATTGATCTGGTTCCCGAGGGTTTTCGACATTTTCTCGCCGTCCACGGTAAAAAACCCGTGCAGAAAAATCTTGTCGGGGGTTTTCAATCCGGCCGCCATCAGCATCGCCGGCCAGTAGAGACAATGGAACTTGAGAATTTCCTTGGCCATCAGGTGCACGACCTCGGCTTTCTGCCACCATTTAGCGAACATCTCTTCGTCGTCGGCATACCCGATGGCGGTTATGTAATTGGTCAGGGCATCCACCCAGACATAAGCCACCTGGCTTTTGTCGAACGTCAGGGGAATACCCCAGGTAACGTGCTCGCGGGAAAGAGAGAAATCGGGCAGGTCCTGTTCGATAAGCCCCAGTACCTCGCGGCGGCGCTCCTCGGGCAGAATTAGCAGTTCACCGGAGAGAATCTTTTCCTTTATCCTGTCCTTGAAAGCCGAAAAACGAAAGAAATAATTCTTTTCCCGAAGTTTCTCCGGCTCGCGTTTGTGATCCGGGCATTGACCGTCAACCAGGTCCTTCTCCGTGAGAAACTTCTCGCATCCGATACAGTACAACCCCTCGTAATAGCCGGAATAAACCACATCCTGACCGTCATCGGTTTTGGCCTTTTTCATGGCGTCGAGAATCCTGCGCACCGCCTTTTCGTGCCGTTTCGAAGTCGTCCGGATAAAATAATCGTTGTCGATTGTCAGATTTTCCCAGGCTTTTTCGTATTCCCGCACCACGCTGTCGCAGAATTCTATTTCCGACATCCCCCGCTTCTGGGCGACCTCGGCTATTTTGGTCCCGTGCTCGTCGGTGCCGGTCACGAAATGCGTCTCACGGCCGGCCAGCTTGTGAAAACGAGCCAGGAAATCAGCGGCTATGGTGGTATAGGCATGCCCGATATGAGGGACGTCGTTGATATAATAAATAGGGGTGGTGATATATATCGGCTTCAAAGCAAAGCTCCGTTTCTGGTAGTTATGGATTGTGTTCCAGGTCGTCGAGTTGTTTCAGGGCGGCTTCATCCATTTCTTCTTCCTCGGTTTTAACCGTGGGTCTCATAACCGCGCCCTCTTTGACCTGCAGGATTTCTTCGGCGGAAACCCGGAAAGGAATGCCGTCTTCGTTGATGACGATTGCTTCCTCGTTGAAGACATCCAGCCGGTCGATTGTCCCGTCGCCTTTTTTAGTAATTACGAATCTTCCGGTATCGGGAAATTTCTTTCTGCACTCGGCGTACAAATCGGATTCGTACCTGAGGCAGCACAACAGCCGACCGCAGTTGCCGGAAATTTTGGAAGGATTCAACGAGAGGTATTGCTCCCGGGCATGCTGGGTGGAGATGGGGGCGAATTCCCGGATATGGCTGTTGCAGCACTGCATCCGGCCGCAAACGCCGTAACCGCCGATGCGCCGGGCTTCGTCACGGACACCGATCTGCCGCAGTTCAATACGGGTGCGGTAACGGGCGGCCAGGTCCCGAACCAGGGCGCGGAAATCCACCCGATGGTCGGCGGTGAAATAGAACGTGATTTTGTTGCCGTCGAACTGGCACTCGACATCGACCACCTTCATGACCAGCTGATGTTTCTGGATGAGTTCAATTATCTCCCCTTTGTATTGAATCTCGTTTCCTTTCAGCTGATTAAAGTGCGTCTGGTCGTCCTCCCCCGCCGGACGCAGAATCGACCGGGGCCGGGCGCCGTCGGCGAAATCGACATCGGTATCAATCTTCAATGATAATAAGCCCATATCCTCACCCTGGTCCGCCTGGACAATTACATAATCGTCCAACCTCAGGGTGTGATAGTAAGTATTATAAAAAAACTCCTTGCGGGAGCCCTTGAATTCCACCAAATATAAATCAGCCATAAAGTTACCTATATTTTTATGCCGGCCCGGATTTTAATCTTTTTTTAAGTTGTAAAACCAGGGCTACCAGGGCTGCCTGAATATGCACATTAACCCTAAAATCGGCAAGTGTATTTTTAATATCAGCCGTCATCGTCTCAGCCACTTTGGCATTATTAAAGAACCGGGACAGTTTTTTTAGTTCCGGGACGAAATCGACATTGACCAAACCATCGCTGTCATCGGTAACGGCAAAATAAGCGCTGTCGCGAATCAGTGACTGCCAGAGGCGCAACAGTTCCTCCGCTTCCGAGTGGTCGCGGTCGTTGACCATTTCGGTTAATAATGATACGACTTTGGGACCGGAATCGATAAGCAGCGACTTGAAAAGTAAAAAACCCACCGTACGGGAAGAACTCTCCTCATCTTCGAAACCCGCCGTCATATCGAGAGCAAAACCCGGCAAACCCTCGGAAATGCGAGCCAGAAGCTGTGCTTTTTTGGCGTCCAGGTCGTAATTGTTCTGCAAATAATCAACCATTACCTCCACCGGCACCCGTTCCATCCGGATTAACTGGGCTCGGGATTGCACGGTCGGCAACAGGGCTTCGGGCCGCTCGGCGGTCAGAATTATCACCGTGTCCGAGGGCGGTTCCTCGATAAGCTTCAGCAGGGCGTCGGCCGACGATGCCAGCATTTTTTCCATCCGGTAAAAAAGCACTACCCGGGTAATGCCCTCAGTGGAAAGCCGGGACAGCGACTTCTTAACCTCGCGAGCCATATCGATGGGAATCGACAGCGGTTTGGCAGAGGACTGCCGCGCGAGGGGTTCGGCGCGTTTTATTTCCAGAAACTCGTTGGTCAGGTCAATCGCCTCGCTGTGTTTCTTATGCGGACCGATGGGGACGATGATATTCAGTCCCTCGAAATTGAGTGAAAAAATATTCCGGCAGTTGCGGCACTGGCCGCAGGGGTAAAAAGGATGCCGGTCATCGTCGGTTTCCTTGGGACTTTCACAATTCAGGAGAGCCGCGAAAGAGAGCGCCAGGGGCCACTGCCCCAGTCCTTCCCGGCCGTGGAAAATGTAAGTGGAAGCCACCCGTTTGTTTTTGTACGAACGGGACAGGATCGACCAGGCTTTGCTCTGAGCCTTATATATATCAAAGTGATTCAATTTTGATCCATTTAACCGGGTCAAGCGGTTCGCGTCCCTGGCGCAGTTCAAATTTCACCTGGCCGTCCTCGGCGGCCAAGCCCAGCTTGGTACCCGCCTGAAGGTGCTGGTCCTGGGAGACGAACATGCGCTCCAGGCCGGCGTAAGTCGTATAGTACTGGTTGTCATGATTGATTATAACAAAATTTCCATAGCCGCGCAAATTCCCCGTGTAAGCGACAATCCCCGCCGCTACCGAATACACCGCTCCCCCGGCTTTCCCCTGGATGGTTATGCCCGGTGAAAACGATTTCAGTTTCGTGACCGGGTCCTGAAGATTCCCGAAGGGCACGATTATTTTCCCCCGGTACGGGGACAGGAGTTGACCCTGCAGGGCGGCGAACACCGAACCGGTCGTGCTTCCCTGCTGCTGCCTTCGGACGCGTTCCTGTTCTTCCTCCAGCCGGGCGATAATCGCCTCCATTTCCCGGGCGGCCTTCTCCAACGTGAATATCCGGTCGGCCTCGTCCATGCTCTTGCGCCGCAGACGGTCCAGCTTTTTCTCCTCGTTTTGCTTGCGGCTCTTGTCGAGACTGTAAGATACCTCCTTTTGCTTCTTGAGATTGCTGACCTCTTTCTTTTTGCCCGACAGATTCTCCAGTTCATCGACCGACTGGATAAGGTATTCGCTGGCCTCTTCTATATTGCCCGACTCGAAATCGGCCAGGCTGTTTAAATACATAATCTGCTTTTTGATTCCCGACTCCCGGTTGGGGTCATCGATAAACGGTTCGGTAGTCTTCTTGGTTAAAAAATAAAACTGCCGGATATTTCCCAGGTAGCGCCGCTGCACCCGGTCCAGTGTTTCCTGACGCTGGTTGAGCTGCATTTCCGCACCGTAAATGTTCTCTTTCAGCTGGTCCAGTTCCCGGGTGAGGCGGTTGATAATTTTTCGATTGGAAGAAATCTTCTGGTCGTAATCGGATATTTCCTTCTGGACATTCATTTCCGAGTTCCGCAGCGAGTCCAGCTTCTTCTTGCTCTGCTCTACTTCATCCTTTATCTGTTTCAGTTCGGTTTTCTGGTTGATAATCTCGCTCTTGTCGTCTTTGGCGTCAACCGTCACAACCGCGAAGACCATGAAAACCGTAATTATGAAATAAAAATACTTTTTCATTTCAACAGCTTGCGCACTCCCAGATAACCGCTGATTCCTCCCAGGAGGGCGGTAGCCAGACAGAAAAGATAAATTTCGTTAAGAGCCGGGATAACAACTTCAAAGCGGGTGAACGTTACCCGGTCATAACCGTAGAAAACCGCCAGCCAGCTGAGGACAGCGGACAGGCCGCCGATTAAAAAGCCCTCGATGAAAAACGGCAGACTGATAAACATCCGTCCGGCGCCCAGTAGGAGCATCTGCTGAAAGCCCACCACCCGGGTGCGCGTCATCAGGCGGATATTGTTGGCCGTGCTTATCAGGGCGGACAGAAAAATTATCACTCCCAGTACCAGCCCGATTTCAAGGATAATCGATTTGGTGTTCTCGACCTTTTCCAGCCAGCCGCGGCTGTAACTGACTTCCATCACTCCCGGCAGGGTTTGCAGTTTACCGGCGATTTCGGCGATATCGGCCAGGTTCATGTATTTCGTTTCGAAAGTGAGTGAATATGAACGCGGCAGGGGATTCAGGGAATCATAACCCACCAGCAGGTCGGTACCCAACTGATGCATTAACTCCCGGCGGGCATCCTCCTTGGAGATATAAAGCACCGACAGCACACCCTCGGCGTTTTTTATCTCCTCGGACAGGTCGCTTAAGCTGCTGTCGGGCAGTTCCTCGTTCAAGAAAACGTCCATCGTCATTTCCGACAGGAGATTCTCGTAGAAACGCTCCGAGGTTCCCACGACCACCCAGAACAGGTTGAAAAGCAAAATCAACAGAGTGGTGGAAAGAAGCGAGGTTACCACTGTTCCGGGATGGCGGTACAGGCTCCGGCCCAGTTCCTTGAGGATGAATATAATCCGCGTCATACCAGCGCCCCGTTTTCAATCTGGTAATAATCGGTTTCCGGAATTTGCTGCGATGGTATTTCCGAGGTCAGAATGATCATGGACCGCCCTGACAGAGAGACCTTGACGAGATATTCGAAAATACGCTCATAGGTCTTCCGGTCAAGGCCGGCCGAGGGCTCATCGATGATAATCAGCGGCTGGCCGGCAATTGAAGCCCGGGCGAACTGGACCAGATAGCTTTCAACCCGGGTAAGATTGGGTGGGTATTCGCCGGCCTGTTTCAAAAGCGAAAATTCGGACAGCAGTTTTAAAAGGCGTTCCTGCTGGATTTTTTTACGCACTCCGGAGATGACCATCGGCAGCGTGATATTTTCCGCAACCGTGAGCGACGGCAACAGGCCGAACACACCGCCGACCCCGCCGATTTTTTTCCGCACCCGCTTGATAATTCGTTTTTTACCCCTTTTCATCACCTCGTCGAACAATATTACCAAACCGCTTTCGGCAAAGCGCACCCCGATTAACAGCTCCGCCAGGGAAGTTTTGCCCGACCCGGCCGCCCCGGTAATAACCGCCGAGCGTCCGGCTTCGATAGTCAGGTTCAAATCGCGAAAGACATGGCCGCCGCGGTCATTTCTCAAAAAGACATCCTTGAGCTCTACTATGGGACCCGTCATCTATCCTGCACTTTCCTCATATAACAATTCATACACTATTACAGGATTTTAATTCCAGTTTAGATAATCATTGTATAAAAGAAGATTTCAGACAGCAATTTAAAAAAACAACAAAACCGGCTTAAAAAAAGCCGGTCCGTTATGTTTGAAAGTGTGAACAAGCTGCCCGGCGGAGTTAACCGCGCTGCGTCCGACCCGACCGGAAGAACTTAATCTTTCATGGAGGCCAGGAACTTCTGGTTGTTCTTGGCTTTTCTCATCCGGTCCACGAGGAATTCCATAGCCTCAATCGGGTTCATTTCGGCCAGGAACTTGCGAAGGATCCACATCTTGTTCAGCGTTTCGGCGGTTATCAACAGCTCTTCCTTTCGGGTCGAGGAGCGGTTGATATCCATGGCAGGAAAAATACGCCGGTCGGAAAGGCGACGGTCGAGAACCATTTCCATATTACCGGTGCCCTTGAATTCTTCGAAAATGACCTCGTCCATCCGGGAGCCGGTTTCGATAAGAGCCGTAGCGACGATAGTCAGCGACCCGCCCTCCTCGATATTCCGGGCGGCGCCGAAAAACCGCTTCGGTTTGTGCAGAGCGTTGGAATCCACCCCGCCCGAAAGAATCTTGCCGGAGTGCGGCACGACGGCGTTGTGAGCCCGTGCCAGGCGGGTTATGGAGTCGAGCAGGATAACGACATCGTGTTTGTGCTCGGTCAGCCGCTTGGCTTTCTCGAGTACCATATTGGCCACCTGGACATGGCGCTCCGCCGGTTCATCGAAAGTCGAGGCGATTACCTCGCCCTTGACCGAACGGCGCATATCGGTCACCTCCTCCGGGCGTTCGTCGATAAGAAGCACGATCAAATCGACCTGGGGATGGTTGGCCGTAATCGACTGGGCGATTTTCTGAAGAATGATCGTTTTACCGGCTTTGGGCGGCGACGTAATAAGCGCCCGCTGCCCTTTGCCGATGGGACACATCAGGTCGATTATGCGCGTCGTCAACTCCTCGGCGCTGAGTTCCAGGTGAAACGGCTCGTCGGGATAAAGCGGCGTCAGGTTGTCGAAAAGAGTTTTGTGTTTGGCCACCTCCGGGTTTTCGAAATTGACCGCTTCGATTTTCAACAGGGCGAAATACCGCTCGTTGTCCTTGGGCGGACGCACCTGACCGGAGATAGTGTCCCCGGTACGCAGGTCGAAACGTTTGATTTGCGAGGGAGAGACGTATATATCGTCCTGCCCCGGCAGATAGTTATAGTCCGGAGAACGCAAAAAGCCGTACCCCTCATCCATCACGTCGAGTACCCCCTGGGCAAGTATGGTGCCGTCGGAGACCGACTGGGTTTCCATAACCTTGTAGATCAATTCCTGCTTACGCAGACCGGAAACCCCGGGGATGTCCATTTCCTCAGCGATTTTCAACAGCTCGGCGATGGTTTTGGATTTTAACTCGGTTAGTTCAAGTGTCATAACACATCCTATATTTTTAATTTTTTTTCTATATTCAAAAAAGGAGAGAGTTCAATCGGACAGCTCTTCAATCGGGGCGTCTCCCCACAATTTTTCCAGGGCGTAATACTTACGGGTAGGCTCATAGAAAACGTGGACAACCACATCAATATAATCCAGCAGAATCCAGCGGCCTTCGTTCTCACCTTCGCTGTGATACGGTTTATACCCGACTTCGCGAAGGCCGTCGTCGACCGCTCTGGCGATCGCCTTGACCTGGACATCGGCCTCCCCTGAGGCGATGACGAAATAATCACAGACCGATGAAAGTGATTTCAATTTGAGGATTTTAACATCGAAGCCCTTTTTAGAAAGAGCCAGCTGACCGGCCTTGCGCGCCAGCGCCAGAGGTGAAAGCTTCTTCAAACTGCTTTTTAATTCTCCTTATCAGATTTGACGGTTAATGCTACTTTAGAGTGGTCCTCCCCCAGCACCAGGGTCGCGGTCACATGCCGATAGTTGTTCTCCAGCGGCTTGTAAATAACCCGGGAAGGGTCGAGCCCTATCTTTTCGGCCAGTATCCTGGCCGCGGTTTTGTCTTCGAGGCGGGAAATAACGAACGATTCGGCCACTTTTCGAACATCGAAATTGTCGGTATCGACGATTTTTATCTCCAAATCATCATCCTTGTAATCGGCCAGCTTATCGGCCGTATTGCCGGCCAGGCTCGGCATCCCACAGCCGTTCAAAACCTGCAGGCGGACGGTATAAGCGGAACTTTCGATGGTTTTCGATACCCCGGTCGTTATTCGCACCGTCATCGAACCGACATATATCAATACAACGATAAAAGTTATTATAATTGCAATCTCAAGATATTTGTTTCTTTTACTTTTATTCAAATTCTGGCTCCCCAAGGAGTGTTTTTGTTGGTGGCTTTATCTGGTTGGGCTAAAGCTTTTTAAAAAAAAGCTGTTCAGGCAGGAAAAAATATCACGTTCGTTCTATCGCTCTCCTTCTATAAAATTTTACCTAATAAGGGTTGAATGAATTATACCAGCTGTTATAATAACGCCCCGAATTGTAATAAGGATACAAACCGCTCACTCGCTGCATCCCGATTGATACCGATAAGTTATTGGAAGGGTGATAATCAAGAAGGAAACCGGGAAGAAGCGTAGCGTTGTTGTTCTCGTCGCCCCAGATGGCGCCGGCATTATGCATAATACCGAGATTCACGTTGAGCGACAGCTTGGAGGAGAATTCATAAAACATGGAAGTGTTTAAAACTCCCACCGACCCGGAATAGCCGCCGCCGGAAAAATAAGACAGCGAATAGCTGTGCGACCATTTCATCCGGGAAAAATCGAGCAGCGAAAAAGGACTATTAACCGGCTGGGCACCGAGTAAAACCGAAGAACGGGCTTGATCCAGAATAGCCTGGTCAACCGTCTGAGCCACAGCGGTCAAAGATAAAAACAGCGATATAATTACAATTATTGAAATATGTTTCACTTACAGTACCCCACTATATAGCTAAGTTATTCATAAACACCGATTTCGTCAATATAAAACTTTATTTATATTATCGGCGTAATATTCTCGCGCTTATAATATTATAACAGCCGACCGCCCGGAATAGATTAAAAAAAACGTCAGCGGGCGAATTTTTCGGCCAAGTATTCCAGTTGCTTCTTTGAATTGACTCCCTTAACTTCCTCGGGGTCCTCGGCAATTACCACCGCCAC
>JAFGNW010000155.1 GCA_016926795.1 Candidatus Zixiibacteriota bacterium
AGCCGCCTATTACCTGGATTACCCGAATAATACGACTATCCTGAGTGCTTTTAAACTGACCGGGAAAACCAGGAAGGGAACATCAATTGGCCTGCTCAACGCCACCACTACCGAGGAAAAAGCGGAATATAAAATAGAAGGCGATGAAATTACGCACGAGAGCGTCATTGAACCCCTGGCTAACTATTCCGTCGCCCGTGTCAAACAGGATATCAAGGGCAACTCATACATCGGGGCGATGGTTACCTCCGCCAACCAGGAAGACGCCCGCGATGCTTACACCGCCTCGACCGACTGGAATATTTTCTTTCTTAAAAACAAGTATATCTTTGAAGGTCAGGTAATCAATACCAACAACGGGCCCGGCACTTCCGGTTACGCTTTCGCCACGGCTCTCAACAAAAACACCGGCAGGAACCTGCACGGCAATATTTACTTTAACTATTACGACAAGAAAGTCGATTGGAACCGCTTAGGTTACCTCGACCGCAACAATCTCTATGGAGTTTCCACCTGGTGGCAACTTCGCAGCAACAAAGTATTTTCAATTTTCAGATACATGAATATCAACCTGAACGCCTGGACCAACAGGAATTTCGATGGTTACCGGCTCACCACCGGCGGTAATCTCAACAGCACGATAATCTTTATCAACAATTGGGCAATGTGGACCGGTTTTGCCCGCGGTCGTTCCCGTTATGATGACCTCGAAACCCGCGGTAACGGTCTCTGGTTGAGAGAAACCGGTGATGATTTCTGGCTCGGCGGCAGTACCAACGACGCCAGGAAAATCTACCTGGAATCGGAGGTCACCGTCGGTGGCATTCGTAGCGGGGATTATTACAGGTATCATGTTTACGTCAATTTTAGACCGGTTACCAATTTCGAGTTTTCCATCGGTCCTAACTACACTGTAAACCGCAACCAGTATTTCTGGGTCGGCACCGGCGAGGATGGCCTGCCGGTTTTCGCCCAGCTTGACAACGATGAAGTCAATATCAACTTACGCGGTATCTACACCTTTCAAAAAAATCTGACCCTGCAATGGTACACCCAGTTTTATATCTCCGCCGGGGATTTCGATAATTATTTCACGCTGGAGAACGAAGACGAATTCACCCCTGTCGATACCGCCGTTTACGCCGTGGATATCAGCCCCTCTCGAAACGACTTTAATTACAAGTCCCTGAATTTAAATTTGATTTTACGCTGGGAGTATCATCCGGGCTCTGCCATATACGTCGTTTGGACCAATTCCCGAAGTTACAGCCATGATTATGGAGATTTCGAGCTTTCACGGGATTTTAAAAATATATTCAGCACCCCGCAGAATAACACTTTCCTTATAAAGTTCAATTACTGGTGGAATATCTGACATCTCCTATATATCTCGTCCTATAAAAAAAACCGGCCTTCGGGCCGGTTTTTTTACTTCTTGAAATATTTTTTATTCAGCAGCAGATGGTCGGTCGGGCTCTTCCTCCCGGGGTTCATCGCCTTTTTTCCCCTTTTCCCCTTTTCCCTTTTCCGACGCGAATTTCTTTTTCAGTTTATTAATCTTGTTGGTGAAATCAGGGATAGCGTCGATAAGCGTGTCCCATTTCCCTTTCGCCGTGGGGAGCAGCCGGATGCCTTCGGCGTCCATGATGATGAAAGCCGAGGGTTCGATTTTGGCGCCACCGCCCCCACCCCCGCCGAAACCGGTTTTGTCTTTATCCATCTCCCCCTGGCCGCCGCCGGCGCCAAAACCCACCGATACCTTCACCACTGGAATAACGGTTTTATCGCCCACCGTAACCGGCTGGCCGATGATGGTTTCGGAACGGGCAATTTCTCGAAGTTCACCGACCACACCTTTTAAAATGTCAACCACGTTATTTGACATCCTGTTCTCCTTTCTTTGTTCCTATCGCCACTTTTATAATTTTTCTTAAGGGCAGCCTGAAAGCCAGTACCAAAGTGCGGTACAACATCTTATACAACGGCAAAACCACCGCCATACGCAGCGACCCGGAAAAAGCCGCCCCGTTCCAGACCGGGTAATAACGAAAATGCCCTTCCAGGGCCGGCACCACACCGAGAACTGCCCGGTAGTATCCGAACGCCCGGCCCGTCAAATCCGGGCTGTCGAAACCGCCCTCGATTTCGCCCTTCAATTCCTCAATCGCCAGTGATTTGACAATATCGATAAAATATTTAAATAACGCCCGGGAACATTGCGGTAAAATTTTTATTATATCGCGAGGTGAACGCTGCCTTGGTACCTTTCGGGAGGGCTTTTTTTTGACAACTTCTTTTTCGACCACCGCCTCTTTCGCTTTTTTCACCTGTTTGAACGATTTTATCCTGAAACCGTAAATTTTCAAATAACTGATTTTACCGGCGAAATCGAATTCAAAACCGCTCCTGCCCAGACCGACAAAAATCAGCCGCCGGGTATCATCGAGTTCCAGTCTTACGCGCAGATTCAAAAGTAGTACGGAACCGATTAAAACGACTATTATGAGGATAAAATATTCCATCTCTATCTTATATACCCTATCGGCATCTTAAAGATGCTCTTTTTTAATATCGGCATAAAAATATCTGAGAGCCCGGCTACAGGTATAATTTAAGTCAATTCGGCCGCAGGGCAAAGCTTATTTAAAAAGCAATTTTTACAGTCCGGTCGACGAGCCCTGCACACCATCCGGCCGTGGTCGATCAGCATATGGGAGTAGGCAATCCAGTCCCGGCGGGGGATTATCCGCATCAGGTCTTTTTCTACTCTGATGGCGTCCTCGTTTTTAGTAAAACCCAGCCGGTGGCTGATACGTCCGACATGGGTATCGACTACGATTCCCTCGGCCAGGCCGTACCCCGCCCCGAGAATAACCGAGCCGGTTTTACGGCCGACGCCGTTCAGTTTTATCAGTTCTTCCAGCTGGCGGGGAATCCGACCCTTGAATTCGTTCAGAATCTGCCGGGCGGAATTTTTTATGGCTCTGGCTTTGTTGGTATAAAAACCGGTGGTATAGATGAGCTTTTGGAGCTCCCCGATGTCGGCCGCGGCGAAATCCTCGACTGTCTTATATTTCTCGAAAAGCGCCGGGGTGACTTTATTGACCCGTTCGTCGGTACACTGGGCCGACAGGATGGTGGCCACCAGAAGCTGGTGTACCGAATTGAAATCGAGGGTGCAGCGGGCGTCGGGATATCGTTTTTTCAACAGCCGCACAATCCGAACGGCGCGTTTTTTCCGGTCCTCAAGGCTCTCGCGCGCCATCATTTATTCCCGCAGGACAGGATAACCACCCGGTCAATGTTGTTTAAATCCCGCACGATATTTATTGATTCAAAGCGCTGGTCTTTTTTCGTCAGGGCCGTTATCCATTCGGACTGGTTGTAACCGATTTCAAACAAGATTCGCCCATCCCTTCTGAGGTAACCGGGTGCTTGCTTCAGAATAACTTCAATCGCGTCCAGTCCCTTTTCCCCCGCCACCAAAGCAATTTTAGGGTCGGCCAGGACTTCCGGCGGCAGGGTTTTGTAATCCTCGTCGGTTATATAGGGGGGGTTAGATAATATCAAATCGAACTTTTCATCTTCGGCAACAGCCTCAAAAAAATCCGAGCGACGGAAATCAATTCTATCCGCCCCACCCAGAGTTGCGGCGTTTTTACGGGCGATTTCGAGTGCCGCCTCAGATATATCCACCGCCACAATTTCAACCCGGTCGAATTCACCGGCCAGCGTTACGGCTATCACACCAGAGCCGGTGCCGATATCGAGAATCCGGGGGCGTTTCAGATGCTGCTTTTTGATAAAATTGAAAGTCAAAAGGCACAGCAGTTCCGTTTCCGGGGTGGGTACCATCACCGCTTCGTTGACATAAAATTTCCGCCCGAAAAACCAGGCCTCGTTGAGGATATATTGCAGGGGGTAACGCTTCAGCCGCTTGTTTAGAATTATCTCGAAATCTTTTTTTATCTCATCGGTCAACAGCCGGCCGCCCTCGAGATACAGTTTCAGGCGGTCAATCTCGAGCAGATGGCAGAGGATGAGCTCGATTTCGACCCTGGCCTGGTCGATCCCGGCACTCCTTAAAAGAGCTGCCTTTTGAGTTATGAATTTAGAAAGGTTTTCCAATTTTCTTACAATAAAGTTAATTTGTCTCTTTGACGGGCAGAGTTTTTCGGCAGAGGCCGTTCACAAACAAAATCAGCACCAGGGTGATAAAAGCATAACAGGCGGTATAGGTCAGGGTCGGGGTGAACTGAATCGAATGCGGTATCATGTAGATTAGAAGCATAAGAAAGAATGATGTCAGCCCGAACCAGCCCAGGGCTCGCGGCGAATACAGGTCTCGGCCTTTCGTACCCCGGGTGAGGCTGTTGACCCCGGCCAGGGTAACGAATAACAGGTACACGAAAATTAATTGGGTTTTGTTGTCGGTGGCGTCGGTCCCGAACGGCACCGCCTCCCAGACCACGTCGAAAGCGAAATAATTCATCGGCCAGCCGAAAGGTACCATGCCCATGAAGGTAAACACCGTCGCCCAGAAAAGGTAAACCATCATCGAGCGAACGTTCCGTCCGGTACCGATCACCCCCAGGGCGTTGACGGCTGCCGTCGATACACAGAAGACAGTGGCAAACAGGAAGGCAATATGGAAAACGATAATAACCACCGGTACCTTTCCGATATATTTCAGCATAAAGGTTCGGTTGTCCGGCTGTTTGAAAACGGCCAGGGATTTTCCGGTGCTGTCAATTAACTCAAAATAATAATAAATCCTGCCACCGCGGTCACCGGCGGTAATCGAGACGGCGTACTTCCCGGATGTCGAGTCCTCGAGCGTCATCGGTATCTCGATATAAGGCGTACTCTTTCGGGAGGTGTAATGTTTTATCTCGGAGGACAAAAGCCAGAGTTGACCCTGAATACCCGCCGGATTTTTCAAAGCGACGGTGATTTCACCGCTCTCGTGTTCGATGATTTTGGGGACGGTGTTCATCTCGAGGGTGTAGCCGTTATCAGAAACGGAAACGTACTCCGACCGGCCGCGGGAATTCTGGCGGGTAAGATATAACATCAA
>JAFGNW010000156.1 GCA_016926795.1 Candidatus Zixiibacteriota bacterium
AAGCGGGAGGACATATCTACCCATGTAAGGTAAGGAGTAATTTCATCGGACCAGCAACATCTTTTTGACCGCCGTTTGCCGACCGACTGTTAATTTATAAAAGTAAACTCCCGAGGCCAGTATCGTATGGTCGTCACCGACCGCCTCCCAGCTCAGGGTGGTCGTGCCCGGAGTCACCATACCCTCATAAGCGGTGCTCACCTTCTGCCCGAGGGCATTGAATACCTCAAGTGTTCCCTCGCCGCCGACGGTGGAGGAAAACTCGATCTGCGTCAGGGGATTGAACGGATTGGGAAAGTTCTGGCTGAGGGAAATTTTATCCGGCAGTACGTTCGACGGATTATCGAGGCTGGCCGCGAAATCAACGGTTATGTTCAGAGTCATGACCGAATCCGAATTTGAGATGTCATCAATGGTAAAACCGGAGATATCGTATATATAGGACGAGTTGTCGGGAACAGTCGCAGCGTTGAAGCTGGTCTGGTAGGTGGTGCCGGGGAAAGGGTCGCCGCTGTCGCCGAAATCATCCCGCTGCTCGAGTTCAAACAGGCCGTCGGCCTGCTCCAGCGCGACCAGGTAATGTTCTAAACGATTTTCCCCCGGATACCATTCCTCGCGATTGGTGCTTTTACTGTCGTCGATATGCCAGATTAAAAGACCCGACGACGGCAGGTAGGCGTCATAACCGTACGGTTGACGGTTTTCAATCAGGAAGTATTCGCCGGTGCCCATGTCGGCGGTGCGCAGGCGATAGATGGTGCCACCGGTTTCGACAGCGCTCACCGCCAGGTCAACCTGGGTGGAGGTGATGTCCACGACGCCAGCAATCCCCATCTGAATTTTACTCCAGGCGCAGTGATGAGCCGGTGAGCCGCCGCGGCCGTTCGGGCCGTTCCAACTGCCGTAGGCCATGATACCCCAGTAGCCGATACCGTAAGAGCTGCCGTCGGTATCGTACAAGTCTGGCAAGCCGAATCCGTGCGAGAGTTCATGGCAGTATACACCGATAGTCATATCGCCCGGCGTGGACCAGAACTCCGGCTGGATGGTGTAATCGCTGATATAAACTCCGTCTCTAAGTATCCTTGAAATGTTCCATTTATGCGACCAGATATCGTTACGGTCGCGGGTGTACTCAGCCCCGCTGCCGCTGTGAATAACGAGCAGAATATCCAGGTAACCGTCGTTATCGTTATCGTATTCACCGAAGTCAACCAGATAGTCCACCTGGTTCACGAGGTCCTCGACCAGCTTCTGGGAATTGTTGGGGTAGATGCCGGTGCCGAAAGCACTGTCGGTGTAAAACTGATAGCTGTTCGGGGCTCTCTGCCAGCCGGTCTCGGAGGGCAGGGTGATAGTGGTCAGGTCAATCAAACCATTGGAAACCTCATCGAAATAATCGTGAATCGTATTGCCGTTCAAACCGTAGACGAGCGAATCGAAAAAAGTCGCCGGAGTCAAAGCCGGCTGGTCGCTGAAATCGACCAGGATGGCCAGAATTTTATACGGTCCCGAAGCCGCGGCTTGCGTGGTTTGCCCCTTGCCGGAAATAATATCTTTCAGGAAAAAATCGCCAGCCGCCCCGATTCCTTTCGCGCGCATGGTCTTTAACTGGTCGATTACGGCCCGCTTTACTTCCCGGTTGTCGGTTTTGTCCGACCGAAAAATATCGGGATGGGGGGGCATAGCGGCGACCGGCAGGGTCAGAAAGATTAACCCCGCCAGAGCCGCCGTTAATTTTATAATCTTGAAACGAAATATCCGGTTGCTTCTCATTGTGTCCTCTCCCGTTAAACTCCTTACCCTGCTTTTCTCTTAAAAGTGAATGCCCAGCGAGACGGCGAAATTAAGACCTTTCGAGGAATAGCCCGAAAAGGGCGAACCGGTCACGAAGGCATAATCCAGATAAACCGGAGAGAGATTGAATCCGGAACCGAAAGAAAAAGTAGTATTGCGGTCGCCGCCGGTGGTGAAGCCGGCCCGCAGGGGAATAAGGCTGATAATCGGGTACTGCGCCCCGGTGGCGATGAGCGGTTTGGAGGAAACGCCGGTATTGCGATGGAAACCCTGCTGCCAGTCGACCGCCCAGAGAAGTTTACCCGAGGTTTTGGCGAAGCCGACCGTCAGGGTCGAAGGCAGGTCGCTGGAAAAATCGTCAATCGGAACCGAATAGTCGTCGGAAACGATATAGTCGTCTTCCATATTATCCACCGTCATGGTGTCAAAACTGAAATTAAAGCCGTGTTCCTCGGTCTCGTTGTTCCAGGTGATATGGCTGAGGAAGTTTTTCAGACAGGCGCCGATGGTATAGGTGTCGTTGAGCTTAAGGACAGCGCCCAGGTCCAGGGCCAGGCCTTTACCGCCGGTGGCGGTTTGAGCGACCAGGTGGCCTTCGCCGGTGAAACCGGTGGCATAGGTGGCGGCCATGCCTTCCATCTCGATTACTTTCTCGATTGCGATACCGCGGATATATTTAAAAGTGGCGCCGACCGCCAGCTGGCGGGTACCGCTGGAATACACCGGCATACCGTAGGACAACCCGACGGTGGCATAGCTGACCAGGTCGGAATAGGAACCGTCGACGCTGATGGTGTCGGCAAAGGCGTTGCCGTTGAGAATCAACTCGAAAATATCCCGGCTCATGTTGACGTCGGCGATGCCCACCCCGGTGATATTGAAGGCGTACGAGCCGGTCGAAAGCGAGAGCGCCGTAACTTCGGCGTCGATGTCCAGTTTTAATCCATCGGAGGGGATTTTACTCAGGATGTATTCCTTATCCTCATTGGTCAACAGGGCGCCGGAATAGTAGTTGTAATCCCCCAGCGAAAAGGCATTGTTAGAGATATCCGCGCCGACGCCGACGATTTCAAGGCCGGTTCGACGGTAATCACTCAGGCCCAGGTTGGCCGGATTGTATTTACCAGCATCCGACCCTTTGGCCAGGGCGGTGTAGGCTCCCCCCATGGCTACACTTCGGGCGGTGGAGTTACCACCGGCCAGCACCGCGGAACTCAACAGCATGGACACCAGCGTCATAATAAATGTAATCTTAATCTTCTGCATAAAGCTCATCCTGTTAAGGGTCATATTAATCTTGTCACAGCTTGAATTAATCATGGCCGCCTCCTTTAAAATTCACCGTCGAAGCGGTATTCTACTTCGATACGGCCTATGATAGTGAGGTAATCGCTGTTGGTCAGGCGCACCGTGCCGTCGGAATCCTTCAAGAGTATCTCACTACCGATATAAAGGGTGTCATTTTCGAGTACCTTGATATCCAGGCTGTCCAGCACCACCGTTTGATAGCCGGTGGAGGCGGTGTCGCTGACGATGCCGGCTATGACCGGGGCGGCGTCAACCGCCAGGCTGTCGATAACCAGCTGCGGGTTGCTGAACAGGGTAGCCGAGTCGCCGCCGAGATAGATACTGACCTCGGTGCCCAGCGGCAGGTGGCTGATGATATTGTAAATAAAACTGGTCTGGATAGCATGGTCGGTGACGGCGTCGATATCGTCCTGCTCGATTTCCTCGAACTCGATATCCGTCTCAATTCGGGTTTCGTTGACGACCATTTCCAGCGGGGCGATAAAGTTAAGCTCGGCGTAAATAAAGTCGTTGGCTGTAATCGTGCCGGTTGAGAAACCATCGCCGAACGAGGCCGTCCCGGAGATATCGATATTCGAGGGTACCGGGGAGAGGAAATCGGCCACGGTTGAATCTATAATGGTCGTGAGGACCGGCAACCCGCCGCTGCCGGCGGTGATACTGTCGGATATATTCAAAGTCTTACCGTTGTCACCGACCAGGGAAATATCCAGGAAGCCGGGGAGACCCACGGCGTTTTCTATGGCTATGGTTAAAATAGCGGTTGCCAGCTCAATCTGGTCGAATCCCTTGGGGACCTCAATTTCCTGACTGACCGGGTCGATGGTCGTTTCATTGTTGCTGAAAATCCCGGTGACCGAAGAAAAACTCAGCGAGTTTATCTGGGCCGAGACCTGGAAACTATCGGTGGCGTGAACGTCAATCGGCAGGCCGATATCATTAGCCTGGGCCGAGACGTCGATATCAATTAACTGCGGCAGGCTAATATCGGTCGGCTCCAGGTTATAGCCGGTGATATCGATATTTAAAACCGTGTCAATACCGGGACCGACGTTACACAGGGTGGAAAACGGCAGGCTGCTCTGTTTCAAATCGGGCAGGCTGACCGTCACGGAAGCGTCCAGCTGGCTGTTATTGACGATTGACAGCTGCAGGTTACCACCATCCAGAGCGGCGTTATGGATAATATCCGTTTCGGCGCCCTGCTGGAGAGCCGCGGTTGTGGAAAAATCACGCGTCAGGGCCGGGACGGTTACATCGTAAGCGGCACTGACCGAAAGCTGGGTCGGGAAATCAAGAATATTGGTCAGTTCCAGCCCTGAGGTTTCCAAAAACGGACCGCCCCCGCCGGTATAGCAGGTGGCTTCGATTTTCAATGTGTTCGAGACGGTCTTGCCGTCGAGTGTCAGCGGTACAGTCCCCGAAGAACCGGTGGGTATAGGTGCGCTCGTCATATTAGAATCGACCAGGGCGTCGCCGTTGCCGGAATCGAGCAGTTTAACAACGACCGAATCTACCGTCAGACCGAGGTCGTTGGCAATGATGACAGCCACCGCTCCGGTAACAATGTCGGCGGCCGTGAAACCTTCCAGAGGCGGTAATTCATTGGTCACCGTGAAGGTGGTTTCAGGGATGGGAACCCCGGCTCCCAACGCCAGCGGAGCGATATCATCCAGGCTGACGGTCACCGAGTCGCGGGACGGAGCGTCGATATCGACCACCCCCAGATGTTCCGAGAAAGGCGTGACTGTAATATCGTCAATGGTCAGGTTGACCCGGTCAAGCGTGACCGTGTCAATCTCCTCGGTAAAGGTATAAATTACATTGCTGTCCTCATCGATTATCAACCCCTCCTGGTCCATCATGGATACAATCTCCTCCATGGTATAGGTGCGGTTAACCACCGGCACCGTCAGATTGGTGGTCCAGGTCGGAGCTTCCGGTTTCTTCACCGTACACTGGGTCAGCGTCAGGAAAATTATCACCACCAGGAAACTGAGGAGTATTTTCGATGAGAATTTGAACAGGAAAGAGTCCCGGAAGGACTTCTCTTCCAAATCTCTTGCTTTTCTTTTGCGGGTCATTATATCCCCCTGCGTTTAAAGATTCCTTACCTTTTATGATGTTTCAAACGCAAAGGTGGTGCCAATTCTGAAGACCCCCTTATCCCGTTGTTAATTAACAACTAACGCCATGGCGGGAGATGAACGTCGAAATTTGATAGGGGATGTTTCAGAGCCGGTATGGGGAGTAAACCATACTACAGAGGGAGTATTGTTTACCTGATTTTATTTTTTTGCCCTGGGTCGAACGAGTGACCTGATTATGATTTTTCACTTATTTTTATGCCGGACTTATAGCGGAGCTTTTCACCGGAATTAATTTTAAAAATATGTTGAAAAACAAGTTGGTAATTGGTTAATTATTGGCGGCTCTGACACTTTCAAATCGGCTGCAAGGGTTTCATTTTTATCAGGTATAGGGGGTAATTAAATGAGGAAATATTCCGGGTGAAAAATGGCGGGTATAACAACTGAAAATACCTTTTTAATCTGGGTATATGACTTAGAGGAAAAGAAATATCATCATCTATCATCTACCTGTAAGGAAATATACGGTCGGGATAGAGATGCTTTTCAAAAAAATCCGGATCTCTGGAAAGAGATAATACATCCTGAGGACCGGGCCCGGGTTGAAAAGGAGCTAAGCAGTGTGCTCCGATCCGGACACCGGGGTCATTTGCAATACCGCATTGTCTTACCTGATGGCCGGGTTGTGTCCCTGTTTCACATATTTTTACCCTATCCTGAAGCGGACGGCAGAGTAAAATCGCTGGAATGTATCGTACGGGTTGTGACCGGTCATTCCGAGATTGCCGACTTTCAATTGGCCGATACCGATATATTCAGGCAATTAGCCGAATTATCCAACGAAGCGATAATAATCCATATCGAGAAACGAATCGTTTATGTCAACCGGGCGGCCTTGAATATGTTCGGTGCTGAAAAAGCCGAAGATATGTTCAACAAAAACGTAATGGATTTTATCCACCCTGATTATAAGGAAGTGGTGGAAAAACGAATTGCTAAAGCCCTGAAAAACGGTGAGCCCCTTTCGCTTGAGGAGCAAAAGATTATCAGGTCTGACGGTCAGGAACATGAAATCCTGGTTACCTCCGCCCCGTTATACTATATGGGCCAGAATGCGGTGATTGCCCTGGCCCATGATATCAGTCTTTATAAAAAATCCGAAAAAGCCCGGAAAGACAGCGAGCAGCTTCTCCGTCAGGTTATCGATCTCATTCCCTTTATGCTGTTCGCTAAGGATAAGGACGGCCGTTTTGTCTTCGGCAATAAAGCCGTGGCGGAAGCTCACGGCACGACGACCAACCAACTGGAAGGTAAAACCTACCCGGAACTGGTTGGCGCCGAGCCCGAATTCGAACAATACCTTCGGGACGACCGGGAAGTTATTGAGTCCGGTCATACCAAGTATATTCCGGAGGAAACCTTTACCGGTGCGGACGGGGAAATCAGATTGCTGCAAACAACCAAGATGCCCGTAAAATTAACGGGGTTTGATACTAATTGTGTTTTGGGGGTGGCAATCGATATTACCGAACAGAAAAAAGCCGAGGCGCAGCTGCGAGAGTCCGAATGGCAGTATCGAATGACCATCAACGCGATGGCCGATGCCATTCACGTTGTCGACGAGGACTTGAAAATTGTGATGTGTAACGACTCGTTTCGAGAATGGTTAAACGAGTTGGATATTGATTCGGATATCGACGGTAAGAAAATTTCAGAAGCATTCCCTTTCCTTGGCCCGAAGATTTTCGAAGAATATAACAAAGTATTTAAATCCGGGAAAATGCTTAATACTGAAGAAACTAACATTGTCGAAGGTACAGATATAATAACCGATACTCGTAAAATACCGATTATTGAGGGGGGAAAGGTCAAACAGGTCATGACCGTGATTCGAAATATCACCGCCAAAAAAAGGGCGGACGAAACCCTGAAAAAAAGAGAAGCCACCCTCAACAGCATTTTTCGGGCAGCCCCGATCGGGATAGGCCTGGTGAGCGAGCGGGTCATCCAGACTGTCAACGACCGACTTTGTGAAATGGTAGGTTACACCGGCGAGGAACTGGTGGGCCAAAAAGCCGATATTCTTTATGAGTCCGAGGAGGAATTCGAGCGGGTGGGGAATGTGAAATACAGCCTGATCGAGAAAGAAGGTACCGGGACCGTGGAAACCCGCTGGAAGCTCAAGGATGGCCGGGTAATCGATGTTCTTCTCAGTTCCACGCCGCTCGATTTAAAAAACCATACTCAGGGAGTTACTTTCACGGCTCTCGATATAACCGACCGGAAACAGGCCGTCGAAGCCCTTCGTAGAGCTATGAAGAAGCTGGAAGAAGACCAGCAGGCCCTGACGGAAAAAAACGTGGCCCTGAGGGAAGTCTTAAATCAAATCGAGGATGAGAAGAAACAGATTCAATCCCAAATCCAGAGCAATGTCGAAAAAATCCTGCTCCCGATGATAATCAGTATGGAGAATCATCTGGCGAGGGATGATGTGAACTATCTGGAAGCATTAAAAAAGAGCCTGATGGACATTACCTCCCCGTTCATAAACAAGCTGGATTCTCTGTACTCAAAATTGACACCCCGTGAGGTCGAAATCTGTAACATGATTAAAAACGGCATGACCTCTAAAGAAATCGCCCGATCGTTGACAATATCGGTCGAAACAGTCCATAAAACCCGTTACAATATCCGGCGCAAGCTGGGTATCCTTCATGAAGAAATCAACCTCAGTACGTTTTTAAAAACGCTCTAAGAGTCGATTATACATACCAAATAGTATATTTTACCAGCAGAGCCTAGAATATTAACCCAAGCCATTGATATACAACATGTTAGTCATATAAGTGGAGGAAATTCTACTCTTTATTACCTGACGTAAAGTGTCATTTATTAGGTAAATTCAATACCCAATACCTACCTATTTTTACCATGTGGATTTAATATTGACATTTTACGATATTGCAGAACAAGTGACATAATATGACTATATAAAGGGAGCTTTTGTCAGTCACAAGAAAGTAGATAATATTTGTGTGATTTGGAATTATGGAGCAATTGTTAAATTATAACGAATGAAAGGGGCTAGAAATGACTAAAACTGAACGCCTGATGAATTTGATCAATTTGATCAAATCCCGGGAAGTGGTGACGGTACAGGACATGAGCCGGGAATTCGGCATTTCCCAACGCACCGTGTACCGCGACCTGAACACGCTATCGAAAATGAACATTCCCGTTTATTACGAGAACGGCTATCGTCTGGGACAGGACACGTTGTTCGGCAGTAACGGGTTTAACGACGAAGAAAAGGAGTTGCTTCGTTACAGTCTACGGCAGAATCCGCTCGTATCTGACCCTTATCTGGGCGGTAAATTCAAGGATATCGAAAAGAAAATCTTCGATGCCGGACAGAACGGTTCGCCGCACTCGACGAACATTTTTCTCTGGGAAACGGAGGAATCATTGCTTCTACCGGTACCAAAAGCCAAAATTCTAAACAGCTTTATACGGGCCATCATGGATAGCCGTAAAGTAAATCTGAGACTTAAAAACAGGATTTTGACGACCTTGCCGTTCATACCGGTGGCGGTCAAGATGAAACGTGATGGCTCCTATCTGGTGATTACGACCGGTCAGGATATTCCCTCGCAGGAGATATCAATCGATGATGTCGAGAGTCTCGATGTTTCCCCGGAGCGAATTGACCGCGGTTCCGGTGAACTCTTAAAGTCAAAATAAGAGCCGTTAAAAATATTTGACATAGAGGTTTGAAACTTTTTTTTTCAGTTTATGTCAAGTAAACTGAAATTCAGGGAGCTATCGGTAGCCGGGCTTATCGCGGCTGTGTATGTCGTGATAAGCCTTGTTTTTTTACCTATTTCTTTCGGCATTTACCAGGTTCGGATAGCCGAGGCGTTGACGGTTCTGCCTTTTCTTACCTCGGCGGCCGTTCCCGGACTTTATATCGGATGCCTGATGGCGAATATTTTCGGGGGGATGGGCTGGCTGGATATTGTTTTTGGACCCCTGATTACCCTGGTCGCCGCCCTGGCTACCCGTTCAATTTATAATCTCTCCCAAAAAAAATACAGCCACTGGCTGTCGCTGCTTCCCCTGCTTTTCATCTGGGGCGGGGCGGTTTTTCTGATGGGCAGCAACCGGCTTAATCTGACCGTTTTAATTTTTGCCGTCCTCTCGATTCTCCTTCTGTGGTACGCCTTGAAACTCGATATTATCGATAAAAAGTCGGTCTTGTTTGTGACCTTTTTAAAAATTGTTTCCCTGGTGCTGATAATAATAGCTATTTACACCGGCCGCCATCATGCCGATGAGATTGTATTTCTGTTCGGAGCTCTGGCTGCCGCCTGCGCCTGGGTAATTACTCTGGTGGTTATTACCTTCTGGTTGAAGGATAAAAATCCCAATATCCTGCTGGCCCCTCTGCCGCCCGTGATTTTCAACGCTTTCGGCGTCTCGATTTACCTAGCGCCGATTGTCGGGTTCGATTACTGGTTCGCGGTCCAGATGATTGGAATAGGGGAGATGATTGCCTGTTATCTGCTGGGTTTGCCGCTTTTGCTGTTTCTGGATAAGCGAAAGGGCGTTTTGTTCCAAGAGAACTAAGCGAAACAAACAGAAGGGATTTAAAAATGAAATCAATATCAATACTTCTTGTTTGCAGCTTAATGATTTGGTGTACCTGCGGGTCAAACAAAATTCATACCGAGAATATTGAAAGCCTCCCCCTAGATAGCAATCAATCGCCTAATGATAAAATACTCGAGGCCGAAGATTGCAATCAACCGCCCTACGATAAAATACCCGAGGCCGATGAGTTTATACCTCTGCAGATTATGCCTGAAATGATTTACGAGGAAGTGCCGACCTATCCCAAGTGGGCGGAACAGGCCGGAATTGAGGGTACGGTTTGGATTAAATCTCTGGTATTAAAAAATGGTCGGGTGGATTCCGCCTTAGTAGAAAAAACCTCCGGTAGCGCGATACTTGATAAAGCAGCCCTTCAGACCGCCTATAAAAATCGTTTTAAACCCGGGATACGGGATGGTTGCCCGGTAGCGACATGGGTGGTATATAAAGTGGACTTTGCTATTCATTGATTACTTTGAACCGGATAGTCTTTAACTTTTTAAAAATTGAACTCTTCCAACTTTTTTCACTATAATTCTGAAAGAATTTGTGTAATTTGTTGTATAATAATATAGTATTGTACGGGCGAATATTTTATGAGATGACGATAAGCAGCATGAGGTTCTATGAATAAACGATTAATTTTAATTATCTTCTTTTTATTTTCGGTTATAGCAATTTGTGTGACTGTTAAAGCGGGAGAAATCAAGGTCTCGGACATTATCGATGGTAAAACCTTAAACACGGGCTCTAACTTTACTATAATCTGGAAGGTATCCGGCGATGTCCTGCCTTATGTTAAGATTGACCTGCTAGATATCGAAGGACGGTTGGTGAACAAGATTTCCGGCGGAACACCGTCAAATAATGTCTATAAATGGGATATTCCTGCTGATTTGGCCGAAGGTGATTATCGGATCAAGATCTACACTAATGATTTGAGTTCTGAGGGAACCAGTGGGATTTTTCATATCCGGGCTGTTCCCCAGGGGATAAAAGCGGAAGAGATAAAGCCCCCGCCGATAGAGGGGATTACTCAAGAAACAACGCCGGCTTCTCGTAAGACAGAGTCGCGAAAGGAGAAACCCAGAATTATAGCCTCCGAACCAAGACCAGACGGGAAGTCGCCGGACGCTGTTCATCAGGGTCGGGCTGTTATGCCCGTGGTCACGTTCGACGACCCCAAACTCGAGGAGATTGTCCGGGGTTTAATCGAAAAGAAGGCACCGGTAACGGTTTTTTCTTCGGATTTCAGGAAAATTACCAAATTCGAGGTCCGTGACGCCGGCATCGTGAAAATATCCGGGATGGAGTATTTTGATTCCCTGGTAACGCTTGATTTGGGGAAGAATAACATAACCGACCTCAGCCGGCTGAAATATTTGAAAAAACTAAGGGTTCTGATGCTGGATCAAAACTGGATTGAGGACCTGACCCCGCTGGTGGAAAATGAATATATCGCGGAAGGGGTTATGGTGGATTTGAGCGGTAACCCTATCGACTGTGCCTTACAGGCGGATAATATCGCCCGCCTGAAAAAACGCGGAGTAAAACTGCTGATTGATTGTCCCTGATAAATGAAGATAAAAAAGCGCCGATGTCTCTATCGGCGCTTTTTTTTATTAAAATATAAAAACTTATTCGATAATTTCAATACATCCTTCGGGGCAGCTCTCGGCCGCGTCACGACAGGCATCTTCGAACTCTTCGGGTACTTCGTCAACAATAACCTTCGCCTGGTCACCGTCCATTTCAAAAACATCAGGGCAAAGATCGACGCAAATAGCATCGCCGGTGCAAAGGTCCTGGTCGATTTTGACCTTCATAGTTACCTCCTCAAATAAAGTAGTTTAGAAACTATTCGAGCCCTGAAAAATCAGGGATAATTTATCTCTTAATTTGGAGGGGAATATAATCGTCCCGAAAGCTGATGTCAAACAGAACCGATAAATTTTTATGTTTTTTTTATAGTAGCTCCGGTTATTTTTCTCAAATTAAATATATAATAGAACGTACTTTAATGAGATAACACAGGTGGAGCGATGCCCGGTCCAAAAAACAAAACCGCCCTGCTGGTAATAGACATGCTCAACGATTACCTGAGCCCGAAAGGCAAGCTTTACTGCGCTCCCGGTCGGGCGATTATCCCCAACATCAAACGTCTTCTCGGGCTGGCTAGGGGGAGGGAATGGCCGGTGATTTTTGTCAATACAGCTCTGGTCGACCGTAAGGATCCCCTGGCGGAAAAATGGGGCATGCACGCCCGGAAGGGAACCTGGGGAGCGGAAATAATTACCGCTTTGAAACCGACCGTCGGAGACCGCATAGTTGACAAGAGTACCTACGATGGCTTCTACGAGACCGACCTTGAGAAGATTTTACGCGAACGCCAGATAAAAACAGTCGTGGTGACGGGCATCCATACCCATGTCTGCGTGCTCCTGACCGCCCTGGGGGCTTTTTACCGTGGGTTTAAAGTCGTGGCTATCGAAGAGTGTATGACCACCGACCAGCCGGTCAATCACGACACCCGCCTGCCGTTTTTCAGTACTCACATCGGCCAACTGATGAAACTGGAAGATTTTATCCGGCGTTACTTTTAACGAAAACAACGGTCCGGTTTCACAAATCGGGCTTATTATTTTCTTGCTCTTGGAACAAAAACCGCTAATTTTTTAGCTTAGTTTAAGGTGTTAAGATAAACAGCCGATTCATATAGAACATTAACCAGCTTAAACGGGAATTGATATGGCCTTAACAGCAGTCTTTTATGAGGACGAAAAATATAAAAATTTTTACCCGCTGACGCACCTTCGGCCGGTCTATACTCTTCGCGCCGGTATCCTGCCCCTGTTCCGGAGGGTCGAGCGGGTAATGGACCTATCCGGTCTGACTTTTTTGACCCGTCATCAACTGGCTGCCCTGACAGCCGAACAATACCGTGATTATCCGGTCAATATTATTAAGAAGGGTGCTGGCGAGGTTCTGTTTATTAACGGCCGGGTGCGCAGTTACGGTGATTTGCCGACCCTGATTAAAAACACCAAGCTCTCGACGATTTTCAAAAACAACGGGGAGACGGTGGCGGTGCTTTTCCAGCAGGAGGCGCTGGAGCATATCCCGACCGTAGCGACGGTCGAAGAATATATCAAGGAGATTCAAAACAGCGGCGGCAGTGTACCCGATTTTGAAACCACCGCGACCCTGTACGGCTACGGCTGGGAGCTGGTCGAAGATATCGAGAAGGAGATAATCGCGGATTTTCAATATATGAAAGTTTCCGGGAGCGAAACCGGCGGCGCCAAAGTCCATGGCGGGGCTCATATCCTCAATGAAAAGGATGTGTTTTTATGCAGCGATGTTGAGATTTTACCGGGGGCGGTCATCGACGCTTCCCGCGGCCCGGTTTATATCGGGGCCAACACCCGGGTCGAATCCCTGGCTGCCGTTTACGGCCCGGCTTTTATCGGGGCCAACTCCGTCGTGTTGGCAGGTAAAATAACGGCTTCATCGATCGGCCATACCTGCCGGGTGGGGGGGGAGGTCGAGGAATCCGTTTTTCAAGCCTATGTCAATAAGTACCATGCCGGGTTTATCGGGCACAGTTATGTCGGACCCTGGGTGAATTTCGGGGCCATGACCACCAATTCCGACTTGAAAAATAATTATTCCGATATCCGGGTGATGTTGAACGGCCAATTGGTCGATACTGGTTCCATCAAGGTCGGGTCTTTTATCGGCGACCATACCAAGTTCGGTATCGGCACCCTCCTTAACACCGGCATCAATATCGGTGTCTGCTGTAATATTTTCGGCGGCAGTTTGATTGTCGAAAAGGAGGTGCCCTCGTTCCATTGGGGTAATTCCCAGGGTTATGATACCTACCGGTTTGATAAGGCGGTTGAAACCGCCCAGCGCACCGCCCGGCGGCGCAACTGTACCCTGTCGGAGCGGGAAATCGAGATGCTGAAACACGTTTTCGATAATACCGCCGACCGCGAAGGGGTTGTTGAATTTTAGCGTTTCGGAGATTAAGAATTCCGCAGGAAATTGTCAAAAAGGGAAATGCCTTGTTGACAGTTGACGGGACGTGTTATATTATCTGAGTTGTACTGTTAGGAGTTAAATGCCAGAACTTCGAAAAGATCCGGTCATCGGTCGGTGGGTGATAATATCCACCGAGCGGGGGAGAAAACCATCGTCTTTCATTCCGGTTCCCAAACGCCGGGAAGCGAGCCTGTGTCCTTTTTGCCCGGGACACGAGGACAGCACGCCTCCCGAAGTCATGGCCTACCGGGCGCCGGGCTCGGAGCCGAATATGCCCGGCTGGTCGCTGCGCGTTATTTCCAACAAATATCCGGCGCTGATAATCGAGGGAGCGCTCAACCGGGAGCCGAAAGGCATTTATGACCGCATGAACGGTATCGGAGCCCACGAGGTTATAATCGAAACCCCGGAACATGCCCATGATATGGTCGATATGAAGGTCGATGAAATCCGCGATGTGCTCTGGGCTTACCGCGAGCGGATGATCGACCTGCAGCGGGATATCCGGTTCAAGTATATCCAGATATTCAAAAATCACGGGGAAGAAGCCGGCGCCTCGCTGGAGCATTCCCACAGCCAGCTTATCGCCACGCCGATTATTCCCAAGCGGGTCCTGGAAAAACTGGAAGGGTCCCGTCGGTATTTCGAGTTCAAGGAACGCTGTATTTACTGCGATATAATCCGCCAGGAACTGGGTGAGAACGAGCGTATTGTCAAGGACTACGACGCTTACATATCGTTCGAGCCTTTTGCTTCGCGCTTTCCTTTTGAAACCTGCATCATCCCCAAGGCGCACCAGTCGAGTTATCTGGAAATCAGCAAATCCGATTTTTACGTTCTGGCCAGCTGCCTTAAGGACACCCTGATAAGACTCCGCATCGCTCTGAATAATCCGCCCTTCAATTACATTCTGCACACCCGGCCGATTTCCAACGAATCGCACGATTATTTCCACTGGCATATCGAGATCATCCCGAAACTGACCAAGGTGGCCGGTTTCGAATGGGGCTCGGGTTTTTATATCAACCCGACCGCGCCTGAGGACGCCGCCGCCTTTTTACGCGGCATCGATGTCAATGAATTTGAGAAAATGAACGCAAAGAAAAGCAATTAATCATGACGGCTTATAAAATTCTTATGGTCGCTTCGGAAGCGGCGCCGTATGCCCGAACCGGGGGCCTCGGTGATGTTCTGGGGGCCTTGCCCCGCGCTTTATCGCATCGGGGACACCAGGTCAAGGTTTTTATACCCCGTTACGGTTCGGTCGATTTCGACCATTTCCCCGTTAGAACGCTGGATAATTCTTTCGAAGTCGATGTCGATGGTAAGAAGTATCCGGTCTCTTTCGAAGCCTGTTACGACCGGAGAAGCAACAGCGAAACCGTTTTCGTGAACAATAAAGATTTTTTCGACCGGTCCGAACTCTATCGCGACTCCGGCACCGGGAAAGACTATACCGACAACGATGAGCGTTTTATCTTTTTCAATCGGGCGGTGCTCGAGATGCTAAAGGCGATGAACTGGCAGCCGGATATTATCCATGTTCACGACTGGCAGGCCGGGTTGATTCCGGTTTATTTGAAGACGCTCTATAAAGACGACTCTTTTTTTTCCGTTTCGAGAACCATCCTGACCATTCACAATCTGGGGTACCAGGGGGTGTTCGAGGGGAAACGCTATCGCAAGCTGGGTCTGCCGGAGGAGCTGTTTTATCCGGTGAGCGGACCATTCGAATTTTACGAGAAAGTTAATTTTCTAAAAGCGGCTATCATCTACGCCGACTTCGTGACAACCGTGTCCGAGAAGTATGCCGAAGAAATCCAGTCTACGCAGGAACTCGGGGCGGGCTTGATGGATGTTCTCAAGGAACGCCGGGCCAGTTTGAGAGGCATCGTCAACGGGGTCGATTACCGTCTCTGGTCCCCCTCGAAAGACAAAAAAATTCCTTTCCGGTATAACAAGAACAACCTGACCGGCAAACGGGAGAACCGGGTGATCCTGCTCAACCAGGCCGGTCTGCCGCACCGGGATAAAGTCCCTCTGGTGGGTATAATTTCGCGACTGGCCGACCAGAAAGGATTCGATTTGATTGCGGAGAGTGCCGATAAACTCTTCGCTATGAACCTGCAGATGGTCGTTCTGGGTACCGGCGAACTTAAGTATCACGACCTCTTCATAGAGCTGGAGAAACGCTACCCCGATAAGCTGAAGGTATATTTGACGTTCGATGATGACCTGGCACACCTTATCGAAGCCGGCGCCGACATGTTTTTGATGCCGTCCCGGTACGAACCCTGCGGTCTCAATCAGCTGTATTCGTTGAAATACGGAACGGTACCAATTGTCCGCGCCGTCGGCGGGCTGGCCGACACGGTGGTCAATTACAATCCCGATACCGGGCAGGGAACCGGATTCGTATTCGAAAAATACAGCCCCGAGACGCTGGTTGAAACCGTTCAGAGAGCGATATCGATTTTTACGCGGAAAAAAGCCTGGACAAAACTAATGAAAGCGGGCATGGCTCGGGATTTTTCATGGGCAAAAGCGGCCGAGAAATACGCTGCCCTGTATGAGGAGCTGGCCCGACGATAAAAAAACACAGTTTCCCGTTTTGAAGAAACACCTGATAATTTTAATCTTTATTCTTCCGGCGATAGTCATCTTCTCCGTTGTCGCCTATCACTATAATTTTATCCAGGACGACGCTTATATTTCGTATCGCTATGTCGCCAATTTTCTGAAAGGTGACGGTCTGGTTTACAATATCGGGGAACGAGTAGAGGGTATCACCAATTTCGGCTGGACGGTCTATCTGGTTCTCTGGGGGGCGATAGGCGCTGATTATATTTTTATATCCCGTCTGACCGGCTTCATCTTCGGAACGGGGATAATAGTTCTGTCCTTTTTTCTGGGTAGTTGGTTTTTCAGCGGCAGGAATAAATGGTACGCCTTTTTACCGGCGTATCTGCTGGGGATTAATCTTTCGCTGGCCTACTGGTCGCCGGCCGGTCTGGAAACGGCGGCTTTTGCTTTTTTGTTCCTCTGGTCGATATACCTTTATCTGAGACAAAACCGGTTGCTGATATTATCACTGGTACTGGGGGTTTTTATACGCCCGGAAGGAGCCCTTACCGCCGGTCTGCTTTTGATAGTCGAGGCCGTGCTGGAAAGACGTTTCCCGCGCTTTACCTTTGGTTGTACGCTGGCGGCGCTGGCGATGTCCCTGCCGATGGTAATTTTTAAGCTGTTTTATTACGGTTCGATACTGCCCAACTCCTTTTATGCCAAAACCGGCTTTGATTGGCAGCAGCTTATTAGCGGTCTGGAGTACGCGGGGCGTTTCCTGCAACATTACCCGTTCTATGCTCTCGGCTTATTGATTCCGTTGATTTTCATTAAAAAAATGTCTCAGGATATTCGGGCGATCTGGCTGGTGACGGTTTTGTATATATTATATGTCGTGCTGGTGGGAGGAGATGTTCTGAAAGTCCACCGTTTCTTTATTCCGCTTCTGGGTTTGCTGGCGGTGTTGTCGGTGTATTCCGTAGCCTGGGTACTGCGTAAAATACCGTTCAAGACACAATATTTACTGGGCGGTGCGATTACCTTGGTTTTTATGTTATTAAGCTGTCAATTGCCGCGAGCTTTTATAAAGCTGTACCATGAAAAGGAGATGGGTCTAACCGGGTCCATGGCGCATCTGGCCCGCAGTATTAAAAAAAGTGACGACCGCGATTTTTCCGTAGCCCTGTCAACTATCGGAATTTTCGGATATGAACTGGTTGGGCATCGTATAATAGATATGGTGGGCCTGACCGATTCGGTAATCGCGAAACATCCGCAGAAACCGTTCGAGGGTTTGGAGACAACCTGGAAAGAGAGAAAGTACAACGCCGAATATGTTCTCAAACAGCGTCCGGAATATATCGTCTTTTCCACCGGAACCAAACCGTCGGCTCCAGCCGAACGCGCCCTGTTGCTCTATCGGCCGTTTATCGACGCTTACCGGATAACCGGTTGGCTTTATCAACCGGCTCCTTCGATACCGGTGGTCGTTACCAGTGCGGCTTACAAGAAAGTCCATGCGATGACGGGTGAAATTATACCTACCCTGTCTGTCGAGTATGTACAAACTTATAAGCAGGGGCTCGATTTTTATGCAGCGGGCGATTGTCCCAAAACGATAGAGTATCTTTCCCGAACTCAGGAACTGGCCCCGGATGTTTTTAATCCGAACTTAATGTATCATATCGCTTTTTGTTACAGTAAGATGAACAAAAAGGAACAATGCCTGAGACTTCTCAATTATATCCTGGAACAGGATTCGCTTGTGTATTTGGCTCACAAGGACTTATATTTATACGAGAAGGTGTACGGTGATACGCTCAAAGCCGCGGTACATCGTGATTGGCTGATGAAACTGGTCCCCTGGTCGGTACCGTCGTTTGACGCCTTCGTGAAGATGCAGATGGAGCAAAACCGAAAGTAAAAAGGTGGTTGACGGATTTTGAAAGAGAAGCAAATCGAATATCTGTTGTTAATCCCGGCTTTAATCCTTTTTGCGTTTATCGCTTATCATTACAATTTTATACAGGATGACGCCTACATCTCATACCGCTATGTGGCTAATTATCTTAACGGCGACGGTCTGGTGTATAATATCGGGGAGAGGATAGAGGGCTTTACCAATTTCGGCTGGACAGTCTATCTTATTTTGTGGGGTTCCTGGGGTATCGATTATATCGCGGTCTCCCAGGTTACCGGCTTTCTTTTCGGGTTGGGGATAATTTATCTGACCTTCCTGATAGGTCGCTTGCTGTTCACTAATGAAAACAAATGGTTTGTCTATTTGCCGGTGTACCTGGTGGGGGTGAACCTTTCACTGGCTTACTGGTCGCCAGCGGGTCTGGAGACGGCGGTCTTTGCTTTTATGGCCTTGCTGTCGGTTTATCTGTATTTGCGCAGAAGCTGGCTTTTGATATTCTCGCTTGCGCTGGGGGTCTGGGTTCGACCGGAGGGAGTGCTGGTGGCGGCACTGCTGGTGATTATCGAAACCGTCCTGGAAAAAAAGATGCCCCGGTTCACGCTGAGCTGCGGATTGGTGGCGCTGGTGATGTCGTTGCCGCTGGTTTTCTTTAAATGGTTCTATTACGGCTCGATTCTGCCCAACCCCTTCTACGCCAAAACCGGTTTCGACATGGAGCAACTGTCCAGCGGCCTGGAGTATACCGGGCGTTTTATGAGCCATTACGGTTTTTACGGATTCGGCCTGGTTATCCCCCTGGTTTTTATCCGACATTTATCCTCTAAAGTGAAAATTATCTGGCTCTTTACGGTGTTATATACGCTGTATATCGTGCTGGTAGGGGGAGATGTTCTGAAAGTGCATCGTTTCTTCATCCCCCTGCTGGGTCCCTCCGCGATTCTGGTTACCGTATCGGTCTTTTTGCTCATCAGCAGTTTAAAAACCAGGATGCGATATGCAATCATGTTACTAGTCGCCTTGCCGCTTTTAATTTTAACATATATCCTGCCGAAAAATTTCGTAGACCATTATAACGACTATGAAAAGCGGTTTACCCGGAAGCTGGCCTCCCAGGCGCAGAATCTTAAAGATTCCGACTCGAGCCATTTCTCGGTGGCGATCGCCACTATCGGTATTTTCGGTTATGAACTTATTGGACACGAGATAATCGACATGGTCGGTTTGACCGACAGTACCATCGCCCGTTACAGTGAGGCACCGATCGAAGGGATGGAGACAACCTGGAAAGAGAGAAAACACAATACCAGATACCTGCTTCAGCGGGGTCCCGATTATATTGTTTTCTCGACCGGTATCAAGCCCTCGGCTCCCGCTGAACGGGCGCTTTTTCTTTATCCCCAGTTTTTAAACAGTTATCGCGCTCTGGGCTGGTTTTACACGGGGAACAGAACCGACGGTTCGGGGGTGCTGAATACGTCTTTCAAGAAAATGCGGCCGATTGAGGGAGAGATTAAACCGACCTACCCGGTGGCTTATGTACAGTATTATAAGGCTGGTCTGGACGCGTATACCCGGGGGGACCATCGAACAGCGATTCAAAATTATGACCGAGCCCTGGCGGTTTCGCCCAAACCGTACTGCATCGATTTGGTTTACAGTAAGGCCCGCAGCCATATGATGTTGGGCGAACATAACATTGCCCGACCGATTCTGATTAATCTCCTGAACCAGGACTCACTGCTTTACATGGTGCACAAGGAGCTGTATATGTATGACATGATCGATGGCGACTTACAGGAGGCGGAAATACATAAGAAATGGCTGAAAAAGCTGGTTCCATGGTATTTCCCGCGTATCGATTCCCTGGTCGCGCAAATGGTCGATGCGAAACGCCAAGCCGCGAAATGATAATAAGTTAGAGTAATTTAGCGGAAAATAAGTTGACAAGCTGAAATGCCGATATATATTATATGAAAATTTAAAAAGTACTAAGCGGGAATAGCTCAGTTGGTAGAGCACCACCTTGCCAAGGTGGCTGTCGCGAGTTCGAGCCTCGTTTCCCGCTTTTAAAATTTGGGCGCCATAGCCAAGTGGTAAGGCAGAGGTCTGCAAAACCTTTATTCCCCGGTTCGAATCCGGGTGGCGCCTTTTTTTTTGCCCGTTTTTCCCGATATCGCTTCTTATCGATGAAGCGTTTTGGCGGCGTAATCGTTCAAAAACTGGGCCAGGTCGGTATGGAAGGTTCGCACCGCATCCTCAATATTGTTTAATTTCTTTATCAGGACAAAGGGTAAAATCAGCCATAAAACGCCAAGAATTAAACCCAACACAGTCAGAACTATCGAAACAATGCCCACTATTCCGCCCATGACTTCCATGAAACCCTCCTTGTCTTTAATATTTATTTAAAACCTCACCAGAAGCCTTTTAATCGGGAGAGGTTTGAATTTTCCATATCGATATAAGTATCCCGTAGGTTAAGCTATCAACAAAAATATTTACCTAACTTCGTATTCCATATAAGATGGACTTACCGATGAAATCCAGTTCTTTTTTTAATGAATAGTAATATTTAAACAAAACCTCGTGTAATAAAGCAGGTTGTTTTTTTTGACTCGGATTTAATTCTTGTGTAAACACCATAGAGATAGTCTATTAGACCCTGAGTCTAAAAAATACTTGACACTTTATGACACTGTAAGTATATTAAACTGAGATAGATAAGCGAACTTAAACCGCTGATCAAAACCTCATTTCAAGGTCGATACATATTTATTACAATTTTTGTCAACTTAGATTTTTGACAATATTATCAATTAAAAAAGCAGAATTAATTTATGAGAGGAGGTGAATTTAAAACAACTGGTTTTTCAGCAACTGCTTCACTGCAGCTTCAGCCTTTAATAAGTTGAAAAGAATGTTAATGAAAGCCTTTGTGCTGGGAAAAGTATTACAATATTCACATGGGAGGTTTTTATGAAGTATAGAAATTCAGCTCTTATATTCGGGCTGACTCTTCTTTTGATTCTTGCCTTATTCACACCGATTTTAGCAGACTGGGACCCCGGTGACGAATATAAAATGCATTATCCACAACTTCCGGATACCTTAGGGTGGGATGTATGCGCCACCGCCCCGGTTGTTCTGGCTGACGACTGGACCTGCAATGAATCGGGTTACATTACCGATATCCATTTCTGGGGGTCCTGGATGGAAGGCTATACCGGCGCGATAACGAGTTTTATCGTCAGTATCCACCATGATATTCCGGCTGACCCTCCTGATTATCCTTACAGCCGCCCGGTTGACCCGCCGGTTTGGCAGTTTGAGATTCCCTTCAGCTGGGTTGTCACCCGGGTTTTCATTTCGGAGTCACTTGAAGGCTGGTATGACCCCTCGCAGGGTTTTGTTATGCCGAATAACCATTCTGAATACTGGCAATATAATATCTTTCTCGAGCAGTATCTGGATGAACAGGATTTATTCAGGCAGGAGGAAGGTACGATATACTGGTTAAATATATCCGCCATAGTGGAACCGGGTGATCCTAAGCCGTTATGGGGCTGGAAGACCTCGCGGTCAACTCATCACATGGATGACGCGGTCTGGGCTTTTCTTGATTTACCGAATTGGGTAGAGTTGAGGGACCCGATTGAGCCGAGCATTTCTATGGATTTGGCCTTTGTGGTGACCGGTCATCCCGGCACGGATGATGAGGCCTGCTGCCTGCCCGACGGTAGCTGTATTATGGCAACCGCTACCGACTGTATTAATACTCACGGCGGCAGTCCGCAGGGACCCGGCACAGTCTGTACGACCCCCGAAGCCTGCTGTTTCTCTGACGGTACCTGCGCTGATATGGACCCGTTATGCTGCGTGTCCCAGGGCGGTACACCTCAGGGAGCGGGAACGGCCTGTTCGGGTGTCTTCGTGGCTTGCTGTATGCCCGACGGAACCTGTCAGAACCTTGACCCGCTGTGTTGCGACGAAGCCGGCGGAATACCTTCGCCTATCGGCGCCGGAGCGTGTATGGGTGACGGTAACGGCAATGGTATGGACGACGCTTGCGAGGAACCGCCACCGTCGGATACCTGCGATTATTACAAGCGGGGTTGGATTGATTATTGCCCCAACGGTATGCCCGATTTCGACCAAAAGCAGAACGGTTGGAATATACCCCAGGGACCGACGTTCCAGTGGACTCATTGCGGACCGGTGGCGCTCGCTAACTGCCTGTGGTGGTTCGACTCCAAGTACGAACCCTCGCCGGTTGACCCGCGGCCATTCTGGCCCAGTGGTCCCGGACTTCACGACGGTTACCCGCTGGTGCCTACTTTTGACCCAACCGGCGGCTGGGACGACCATGATACTAATAACGTTATCCCGTTAGTGGATTCGCTGGCCAAGTATTGCAAAACCAACAGTGTCGGCACCGGTACTTATATCGACAGTCTCTACAACGGTGCGGTAACATGGATAACAAACCGTGGTCTGGGAACCAATTACACGGTCAGGCTTTTCGCTCTCGGCGAATCGATGGGTTACGACCCGGCCAATTTTGAGTTTATCCGGAACGAAGTGCTTCGCAGCCAGGATGTGATACTTCTCCTCGGGTTCTACCAGGAAGTTGAGCCCTTCATGTGCGAACGTATCGGCGGCCATTATGTCACGGTTGCCGGAACCTGTACAGACTCGCTCGATTCCTGCCTGTGTATTTCTGACCCGTTCCTGGATAAGAATCACGGCGAACCGCCAGCCGGCTCAGCTCATGGAAGCAGCGTGCACAACGATGCCTCGCTTATTTCGGGACCGCACGGCTCCTATCATCACGACTGGTACGATGTTACCATTACAACCTGTATGCCTTACGTACCGCCCATATTCATGCTGGAACTGGTTAACTACGGTTTGGGTGACTCAGCCACCATGCTGAATTTCTACGGCCTCAATAACGGCGGGACAGTACCCCCTCTGGCTCAGGGAATGAGGCATACTCTGATTGAGTACGCCCTGGTTATCTGCCCAGTGGATGAAGACAGCGATGGCGACGGTATCCCGGACGCTATTGATAACTGTCCGTACAAGTATAATCCCATGCAGGAGGATACCGATGCCGATAATGTCGGCGATTCCTGCGATAACTGTATCTACGTCCCGAATCCCGGTCAGCTCGACGGCGATGGCGATGGTGTCGGCAATGTCTGCGATAACTGCCCGACGGTGGCCAATCCGTTACAGACCAATTCCGACGGTGACAGCCATGGCGATGCCTGCGATAATTGTCCGACGGTGGATAATGAAGACCAGGCTAATATCGACGGCGATTTGTACGGCGATGTCTGTGACAATTGCCCGACGGTGATTAACGATGACCAGCTCAACTCCGACGCTGACAGTCACGGTGACGCCTGCGACAACTGTCCCAATGACGACAATGAAGACCAGTCCGACCTTGACGCTGACATGGTCGGGGATGTCTGCGACAACTGTCCGGGAACAATTAACCCGTTACAGACCAATTCCGACACTGATTCGCTCGGCGATGCCTGCGATAATTGTCCCAACGATGACAATAACGACCAGGCTAACAACGACAGCGACTCGATGGGGGATGTCTGTGACCCGGATGACGACAACGACGGTATTCTGGATGATGGTGACGGCAGCGGTATTATTGGAGATAATCCCTGTACCGGCGGCGCGACTACCGGTTGCGACGACAACTGCCAGTTCGATTACAACCCGCTCCAGGAAGACGATGACGGCGACGGGATCGGCGATTCCTGCAGCGCCTGTTGCACCGGTAAAACGGGCAACGTCGACTGTTCAACGGAGGATCAGCCGGATATTTCGGATATCACCCGGTTGATCGATTATCTGTATATCTCGCACAATCCTCTCTGTTGTGCTGAGGAGGCGGATGTGGATAAGAGCGGCGGCGAACCTGACATCTCGGATATCACCTACCTGATCGACCACCTGTATCTGAGTCACAAGGCTCTGCCCGACTGCCCGTGATTTATAAAGGATTGTAAATAATTCTCGGATATTCGGCCACTCTCTTCAAGGAGAGTGGCCGAAAGGATTCAAGGGGGTAATCAAAAATCATCTCTGATTTAATCAACATCGATAAATAATATTACTAAACCTTTAAAGGAGGATTTATGGCAAAAAAAATCCTGTTAACTCTTTTGGGTTTCCTGATTTTCGTCTCGACATCCTACGGCCTGACTTACACCGTTACGATTACTTCGGACGCCAACCCGGGGGGCGG
>JAFGNW010000157.1 GCA_016926795.1 Candidatus Zixiibacteriota bacterium
GGTTATGGCGACAACATCAAAAAAGCCAAGAATATTCTTGAGCAGATTCTGGCCGGTGATGAGCGTGTACTCAAGGACCCGGCTCCGCAGGTGGCTGTCTCCGAACTGGCCGACAGCTCGGTCAATTTCGTGGTGCGACCCTGGGTTAAAACCGCCGACTACTGGAGCGTTTATTTTGATATAACCGAAAAAGTGAAATTGACTTTCGATGAACAGGGAGTTTCGATTCCGTTCCCACAGACAGATGTTCACCTGTTCCAGGCCAAAACTTAAATATCATGGAGGACACAAATCATGCTTAACGTAAGAAAACTATTTGTTATAACTTTGATATTGATGCTGCTGCCCGCCGTTACGATAATGGGTCAGGAAGAAGAGAAACCGGCCGTCAAAGGCTGGAAAAAAACACTCATTGTCGATGTTACGGCTACCCAGACCGCTTATTCCGATTCCTGGGTGGGCGGTGAAATCGGCTCCTTCAACTGGGTGGGCAATCTTAACGGCGCCGCCGAGAAGAAACTCAAACCCTGGTTCGATTTCCGCTCGACCCTGAAATTATCTTTTGGCCAGACCATCAGCCAGGACACGGCCCGCAACTGGAACAAACCCCGCAAATCCACCGACCTTATCGACTGGGAAAATGTCGGCCGCATTCTTTTAAACACTTTCGTGGATCCCTATGTGGCCTTCCGGCTGGAATCGCAATTTCTGGATGCTTCCATTGAAGCCAAAAAACGTTATTTCTCCCCCACCAAACTGACCGAGTCGGCGGGTATAGCGCACAGGTTCTACGAACGCGAGAACGACCAGGTCACCAGTCGTCTGGGTCTGGCTCTGAGGCAGATTTTCAAGACCGGTATCACCGACAGTGTCCTTCTGACCACTGAAGATTCCACCTTTGTGGACGGAGGGATCGAGTCGGTCACCGATGTCACCCTGACTCTCAGTGATAAAATGAACTACACCGGCAAACTGACCCTGTTCAAGGCGCTCTTCTTCTCGCAAAAGGACGATTTCAAAGACACCCCGGAAGAAGACTACTGGAAAACCGTTGATATCAACTGGGAAAATATTGTCAGCGCCAACCTGTCGAAGATCATTACCGTTATTTTTTACACTCAATTCCTGTATGATAAACAGGTCAGTGTAAAAGGACGGTTTAAAGAAACCCTGGGTATCGGTTTTGTATTCAAACTGGTATAATAAACGGTTTGGTAAGGAAAAAGCGGGTGAACTGACACCCGCTTTTTTTATTTTACGCTCGGTTTTACGGGTAGGTCAAACCTGATTTCCAGGATATCATTTTTTAAAACAATATCGCCGAAACGGTCGCGGTAATCCTTGAAAATGAATCGGTCTTTCAGTTTGTCGGTGATTTCGAGATATGGGTCTAAATTATTCAGGACATGGTTAAAAGCCGATGCGGCTGCTTTATTATCCGGGTAAGGAATTATTATCAGCGTGAACGATTCGACACTGTCGATGCGATAGCTGCCGGATATCCCGAAAATCTCCCCTTTCAACTGAAAAATATCGCCGGCACCGAAAGTATAAATCGGTTGCAGGGCATACTGACCGCGCAAAAGAAGTTCCGAACCCGGAACCAGGTTTTCTTTCGGCAATAAATCGAACAGGGTGAACGGTTCCGATTCGGCTATCGATTTCAGTGTTTGCCGAGCCAGTTTACCCATCACCGGCAGGAATTTCTCATCACCGGAAAAACTGTTCACCTGAATAAAGAAATTATTTTTAACGACCGTTGTTTGATAAGCATTGCCGGTGTTTCGAGCCGGTATATTTTCGAGGGGTGTTTCCCGACCGCATTTCATCAGGTAAATACCCAGGGCCGCGGCCGGCTCAGTCATCTCATAAATCTCCAGGTCGATTTCATCCGGGCTGTTTTTATATTTCTGCACCAGCAGTTTTTCGAAACCGAATTCCAGAAAAAGCTCCGCTCCACCATCGATATGACCGTAAAGGTCATTTTTATGAAAGACCCGTGTTTGCTCAGCCCGCTCCCAACCCGCCTCGAAACCATCAGCAGGTAACACCGGGGCATCCGGACTTTCGGCCAGACTTATCGCCTGCAGAACCAGCAGGAGGAGACAAATTACTCTAACTGCGGAGGTCAACATAGATATGTTCCGTTTTCTGAGAATCAACCAAACCCAAACCAAGCTTTTCACCATAGTGCAGATAATCGGTGAACATGGGGTGTTCGTTGACCTTGATTTTCATTTCCTTGCGTTTCTTTACCATCTTCTGTTGGCAGACCATATCCAGGGCAAAAGGGTCGGTAGCGAAATAGAGCGTTTTGTAGAGATAAGCAAAAGAAGCATTGGCCATCGGGCCACCGTCGTACTGCGCCCGCAAACCGTCGGTGACGTTCAAAACCATTTTATCCCTGACCGCCGGGAAAGCCAGGACCTCGGTGCAAACATCGAAAAACAGCGGCCGGTGCAGGCGGCCGGTATTGCAGATGGCTCCATATCCCATGTTTTTGGTCGCCATGGAAATCCCGTTGCCGGTGTTCTTGAATACTGGAACATTGATAATTTTGGTCAGTTTCTGGGTCAACAGTTTGCCGAAGTAAGAATGTTTATCGTTGAAGACGTGCTGGTGGAGATACTCCTTATCGGCGGGTCCGTCTACATCGGCCCAGTAATATACTTCCGGGTCAAATTTATCCGAACTGATATGGGTGCCGTCCGCGTTCAGCCAGACACTGTCGTCGACTTTGCCCGCGTAAGCATCCATATTGAAAGTCTGCAGCCCCTCGAGACCAATCCCGGGGTACCTTTCCGGAGTAAACCCGGCATCGGCCAGCTGATAATCGAACCGGTCCCAGATAATGATATTTTCTCGTTTGAGACCGTTACCGGTAAGCCAGGCGATAATGGCGTCAACCACTTCCAGCCGGGTGCTGATCAACCCCGGCCCGACCGGGTTTATCTTAATTCCCACAATATCATCAGGTTCAAAGAATAACTTGAAGCTTTCGTTTAAATCTAAACCGGTCAGGTTTTCAATCCCGGTTTTAAACATAAGTTCGATTCGCTCACCCACCGGCAGACCGTCGGCCATTGATTTGTCGTCGAAAATCTCGACCGTCTTGCCGGGAAATGCGCCTGGCATCGATTGTTTGGTACGGGGTATTTTCAGGACTTCATCGATATTGGTTTTGGGTCTGGGCGGCGGCTCGTCTTTGGCATTGTCCTGCGCCCAGAGTTGCGGCGTTCCCAGCAGAAGCCCGGCTGATACGATACTGCCCGTTTTAATAAAATCACGCCGGTCGACATGGAACCGCGTGTTCATCGATTTGTACGCCTTGAAACCCACTGTGACCTCCTTATATGGATTTTATTTGAAAACTATCGTTAAATTAAATAAAAATAAAATTTGTCACAAGGAATTATTGATGGTCATATATAACATCCGCGCTTTCAGGCCGGGACGGCCCCATTACGAAGTCTGCAGGAAATAACAGGTTTATAAATCCTTTCCTCAAACCTGTCAATCGAACCAACAAAAAAGCCGCCTCTACAAGGTCCAAATAGAGACGGCTAATAACGTCAAATTATCTAATCCTAAGGGCAAGGCGGCAGGGGTACATGAGTCAAATATAAATGGTCAATGAGCCGGGTAATATCGGAGATATCCGGTTCCGGGTCACCGCTGCCGTTGGCATCGGCTTCGTTGGGACAGCATAATTGCATATGAGTTAAATATAAATTTTCAATCAAGCAGGTAATATCAGATTATCGGGGAGTCCTTCGCTACAATTAATGTCACCACACTCAACGGCAAATGATGGTGTCGATAAAATTAAAAAATAAGACAAATACCGTTGTATTCGACGACAGGATAACAATTGATTTTTTACACATCGTTCCCGCCTTCCAATATATGTCTTGTTTAAATTCTCAAGACGAGTAATTCGCTTTTTATCTTTCCAACTAAAAAATATAAATTAATTTGATATCCAGGGTATTATAGTCTACTATAACATATATATAAATCGCGTCAGATTTTGTCAAGGCGTAAAAAGACATACAAAAAAGCCATCGAGCGGGCTCGAACCGCTGACCTGCTGATTACGAATCAGCTGCTCTACCAGCTGAGCTACGATGGCTTAATTTGGCAGAACCACTAAAGGGTTCTACCCTACTATTTCTTAATCTTTAATTGGCAGAACCGCTGAAGAATTCTGTCCTTCTATTTCTGCTCTACTATTTCTAAATCGATATTGACGGGAACTAATCTATTGAAAATGCCCCGATTGTCAAGCTTGTAATGGTATCGGTAAAAATTTAATATAATCA
>JAFGNW010000158.1 GCA_016926795.1 Candidatus Zixiibacteriota bacterium
GGGGCAACCAGAAGAGTATTGATAAAAGCAGGGCGGGAATTTTCAACCGTAAAAATAACATACCTAACCCGGATATAAAGGTGTATGCTCGATTGATTGATTTATAAGTTAATATTTTGAAAGTGGGTAGACAAGTTTTTTTTAAAAAAACCCGGCAATGTGAACTTGTCACCGCCGGGTTATCTGCTATCGTTCAAGAGCGATAGAACGATTGTCCCCTGGGATCAACCATGGTGATAGGGCATGGAGTCTTAATAATATCAATATCGTTAAATAATTTTGACTTCTCGGATTTTTGATAACGGAATACTGTTGCGCGTTGAAGCCCTCGAATCGAAAACCTGCCATTCCCGGGAAAATCTCAAAATCGGCTTTTCCACGATATTTTTGCGCAGTTCACTGCTCCCGTTTGAAAATTCGATAATAACTTTTTGATTGTTGCGTATCGCCGTAACAAGGATAGCCAGATGAATGGAACTGCTGAGTTTGTCCGCGGGAAGGTCATTGTCAAAGGTGTTACCGGTAAAGCCGCAGGAACCAAGGTCGGCTGAAAAATTAATGCGATTTAGTATTTTATTAATGGAATCAATAGTGTCCGAATAATTGCCGTTCAAACGCTGTTCAAGATATTTCAAAGCGCATTTTAAAATAATCGTATCGCTGACGCCCAGATGGTTGGCCACAATCTTGGAAGGTGAGTTCAACCTGTACCCGCCTACCGAACGGTCATAGAAAATGGGTATATTGGACATGGATAATTTATTGATATACCGGTAGGCCGTCCTTTCCGAGACATTACAGGCCTGACAGATTTGCTCCTTCGTCACGAAATTGCGGTTGTGCAACAACGTCAGCAAAGTAATTAATCTTTCGTATCGTATCATATTCAAAAATCCATTTGTTTATGTTTAACGATATTTTCCTAATCAAAGTATAGTTGAAACAGCAAGGGTAATTAAATCCCAGGTAGATAATGTGATTTCCGACTCATCGGCAATCTGGTCCGGATTTATCGGACCGGAACAGGTATACGTTTTTGTCGTGTCCGAATCCGGAGGGGGAGGAAATACGATACCTCCATCCGCTACAGCCGGGGGTGTAAATAAAGTAAGACTTAATACACAAAAGGTGAGTACCAGTAAGGTGCAGGCGAGTACGTTTTTGAAAGTTAACTTCTTGAAGCACATAAATGCCTCCTCTAAGATGGGGTTTAGGTTAGTTTAAAAGGACAAATTCTGTTAATACAGATTTGGTGCCGGGTGATTTCCCGGGAGGCTCTTTTTGCTATTTGTATGTATTACAAGAAGTTATGTGAATATGGGGATTTGCGAAACGGCTGTCAGTTTGCCGTTTTTTTTAACCGTTTTTCATCGGACTGATTAATCTGTTGTATTTTAAGGGATTAGATAAACAAGAAAGCGGCAAAAAAGCGGCAAACCGGTAAATTTGGCGGTTTATTCTTTTTTTCGAATATTATATTTTTTCAGTTTACGGCGAAAAGCTGCCAGGGACATACCCAGTTCCCTGGCGGTTTTCGTTTGATTCCAGTTATTTTTCTTCCAGGTTTCTTTTATCAGGTTTTTTTCCAGGGCTTCGGCATGTTCCTTGGAATGACTGTCCTGACCGGCGCGTTGAATGTCGGCCGGCAGGTCGAGCAGGTCCACCCGCTTATTGGGCATACTGAATCGTTTGTAATGCAGACGCTCCACCAGGTTTTTTACTTCGCGGACGTTGCCCGGCCAATGGTATACCGTCAGGGCTTTGACAGCCGCGGTGGTGAACCACAGTCTCTGATCAGGGTCGGGGGAATATAGCCTGGTGAAATGACCAAGCAGCGGTTCGATATCTTCGGGCCGTTCCCGTAAAGGCGGGATTTCCAGAATCAAACTATAAATTCGGTAATAAAGGTCCCGGCTGAATTTCCCCTCGCTGATCATTTTTTTCAAATTTTTATTGGTGGCGTAAAGGAAGCGGGCGTCGGTATAATTGGTCCGGTTGGAGCCCACGCGCTGGTATTCGCGGTACTCGAGAACGCCCAGTACTTTGGTTTGGATATTCAGGGGCATATCACCGATTTCGTCAAGAAAGAGGGTGCCCGTGTCGGCGGCTTCGAACTTGCCCTCGCGGGCTTTGACGTCGGTAGCGATTTTATCGTCGATGCCGAACAGTTCACTCTCAATAAGCGTATCTGCTATCGCAGCGCAGTTCATTTTAACGAACGGCCCCTCGGCCCGCTGGCTCAGGGAGTGAATCAGGCGGCTGATAATTTCCTTGCCCGTGCCGGTCTCGCCGAGAATGAGAATACTGGCATTGGTCTGGGCCAGCTGGGATAACTGCTCGAGCATTTCCATAAGGCCTTCGTTGCGAGTAATAAACATCTCGCTTAATCCGTGCCGGGCCAGTTCATGTTGCAACTGGTCCTTGTTGACCGAGGCCGACTTGAAGCGTTTCAAGACGTTGAGTATCACCGACAGGAAATTGGCCAGGGAAGTGACCAGGGTGATGTCGTCATCGCCGAAAAGAGCCGGAATGGTATGGTGGTCCAAATAAAGAACACCGTAAAAAACATTTCCGTCCTGGATCGGCATGGCGATTACCGACCGGATATTATGCACGGCGATGCTTTTGTATCTTTTGGTGCGTTTGTCCTCCAGGGCATCACTGACCACCAGCGGGGATATTTTCCGGGCTACGCTGGAGACGACGGATTTGCTGAAATCGCCGATGTCTTTAAGACTCTCCTCATCATCACAATTGTAATATGATCTGATATGCAGGTCCTCCGAGCCCTCGCTTTTGAGAAGCAGAACACCCCGTTCGGCACCGGTCTCATTAACGGCGAACTGCACCACCCTGGCAAGAGCGAATTCGTAATTGTCGATATCCCTGAGTATGTCCGATATCCCCAGCATCGTTTTCAATACCTTATCATGACCGTAATCCTGTTCCGGGACAGTATCGAGTTGCCGCTGTATTCCGGCTTCAGCCTGTTTGTTGGGCAGCCGGTGCGCCAGTGAGAGAGCCTGCGTGAAAAATTTGCGGCTGAGTTTCTGCTGCAATGTCTCCCGGTAGTGTTCACCTATTTTACCACAGAGAATCATCGCCAGGAATTTCTGTCCGTTGCTGTCGAGTTCCTGATAGGCGTCTTTCATCAGACGAATCACGTTTTCATCACGGTCTGTCTTTTTCAACCGGTACTTGAGCATAAGGCGGGCGGCTGTGAACATGGGCGCCGGGGATTCGTTTATCCCTTTTTCCAGAGGCTGGGTGATAGCCCGGGCTCGCTTTAGGGAATTATCATTGAGATGAATGGCAATTTGTATAAGGCAATAGACGGCATAGTGGCGGCAGTTATGTTCCGTTAACTTTTCAAGTATTTCAAGAAATTCACTTTCGGGTGCCGGCACTCCGGCGGGACCGTAAAAAGTATTGAGAAACTTTATCAACCTGGTTTCCCAATAAGAACCGAAATCGTTCAGTTTACTGAAAATATCAAGGGCTTTCCCGGCATAATGTTCGCATTCTGCAAACTCTCCCTGGTATAAGGCGATTTCGGACAGATTAAACAGAATCTTGCCGGCATAGCGGTTGTTTTCCGAAAAACGAACCGAGCCCATAGCCTTTTGAAGTACCTCTCGACCAGAGTGCAGCAAGCCCTTGCTTATTTCAAGCCACCCTTTCATGATAGAATAGTCAAGAAAAGCCAGTTTATCAAATTTTACACTTCGGGCGCTGAGCAATAAGTTCAGCCAGTGTTCGGAGTCTTGAGTTAACCCCAGGCGGGTATAATCCATTACCAGAACCTTATATATATTCAGGAGCTTGTATGCCTTACCTTTTTGTTTTCTTATTATCTTGACGACGTTATTGGACATATTGATGGCTTTGTCATATTCGGCGAGTTCTGTGTACAAGCCCGCCATGCCGGTATAAGCCGTCAAAAGAAAAGTATCATCCTTGGCTTTCCTGGTCAGTTTAATACATTTCAGGCCCAGTTCCTCGGCTTCGCCGAAATTACCCCTGATATATTCAATATAAAATAAGTTATAGTAAGCCTTGGCCACCAGTACGGCCAGGCCCAGGTCGCTGGCCTTTTCAATAATGGATTGGAGCAATTTTTCAGCTTTGGCTTGCTGGCCGGCTGTGGCAAGCAGATACGCCCTTTGATTTTGAAATTCCAGTTCTTCTTTTTCGGCGTGGATTGCCCGGGCGGTTTCTGTTCCCAGGTCAATCAATTCCTGGGCTTCCTGATGGCGAGCGACTATCGTCGATTGGATAACCAGTTGATAGATAAGCTGTACTTTTTCCAAATTCAGGCGGTCGGGTATCAGATCGAGGGCCTGCCTGAAATGGTCAATAGCCTCGACAGAGCGATTAAGCTCCAAAGCCAGCCGGCCCAACTTTTCAAAAGCCTGCCAGTCGTGCCGGTCTTTGGTTTTTCTTTTATCAGACTCCGAGGACAACTGTTGTTTCAGATATATATAACGTTTGAGGGGTTTATTTTCTACCGAACCGGATAGTACCGGTTTTTTGCCGTTCAGTTCATCAAGGGTGAGGAAAATTTTCCCCAGAATATCATCACTGAAATTGAATTGCCAGAAATCACCGTAGTTTTCAATCTCCGTTGCGGTGACGAGCTTTTTGAATATCTGTAAAACGGCCAGGGGCCTTTGGGCATAGGCACCTTCCAGGTCGTCGATAAGGTCCTGGTGAAACCCGAAAATCCTGTTTTCTTTTTGCAGGAAATCCACCAGCCAGCCAGTTCCGTACGGGTTGATGGTGCTTTTGAGGCGACGGAAACTGCTCAGTAACAAAAGCGACAGCACCTTTTTCTTGGCCTGTACGTAAATCGTTTTCTCGATAAGCTGGTGCTGAAAAAGACAGTCCAGGATACTGTAAGGTCGGTTAACCGGATTCTCCGCCGTCAAATCGTCGAGAAACGCTTCCAAGCGGCTGCGCTCCGGTAGGGGTCGGCCGTAAAGGGTCGTTTTATCTTCAGGGAATGATTCCAGAGCAAAGCGGATGGATTTCCCCAGAGAATAATTATCGGTCTGGGCGGTGATGATATCGTTTTTAAAAATTTCCGGGGCAATATGTTCCGGGGTGCCCAGGATTTTGGCATCCAGGGAAGTCCCTGATGTAGTCAGA
>JAFGNW010000159.1 GCA_016926795.1 Candidatus Zixiibacteriota bacterium
CATTTCCTCAAGGATGTGGATTTCCCTCAAAGCAGCCTCGACAAAGACCTCCGGGTCGTCGGGGGAATATTTTTCGAGCAGGTCTTTTGGCAGGGAACCGGAGTTGACGCCGATGCGGATGGGGATGCCGGCTTCCCGGCAGGCGCGGGTGACCTCGCGCACTTTCCAGGGCTCACCGATATTGCCTGGATTGATGCGGATTTTATCGAACCCGGCCGCCACCGCCGCCAGGGCCAGCTTGTACTGAAAATGAATATCCGCCACCAGCGGTTGTTCGACCTGCCTGCGGATGGTTTTAAGCTGTTTGGCGGCCTCGCTGTTGGGCACGGACAACCGGACTATATCGCACCCGGCTTCGAATAAAAGCTTTATCTGCGCGACCGTAGCGGCGACATCGCGAGTGTCGGTATTGGTCATCGACTGTATCGAAATCGGGAAGCCACCGCCGATAATGACCTTACCGACTTTGACCGCCCGGGCTTTGCGACGCTGGGAAGAAACTGTTAATTCCACGGTATTCTCTTGACCTGCCTGACTTTAAGCTATAATTTATCCTTTTTACGGAATAATGCAATGAGAAGTTGGTCTTATTTTATATGGGTTAAAAGGCTGATACCGCTGCTTGTAATCGGCGGCGCAATTCTGGGTTATAACTATTACGATAAAATCACCGAGGCAAAGAGATTACTCCAGGACGAACAAAAAGCCCTGATTACTGCCAAAGTCTGGGTGGCCAGCGCCGTTTACCGTGAAAATCCGGATCGCTTCAAGACGTATCGTGATTCCCTGCTCAAAATTTACAACATCTCCGAATCGGAGATGACCGACTTCCTGAAAGCCTACGGTGATAAGACGGAACACTTCAACAATTTCACCTGGCTGGTGCAGCAGTTTGTTGATTCGTTAACTGAGTTGGATTACCCGCAGTCGGATACACTCGGGGATTCCGTAAAAAGCCCTTGATATTTTTACTCGCTTTCGAAGGCGTTGGGGTAATGTTCCAGCCGGTCGCCGGAAAAAGTCACGACATCGAAACGCAAATCACAATTCTCAATTTTATTGTCTATTAAAAATTGCCGGGCGGCTTCGGTCAGGTTTTTGATTTTAGCGCGGTCCACGCGCTCGGCGGGGTGACCGAATTTTTTAGAGGTCGAGGACTTGACCTCGACAAAAACCAGCAGGCTGTCCTTTTGGACAATCAGGTCGATTTCCTTGTGGGCGGTCCGCCAGTTTTTCTCGATAATTTCGAACCCCTGCTGCTCGTAAAAAAGGGCGGCCTTTTGTTCATAATGCCGCCCTCGGGTAACTCTGTTTTTCCGGTTTTTATCAGAAGAGGGCATATTCATCGATAATTTTGGCCACCGGTTTGAAAGTACGGCGGTGAATCTCGCACGGGCCGTGTTCTTTGAGTTCCGCCAGGTGAGCCGCGGTGGGATAACCCTTGTGGGTGGCGAAGGTAAACGACGGGTAAAGTGCCTCATACCGGTCCATAATCCGGTCGCGGGTGACTTTGGCGACAATCGAGGCGGCCGCAATCGACAGGCAACGGCTGTCCCCGCCGATAATGGCGAACTGCGGCTGGGGAATATTGGGTACCGGGTAGTTGCCGTCCACCAGGACAAAATCCGCCGGCGGTTTCATATCGCAAACCGCCTTCCGCATAGCCATCAGCGAAGCCTTGAGTATATTGAGTTTGTCTATATCGCAATGGTCGATAATACCGATTGAGCAGTTCAAACCGAGACTGATTATCTCCTCGAAAATTCTCTCACGGCGCAGGGGAGTCAGTTTTTTGGAATCATCCAGGCCTTCGATTATAAGCCCGGCGGGTATGATAACCGCCGCGGCCACCACCGGCCCGGCCAGCGGTCCCCGGCCGACCTCGTCCACCCCGCAAATGTTTTTATAGCCCTTATCAAAAAGAGCTTTCTCTATGTCGGAAAAATCAAGCATGATATCGTCGTCTTCTGTAAACAATTTCCCTTACTCCTTTAATAATATATAAAAGGGAGTTTATCAACAATTATCTTCACGTCTATAGTAATGTATCGACTGTCAAAAAGGCTTTTGTTAGACCGTTTTTTAATATATACTGCTGGCGGTGTGCAAAAATTGAACAGCCTTATGACCGATGAAAAAAAGAAAAATATCGAATTTACGGTTATCGCCGGGTCCCTAAAGGGAAAGAAAATAATCACCCCGGATTTCGGCATCACCCGTCCGCCCCTGACCCGGCTGAGAAAAAGCATTTTCGATTTTCTCATGCCGTATATCGACTATGCCCGCTACCTCGACCTTTTCAGCGGCACCGGGTCGTATCTTTTCGAAGCCGTCTCCCGGGGAGCTCAACAGGCGGTCGGGGTGGAACGGGACCGCCGCCTGGCGGCGGCGATTAATAAACAGGCGGAACGCTTTAATATCGCCGACCGCCTGCATTGTATCACGGGGGATGTATTTGAGGTCATCCCGCGTTTAGAGAGTCGTAAAAGTAAATTCGATATAATCATGCTCGCCCCGCCGCAATATCTCGGCCTTATCGACAAAACCCTGGTTAATCTTAAAAGCCACAACCTCCTGAACAACAACGGGCTGGTTATCTGCCAGCACGATACCTCGGAAACCAAAAAAATAGACTTCGCTGGATTCTCAATACAACAACACCGGAAATACGGTAACACCACTTTTACGGTTCTGATATCTGAATAGCCTTCTCCTAAAATAACCTTTATAAAACATAGCATAATCAGATTACACAAATTAAAGCCTGGTTCGTTTATTAGCAGGATAAATTTGTTTATGTTTTATTGTATAAATCAGATTTAACAATCTATAATCAATTCAATAAGGAATAAAATATGTATCACGCAGATGTTCTAAAAATTCTGTTGGGAGTTGCCGTTTTGCTTCTGGCGACCGTTACTATGGCAGCGGAGCTTGATGAAGCCGTAAGAAATGGCGATGTTGCCCGGGTTAGAGCTCTGTTACAAACCGAGCCGACTCTATTAAATGAAAAAAACACTGAGGGTCTGACGCCGTTGAACTTGGCGGCTTTTTCCGGACAGGTCGCCGTGGTCGAAGCCCTTCTGGATATAGGCGCGGATATGAATATAGGCGACAACGAAAACAGCCAGCCCATTCACAACGCCGCCGTGGCGGGCCATATCCCGGTGCTCGAACTGCTGCTCGCTCGGGGTGCTGATATTGATTCCCGGGACGATAACGGTATGACGCCGTTTCTGTTTTCCTGCAGCTATCGGCAACTTGCGGCTGCCCGGTTTCTTCTCGATAAAGGCGCTGATTTCAGGGCGACCAACAAAAACGGCTTTCCGGCACTGTTGTACGCGGTAATAGGTAGAAATGTCGAACTGGCGCAATTGTTGATTGACAATAAAGTCGACGTCAACCAGAAAACCATCGACCAGGGCATTACGCCGCTGTTCAGCGCCGCTTCGTTTGGGCAGGATGAAATATTTCGGTTGTTGATAGATAACGGCGCGAAAATAAATATAAAAAATAATGACGGCGAAACGCCTCTGTTCTGGGCGCTTAACCCTTTCAGTATCGAGGAAGCCCGGCTCCTGATCGAAAAAGGGGCCGACGTAAACGCCCGCAGTAATTTTAACCAAACACCTCTGCACAATGTCGCCGGTCGCGGTACGGTTGCAATCGCCCAACTGCTGTTGGACCATGGCGCCGATATAAACGCCGCTAATAATAACGGCTGGGTTCCCCTGACCCACGCCTGCTGGTCCGGCCCCGAGATGGTCCGGTTTCTTATCCTCAACGGCGCCGAGGTCAATCCGCCCGAGTACAAGGACCCGGACTCTAATTGCTTTTTTAGACCCACGACTCCGCTGCATCTTGCGGCCCGCCATAGTGACCTGGAAGTGTCTAAAATCCTGCTGGAAAACGGTGCCAGGCTGAATGTTCGGAACCAGGAGGGAGAGACACCTCTGTATTTGGCGGCCTCGCAGGGGCATACTGATATCACTGAATATTTGCTCGAGAAGGGCGCTTTTGTCGGCTGTCCGGAAAACAAGATGAATCGCACCGAACTTCATAACGCCGTCATGAACGGTAACTCCGCGATCGTCGATATGCTCCTGAAAAAAGGCGCCGATGTTTCCCGTGTCGATGTTTTCGGTAAAACCCCGCTCGATTACGCTTTTAACGCAGGTTTTGATAAAATCGGTTATAAACTGCTGGTCGCCGGCGCTGATGACGCTGAGTTGAAAAATTTAATCGACCAGCCGAATTACCTGGCGCGCGATGTTCAACAAAGAGAAGCTGTCATCTGGCATTTGGGACACAGCGGTTGGGCGGTAAAAACCCAGAACCACCTGCTGGTTTTCGATTACTGGCTGAATCCGGAACAACCGACGCCCGAACAGGCTTCGCTGGCCGGCGGGTATATCGTTCCCGCCGAATTGAGGGATTTCAACGTTGAGGTGTTCGTATCCCACGGTCACGGCGACCATTATCACGATAATATTTTCAACTGGCGGGACAGCATTCCCGATATTAACTATATCTTGGGTTTCCGTCCGCACGGTATCGAGGAAGAATATACTTTCATTGGACCCCGCGATGATAGAACCGTCGATGATATCAAGGTTCATACCCTTCGCTCCACCGATGCCGGGGTGGCTTTTCTTCTGGAAGTGGACGGGCTTACGATTTTCCACGCCGGTGACCACGCCAACGGCCATGTTGACCTGTCGGGTGCTTACCCTGTGGAAATCGATTACCTGGCCGGTTTGAACAAGAATATCGATATCGCCTTCTTCGGCATCACCGGCTGCAGCCTGGGTGACCCGGTATCGGTGAAAGCGGGCATCTTTTATGCCGTCGACAAACTCAGCCCTACCGTGCTGCTGCCCATGCACGGCGGCAACGCCTTCTACCGCTATAAAGAATTTGCCGACGAATTTGCCCTGAAGAATCTCACCACCCAGGTGGTCTATCCCACCTGCAAAGGGGAACGGTTCTTCTTTAAAAACGGTCGGATGGTCGAAGGATTAACTGATGAAGTACAAGCCTCAGCCGACGAATAAATTTCATTGTGATTTTTTTCTTACCCCGGAATAATTTCCGGGGTATTTTTATGC
>JAFGNW010000160.1 GCA_016926795.1 Candidatus Zixiibacteriota bacterium
CTTTGGAGCCTTTGCCGGCGCCGACATCATACCCGCGTTCCGGTTCGAAAGTTGCCCTTACTTTCTGGGGCAGACCGTTTTCCTGCAGACCGAGTTTAAAGAGTTTCATTTCCAGGGTGTTGAGCGTCCCCGTGATTGTTTTCTCCGGCAGTTCGATCGTATATTTCATGACCAGCCCGGGTTTTTTGAAAGTTCCCGAGGGAGCCACGCAGGTACCCAGGTGAATCAGGCAGTCTTTTTCAAAGACCTCGGTGGCGGCTTTCGGCTGCACCTCGGTCAGCACGCCCAGTTGGGGCATCATGAAGATAGAGTCCACCGCCAGGCGGGTCACACCTTCGGGCTGAAAAGCGTCAATCATCATCAAAGCCGACTGCTGCCGCCTCGGGGCGTGCGAGAGTACCCCGCCCGAACCGATCAGCATATCCAGCGACATCATGTTAACAATCGTCTCGCCGGAGGCCGACTGCTCAAAGGCATCGGCGATAGTCCGCTGCTGCTGAACACCTTTCAGAACGGTTGCGAAATTCTTATGCTGAATGAAAGCCAGACGCAGGGCTTCCTTGGCCACCGCCTGTTCGAATATCAACTCTTCCAGCGACTGCGGAATAGTCGTCGGGCGAATCATTTTGTTCTTGACCCGGTTTCGAAGGTCGCGCTCGTTCATTAAAAACGGTACCCAGCGCATGACCATCGGTACCGTGGCTTCCGCGAACACGTTGGATATCGAATATGACATTCCCAGGTTGGCCGAAACCGTTCGGTTGAAAACGCCGGTGGCGCCGTCGGGACGGAAAACGGAGAAAATATCGGTGGTGGCGCCGCCGATATCCACCCCGACCGCCTCGATATTGTACTGGTCGGCGATAGTTTGTATAATCAGTCCGACCGCGCCGGGAGTGGGCATGATGGGAGCGTCCGTCCAGGTCATCAGTTTCCGGTAACCGGGGGCCTGAGCCATGACGTGCTCCATGAACAGCTCGTGAATTTCTTCGCGGGCGGGCCCGAGATTCTCCCGCTCCAGCACCGGTCTCAGGTTGGATACGGTCTTAAGGTCGACTTTATCGGCCAGGGTATTCTTGACCGCATCGGTGGCATCTTTGTTGCCGGCATAGATAATCGGCAATTTGTAACCGGAACCGAGTCGGGGTTTGGGGTCGGCGGCCGAAACCAGTTCAGCAATTTCGACCACATGGGTGGTCGTGCCGCCGTCGATACCGCCGGAAAGCAGAATCATATCCGGCCGCAAATGACGGATGCGTTCAATCTGCTGGTGAGGGAGGCGTTTATCGTTGGAGGCGATAACGTCCATAACGATCGCCCCGGCGCCAAGCGCCGCCCGTTCGGCTGATTCCGCCGTCATCGAGCGAACCACCCCGGCCACCATCATCTGCAGGCCGCCGCCTGCCGAGGAAGTAGATATATATATGTCAGTTCCGACCTCGCCTTTCGAGGGCGAGATGATTTTGCCGTTTTCATCGATAATTTTACGGCCGGTCAGTTCTTCCAGCTCACCCACGGCGTTTAAAACCCCCATCGTCACGTCTTCAAACGGAGCTTCAACCGTAGTGGGGGCTTCGCCTCGAGAAATCAGGCGGTACTCACCGTTAACAAACTCAATTAGAATCGCTTTGGTAGTAGTCGAACCGCAATCAGTGGCTACAATAACTTTAATGTCTTCAGGGTTTTCGAATTTTGCCATTTATAACCTACTTTAAACTTAGTCGTTTTTTCCTTATTCCGTTGTCACACAACCAATTGTTGTACTTCGCAGGCGTTTTTTCGCCGCGCTGACGGGGCAGTATACAAAAAAGAGCTAGATTTGTAAAGAGGGTTTTTTGCTTATTAATTCTTCCAAGTTGTAACATTGAATGAGGTTGAAAAGGGTTTATATTTATAAAACTATATCCGATTAATAGCAGTTTAATAGCAGTGTTTTTAAACGAATTTTCCCAGCTAAACGTCCCTATATTTGGTTTTTTGTGTTTAATGCGTTGATTTATAAAAAGATAATATACCGTTTACTTTTTTTCGCTTGACTTCACCGGGTTTGGGTCATAATTTCACTAAATATTTTTGTAGATGGAAAAGGACTTTAAAAAACTTGATGAGACTTCCTGCTATCCTTGACCGGAAAGCCTGTGCGGCTTTTTTTGTTGTTCTGATTTTTCTTTTTTTACTCGTCCCCAACGCCCGCTCTCAAGGTCAAGCAGTGAAACCTGACTCCATTGGCCGGGCAATTAGCCCGGATAGCCTGTCACCGGATCTTTACCCTCAAGCCGCTACCAGGGTCGAAGCTATAGATACCCCTAACGACGCCGGTGAGTCTATTAGCATTTCCTGGAAAAAATCTATCGATGATTACGATGGCGGCAAGGTCAAAGTTTACAGGATTTACAGGGCTGAAGTTGTTAACGGACAGCCGGGCGAGTTCAAGGAAGTGGGGGACATTCCTGCCGGTCATGATAAATATTCCTTTCAGGACGGCAACACCGTTGACGGTGTAGAATATTTTTACAAGGTTTTGGCGGTTAATCAGTTAAGAGAAAACAACATCGCCACCTGGGAGGCTGTCAGCGAAACTCTTCCGTTCGGTCCTATTAAGTCTTCGGCCCAGTGGTTTGACTGGCGTCGCATTAATGCTTTTATCGGTGTTATTATCCTGAGTTTCTTTATTATTTATTTTATCCAGCAGGCCAAGTCCGGAAAAGAACTGTTTATCCGCAAAATAGCGGGGATGGAAGCCGTCGACGAAGCGGTCGGCCGAGCTACCGAAATGGGCAAAAAAATATATTACGTACCCGGTTTGTCGGACATGGATAATATGCAGACTATCGCCAGTATCAATATATTGGGCCGGGTGGCCGAGCTTTCGGCTACGTATGAGACTTACCTTGAGGTACCGGTGTGCCGTTCGATGGTGATGATTACGGCCAAGGAAGTCGTCAAGGAAGCTTATTCCAAGGCTGGTCGGCCGGATACTTTCCAGGAAGACCAGGTGCACTATCTGACCGATGACCAGTTCGGTTATGCGGCCGGTATCGATGGTATGGTGGTTCGTGAAAAACCGGCGACTATCTTTTATATGGGTACTTTTTACGCCGAATCCCTGATTCTGGCGGAGACCGGTAACTCGATAGGCGCCATCCAGATTGCCGGCACGGCCATGCCCTCCCAGCTGCCTTTCTTCGTGGCCGCCTGTGATTATACCCTTATAGGCGAGGAACTGTTCGCCGCTTCAGCTTACCTATCGAAAGAACCCAAGCTAATCGGTTCTGTTAAGGGTCAGGATATCGGCAAAGGGATTATGCTGGCGGCAATCGTAATCGGTATCATTTTGGAGACTTTTAATATCTGGAATTTTTCGAGATTATTCTCGGTAATTGATTAAAAATGCGTAGAGAAATACCTCTTATTATAACGGGCATCGTTGGCGTTGGTTTTGTAATTCAGTATTTCATTCCCCATGCTCCCTTCAGTTACATGAGCGACTGGTTCAGCGACTGGTTTTCGATTGTCGGCGCCTGCGCTATTGTGCTGGGAGCGCTCAACCTGATGAAAATGTCCGCCCAGAAAGTTATCAGGAAGAAAAAGGACTGGGGCTATGCGCTGGTTATTATCGCTTCGTTCTTGTTGATTGTCATTATCGGTCTGTCGGAAGGTAAGGATTTCCGGGTTCCGGGAACCAGATTCGACTGGCTTTATAATTATATGTACATCCCTCTTTCGGCCACCATGTTCGCCATTCTGGCTTTTTTCGTTGCCTCGGCTTCGTACCGGGCGTTTCGCGCCCGTAATTTTGAAGCGACCCTGCTTCTGGTGGCGGCCTTCTTCGTTATGTTGGGCCGGGTACCGGTGGGTGATGTTCTCTCCGGCTTCATGCCCGAAGGCTGGCGGTTGTCCGACCTGGCGTCATGGGTGATGAACTATCCCCAGTCGGCCGGTCAACGGGCTATTATGATCGGGATCGGTCTCGGAATAGTCTCGACTTCACTTCGGGTAATTCTCGGAATCGAGCGTTCTCATATCGGCGGCGGGAAGTGAGGAATTATGAGTACTAAAGCAAAAGAAATTCTGGCCATAACGATAATCGTCATTTTTTGTCTGATCTTTTATATCCGCAAGGTTAACGGCGGCGAGGGTATCTTGTTTTCTTCGCTGGTAGCCTGGCTGGTTATCGGCGCCATGGTTTTATCTCTGGTCTGGATTTTGATTCTGACTATCAGGGGTCGGCTGATTAGTCGTCGGGTGGTTTTTATCTATGTCGGTATCGCTCTGGCTCTACCGCTTTTTATGCCTTTCACCCAGAGAATACCGATATCCCCGGAGGTCCGGGCTCTATATAATAGTGTGGAAACCCTGAAGCCCGGCTCCAAGGTATTGATCTCGTTCGACTTCGACCCGCCTTCCGCTCCGGAACTTCAGCCGATGGCGGAGTCTTTTATTCGTCTGTGTTTCGAGAGGGATTTAAAAGTCATCATCATGGGTTTATGGCCGCAAGGCCCTCAACAGGCCAATATGGCCCTCGAAAAAGTTCTTTCCGACGAAAAGATGAAGGTGAAGAACCTCCAGTACGGCGAGGATTATGTCAACCTCGGCTTCCAGACAGGCAATGAATTTGTCATCCAGCGGATGGGGTCGTCTTTCGAATCGATGTTTCCGACCGATTACCGGGGGACTGCTTATGATTCACTGCCGCTGGTTCGCAATGTTAAAAATTTTTCCAATATAGACTACAGTTTTAATCTGTCGGCCGGTTTTCCCGGCTCGGTGGAATGGGTTCAGATTGCGGTTGACCGTTACGGCGTACAACTGGGTCTGGGCAACACTGCCGTACAGGCGCCGCAGATGTATACCTATCTCAACGCCGGGCAGATTACCGGTATTCTGGGCGGCATGAACGGCGGCGCGGAATTCGAGTTCTTGTGTAAATATAAGGGCAAGGCGACCAAGTTCATGCTATCGCAGTCGTTCGCGCACATGATTGTTATCGCCTTTATTATAATCGGTAACGTGGCCTTCTTCTTAGGCGGCCGTAAATCAGCCCTGAAAAAGAGTTAGACGGATTTGACGATGGAACATTTTGCACTTTGGTTAGCAGCTTTTTTGACCCTGGGAATTATTTCCTTCCTCTATAAAGATAACGCCTGGTATAAACTGACCGAGGCTATATTCGTCGGCCTGTCGGCCGGTTACTGGTTCGTAACCCTGTTCTGGGATAACTTCTACGGCAAGTTCTGGATCGGTAAGGGAGAACATGCTTATCTGTACGTCGGCGCTTTCCTGGGTCTGTTAATGCTTTTACGGCTGATTCCCAAAATCGGCTGGATTTCCCGCTGGCCGCTTTCTTTTATTGTCGGCGCTACCAGCGGTCTCTGGTTGATTAACTATTTCTCCTCGAATATCATGAAACAGGTCCAGGCCACTATCTTTCCGCTCTTTTCCTCACAGTACGGAGCCGGGTTCGACGCCGGAGCGGCTACCGTTATCGGGAACCTGGTCATCTTTCTCGGAACCTTCACCGGTCTGGTCTATTTTTTCTTTTCCAAGGAGCACAAGGGCGCTTTTGGTTACACCGCCAAAGTGGGCATCTGGGTTATCATGATTACTTTCGGCGCCTCGTTCGGATACACCGTCATGAGCCGTATGTCGCTGTTCATCGGCCGCATCGACTTCCTGTTAAGCGACTGGCTGGGGATGATTCTGTAGTGTTTTCTCAGAAGAATACATCGACGGTTACCCCGTCCGCTTTTTCTCTTTCACTTTCGATAATATTTTTTTTAACGGTAGTAGCATTGGTCGTCCCGGCCCGGGCTGTGCCGGAACCGGCCGATTCGTTAAAAGCGGATTCGGTCGAAATAATTATCGCTCCGCCCACCTCGCCGGTAGTGAGCGATTTCAAGTACGACGACGGTAATTCTCTGATACTTACCTGGGTGCCCTCGATCGACGATTTGCCGGTAGGGGGAAAAGTGCTCAGCTACCACATCTTTCGCAGCGACAACGGCGGTGAGGCCAAAAAAATCGCCGAACTTATCCCGGGAGCGAATTATTATAAGGATGAGGACCTTTATAGCGACACCAATTACGCCTATCACGTGGTCGCTCTGTCGTCCAATTCCCGGGCGGCTTCGTTTCAAACCGCTTCAATACGACCGCAAAGGGAATGGGTTAACCTGAATTTGAAATACCTGTTTTTTATCGCCCTGATTATCGCGGCTTCGGTCATATATTTTATAGAAACCGCCAAACGGGGGAAAAAACTTTTCGTACGCAAAATAGCCGGGTTGGAGGCGGTTGATGAAGCCATCGGCCGCGCCACTGAAATGGGGCGGACCATTCTCTTCATCCCCGGTATTCACGATATGGACGATGTTCAGACGTTGGCGGCAATTACCATATTAGGTCGGGTTTCCCGCGTGGTGGCAGATTATGACACCAAAATCCGCATGCCCGTAGCGCGCTCCCTGGTAATGACCGCCGCCCGCGAAACCATCAAAGCTTCATATATGTCGGCGGGACGGCCCGACGCTTATAACGATGATATGGTAAATTATGTCACCGACGAACAGTTCGGTTACGTGGCGGCCGTGGATGGTATTATGGTCCGGGAGAAACCGGCCACCATCTTTTTACTCGGGGCGTTTTTCGCCGAATCGCTGATTCTGGCGGAAACCGGCAACTCGGTCGGGGCGATTCAAATTGCCGGTACGGCCCGACCGGCCCAGCTGCCCTTCTTTATCGCAGCCTGTGACTTTACCCTCATAGGCGAGGAACTTTTCGCCGCCTCAGCTTATCTCTCCGGCGAGCCCAAACAGCTCGGCTCACTCAAGGGACAGGATGTCGGCAAGGGGATAGCCATGCTGGCGATTTTGCTCGGCGTGCTGCTGTCAACTATTGCCGCTGTCGGCGACACGGAAACAATTACCGATATACTAAATTTTATTACGAGAGTTTTTACAGTAACTAACTGATGTTAAAAATATGAAACGTGGCGTACCCTTAATAATTACCTTCGTGGTCGGAACGGTTTTGATTTTCTCGGTGTTTATCCCGCCGATGGAAAACCTGGGGGAGAATTTCACCCTCTTTTTCGATATTATAGCCGTGTTCGCCTTTTTTCTGGGTGGCGGCAACCTGCTGCGGGTTCATCTGACCAAACTTACCCGACGTAAACGCGACTGGGAATATTCCATCGTCACCATCGTCGGGTTTTTCTTTATGCTGGCCTGCGGCCTGTTTAAAATCGGCAATCCCGGCGATATCAGCGCCTCGCTGACGGCCGAGGGCTCCTGGTTCCAGACGATATACGATAATGTTTTCGTACCCCTCGGCTCCACCATGTACGCCCTGCTGGCTTTCTTCGTAGCTTCGGCATCCTACCGGGCGTTCCGAGCCAAAAACCGCGAAGCCACTATTCTGCTTATCGCCGCTTTTATAATCCTGCTCGGCCGGACTCCCCTGGGGACGTTTGTCACCGGCTGGATTCCCGATTCCTTTTCAGTTTTGCAGATTCCCAACCTGGCCATCTGGATTATGAACTCTCCCAACCTGGCCGGTCAGCGGGCGATTATGATCGGCATCGGTTTGGGAGTGGTGTCGATGTCGCTGCGGTTAATTCTCGGTATCGAGCGTACTTATCTGGGAGGGGAAGATAAATGATGAACGCATTCACACCCCCTCTCGCCCTGGCGCTGGTCGATATCGGCCGGATTATTTCACTGACCCTTATCGCTGCTGGCCTTCTCTGGCTTTTTATTCGTGCCATCAAACTCAAGGAGGTGGAACGGCGGGTTATTTTCCTTTTTATTTTTATCTCCGTAGCCGCCCCGATTCTGTTCCCCACCGTCTTTAAGGAAAAAGCCACGCCCGTGGTTAAGGCGGTTTTCGACAAAATAGAATCCCTGCCGCCCGGTTCGAAGGTTTTACTCTCTTACGATTTCGACCCGGCCATGGCGCCCGAAGTGCAGCCGATGGCCGACGCTTTCAGCCGCCACTGCCTGGTTAAGGGACATAAAATAATATATATGTGTCTTTTCGCCACCGGGCAGGGGCAGTTTACCCGCACCATGGAGAATGTTATCCGTCCTGAATTTCCCGAAAAAATCGACGGGGTGGATTATGTCAATATCGGTTACAAGGCCGGTAACGAAGGTGTTTTAAACGTCATCATTTCCGATTTTAAAAAGATGTTTCCAACCGATGTCAACGCTGTGCCGTACGACAGTATCGAGGTTTTCAAGGGCATCCGTTCCTGCAAAGACCTCGATTTGATAATTTCCATCGGTGGTGGTCGGCCGGGTATCAAGGAATGGGTGCTTTTTGTCGGCGACCCGGGTGATGTTCCCATCGCCACCGGCGTGGCGGCGGTAGTGGCGCCGCAGCTATACCCGTATTATCCCAAACAGTTGTTGGGTCTGCTGGGTGGAGTCAAAGGAGCCGCCGAGTACGAATCGGAACTGGTGGCGCACTATTCCCGGTTTAAAGATTCGCCTACGCCGGCTTTGTTGATGATGGGACCGCAAACGCTGGCTCATATAGTCATTATGGCCTTCATCATCATCGGCAACGTTCTCTTTATCCAGGGTCGCCGCAAGGAGGGCAAGCGATGAAAAGAACGACCCTCATTCTAATGGCTCTGGTAGTAATTTTTTTCGCCCTCAGCTGGATTTTCAAGGCGATGGCCTTCAAGGGGGTCGAGGAACATTATATCCTGCAGGGTTTCCTGGTGACGCTCGCCGCCTTTTTAACCCTGTCGATTATGTCTTTCCTCTATAAAGACAATCCTTTTTATAAATTTGCCGAGCATTTATTTGTCGGTATCTCGGCGGCCTTCTGGATGTCAATGGGATTCTGGTCGACCATCGTCGGTAACCTCTTTCCCCGGCTTTCGGAAGGAATGTCGAATTTCTTTAAAGTACACTATATTCCCGGTGATTATAATTTCTTTTTCTATGTTCCGGTAATTCTGGGCATTTTACTTTTAATGAGGCTCTCCCGGAATTACGGCTGGATTTCCCGCTGGTCGCTGGCTTTTATCGTCGGCACCACCGCCGGGCTTAATTTTATCCGTTATCTTCGCTCCGATTTTATCAACCAGGTTTCGTCTACTTTCGTACCGCTCCTGGTGGACTGGCAGGGGATAGGTCATTTCTTCTCCAGCTTGAACCTGTCCGCTTCGGGGCAGTTCATCATGATGCTGGCCAACTGGGTCATATTCCTGGGAGTGATGTGTGGTATTATTTATTTCTTCTTCTCCAAGGAACATACCGGCCTTTTCGGACGCGCCTCTCGGGTCGGTATCTGGATTTTGATGATTACTTTCGGAGCCTCCTTCGGATATACCGTGATGGGCCGTATTTCTCTTTTGGTCGGCCGTATCACTTTTCTTTTTAGAGATTGGTTGGGATTAAACATTTAGATATAGAGAACCTATCCATTTAATTATGGAGGAAATATGAGATATATTTTTGTTATATTTTCTCTTGTTTTTTTAACCTTTTCGGCAGGTTTGGCTCAGGTCGATACGCTCGGAGCGGACAGCACTCTGCTGAACATTGCTCCTCCGGCGCCGATATCGAACCTCACGGTTTACGATAAGGCGAACGACCACGGCCATGCCCTGATTCTCGAGTGGAAACCTTCTCCCGACGACGCCGCCGGTAAGAATACGGTGATGATGTACGAAATTTACCGCTCGGAATCGCCCGATGGTCCCTTCGAAAATATCGGCTCGGTTCCTTCCGGAAACAGCCGCTATGACAACATCGGGATCCTGGAAAAGGAAGCAAGAGATTATATCCCGGACAACACCGACCTGTACTACCGGGTGGACGCGGTGACCATCAATCCGGAGATACGGACTTCATCGGAAATTTTCGGACCGGTTCGGAGTTACAGCAACTGGTTTCACCGGGGCCGGGTGCCGGTCTTGTTTGCCGTGCTCATTTTCGGCGGTCTGATGATGTATTTTGTCAGCGTCGCCAGAAAAGGAGCGGAGTTGTATGTTCGGCCGCTGGCTGGTATTGCAGCGGTGGACGACGCTATCGGGCGGGCTACGGAAATGGGTCGTCCCATCCTGTACATCCTCGGTCTCGGGACGGCGGATATGATATCCACGATTGCTTCCTTCACCATCCTCAGCCGGGTGGCGAAGCAGGTAGCGGAATATCAAACCCAGTTGATTGTCCCCTGCTATGACCCGATAGTCATGACGGTTGCCCAGGAAGTCGTCAAATCGTCGTATCTCGATGCCGGTCACCCGGACGCCTACAACGACGATATGGTTTTCTACATCACGACCAACCAGTTCGCTTATGTCGCTGCCGTCAATGGTATCATGATGCGTGAACTTCCCGCCACAAACGTTTACATGGGCAAGTTCTACGCCGAGTCGCTGATCCTGGCCGAAACCGGGGCGGTGGCCGGGTCCATCCAGATCGCCGGTACCGACGAGGTCGGCCAGTTGCCGTTCTTCATCGTCGCCTGCGACTACACCCTGATCGGCGAGGAACTGTACGCGGCTTCGGCTTACTTGGGGCGTGAACCCCTCATGCTGGGTTCCCTGAAAGCCCAGGACTATGCCAAGGCAGCCGTTATCATCCTGTCTATTCTGGGAATTATCGCCGCTAATTTCGGTTGGACGGCCTTTACGAACATCTTCAAGGTACTGGATTAGGAGGTGATGGAAATATGAAAAGACAGATTCCCATTTTTCTGGTGTTCGTCTTCGGCGTCTTCATGGTTTTTCAGTATTTCTCACCTCATGAAGCCTCCGAGTGGATTTATAAATTTTTAATGGACTGGATTTACATCATAGGTATCTTCGCCATGGCGCTCGGTATCTGGTCGCTGATCCATGTCTCTTACGATAAAATCAAGCACAAAAGACACGACTGGGGTTACTCGGTCGTAACCCTGGCGGCCCTGTTTACCATGATGTTTTTCGGCATTACCGGCTTTAACGAGAACGGGGAATGGGGGTTTTACTTCATGACCCAGGAAGGTCTGACCAACCCCATGTTCCGGAATTTCTTCAATCATATCCTGGTGCCGATTGAGACGACCATGTTCTCCCTGCTGGCCTTCTTTATCGCCTCGGCCGCTTATCGCGCTTTCCGGGCTCGGAACGTACTGGCGACCATGCTGCTCGTTTCCGCGCTTATCGTAATGCTGCGCTTCAATCCTTATTTCGGCGACACGTTCGGTTTTTATATGAACAAGACGGCCGCCTGGCTGTTGAACGTCCCCAACATGGCGGCCAAACGAGCCATTCTGATCGGTATCGGTCTGGGTATGGTCGGTACGGCCCTCAAGGTTATTCTCGGAATTGAACGCGGCTATATGGGGAAAGGATAAGGAGGCCGGATATGACAAACAAACAAGATACGAATATATTCAACCGCATGATGTCGATCGACCGGCGCTGGGTTTTCCTGCTGCTGATTGTTGTCTGTGTGACCGCCTACTTCCTGCCTTTCTCGGTGCCGATTCTGGTTGAACCCGAGGTAGCGGTTATTCATGAGTTTATCGACACTCTGCCACCGGGCTCGATTGTTTTTCTGGCAATCGATTATGACCCGGCCAGTCTGGCCGAGCTGCATCCGATGACTTACGCTCTGCTGGAGCAGTGTTTCCGCCGGAATTTAAGAGTGATGTGTACCGCGCTGCACCCCAACGGACCGAGCATGGCGGAGGCGGCCTTTCTCGCTGTCGCCGATTCCTGCCGGCTGGATAAAACTTACAACGGTGAATTTTTCCCGGCCCGGGAAGTCGTCAACGGCGTGGATTATTGTTTCCTCGGCTACAAGCCCTATCCCGCCCTGGTTATCCTGGGGATGGGAACCAATTTCAGGCTGCCTTTCCCGTCGGATTATTACGGAACCCCGCTGGATTCGATACCCTTGATGAAGGGTGTACAGAACTACGACCAGACAGCCTGCGTGGTCAATATCTCCGGTACCAGCGGTACGGAGTATTGGATTTCATACGGTCAGGGGCGGTTCAACTTCCCGCTGGCTCTGGGTGTTACCGGGGTTATGGGGGCGGAATATTATCCCTACCTAAACTCCGGTCAGGTGTTCGGTTATATGGCCGGTATGCTGGGCGCCGCCCAGTATGAGAAGCTGGCCGACAACCCCGGCAAGGCGATTATCGCCATGAAGGTTCAGCTGTACGCTCACTTCCTGATCATCTTTTTCATTATCATTGGGAATATAGGTTTCTTTATGGATAAATTCAAAAAGAACAGGGAAGGGAGGTGATCGGTATGGAATTTGGAACTTTTCTCTGGACGACCCTGGGTGCCATGCTGACGCTGGCAATCTTCTCGTTCTTATATAAGGACAATCCTTTTTATAAATTCGCCGAGCACCTGGTGGTCGGCGTCTCGGCCGGTTACTGGGCGGTTATCCTCTGGCACAATGGTCTGGTCCCCAACCTGTTCGAAAGACTTCAGGACGGTGACTGGTACCTCTTATGGCTGAATTCCTCCCGGCCCTGGTATCTTATCCCGGCTCTTCTGGGTGTCCTGATGTGGACGCGCTTCTCGAAAAAATACGCCTGGATATCCCGATGGCCAATCGCTATGTATATCGGCATTGCCACCGGGGTGGCGATTCCCTTGGAAATGGCTAACCGTGTCAACAAACAGCTTTATGCCACTATGTCCAATATCCATTGGAGTAATTTCTTCGGGTCCGGTTTTCTCGATACGGCCGCCGGTTATTCCGAGGTAATCGTTTTTATCGGGACTATCGCCGGGCTGATTTACTTCTTCTTCTCCAAGGCTCATACCGGAACCTTCGGGGTGATTGCCAAAGTAGGTATTTACATCCTTATGATCGGTTTTGGAGCTTCCTTCGGCCTGACCGTGATGGCGCGTATTTCGCTGTTTATTCAGCGCATCCAGTTTATGCACGAGGACTGGGCTCTGGTTGCATTCGATAAAACCAACCCCAATTACAGCGGCTGGTTTCCCGCTTTCTTCTGGCTGGTAGCCCTGATAGTTATCGGATACATAATTAAGGAGTTTATTATCTACTTAAAAAACAAGGACAAACCAAAACCGGAAAAGGCTTAAGCTGAAATAAAAAAACTGGTTGACTTTTATGTAATCCCGCTGATTTTTTTAGGTCAGCGGGATTTTTTTCTTGAACTTATATATAAAAATTTAGTATATAATAATATAGATAAAAGAAGTAGCGATTTAAGTGTATGTTAAAGAGCGAACATAAAACAGTGTACATATTGACTTCCAAAGAGTTACAAATTCACGGTATGTCTATGTAGGGTCGAAACTTACATATTTATAAATATAGTGATTCTTTAAGTCTTTGTTTTATGGAGGTTTAATAAAATAAAAATTAAAAAAACTCAATATTTTGCTTGACATACAGGCATTTTTTTCCTAGCTTTCTTCTGTGTGAGGAACGAATCTTTTTCATTCAAATAAACGGGTAGCAACATTAACCACAGGGAAAGTGAGGTGGCTAATGGCGCGGACGAGGAAGAGCGCCCCAAACAGTACGGATACAAAGCCTGAGGCCAAGCCCAAAACCAAAGGGGCTTCGAAATCCAAGCTGTCTACGGCGGAGGCACGAAGGGAATACCAACGCCGGTATTATCAGATGCACAAGGAAAAAGCGAAAGAATACCAGCGGCAGTATAACTTGACCCACAAGAAAAAAGCGCGCGGGGGACGAGGAAAATCGAGCTTCACCGCTCCTCGGGAGGTGGTTCGAACAACTTTCAATACTTCCGATTTAATGCACGCTCCGGTTGAAAAAACGGTTAAAATGCTTGAGAAGATTATCCGTGGAGAACGCATGTTTACGATGTAATTCCTTACCTTGGCGACCAAAAATTTAGGCGACGGGAAATAAAGTTTATTCCGGTCGCCTTTTATATTGCCTTAGAAATATTTTTTGATAAATTTAAGGACTTTTTTCGTAGAATCGAAAACGAGGAATTAATTATATAAGGAGTATATATGCCGGTAAAGAAATCGACAAAATCCAAAAAAGCGGCCGCCAAAAAAGCCGCCCCCAAAAAAAAGCCCGCTAAAAAGACGTCGAAAGTCGCCAAAACCTCCAACGCTGCTAAAATCTCCCGGAGTTCCAAGAACACCAAGAGCTCACCAAAGCAGCAAATCGCCGATAAGAAATTTTACTATTTCTTCGGGGCCGGTAAGGCCGACGGCTCAGCCGATATGAAAGACCTTCTGGGGGGCAAGGGTGCCAACCTGGCGGAAATGACCAATGCCGGCGTTCCGGTGCCGCCGGGCTTCACCCTTACCACCGAGGTTTGCACTCTTTACTATGAAAACAATATGGAAATTCCCAAGGCTATCGACAAGGACCTGGAGATGTATGTAGCCCTGCTCGAAAAGGAAACCGGGACCAAATTCGGCGACCCCGTAAATCCGCTTCTGGTGTCGGTTCGTTCCGGGGCCAAGTTCTCCATGCCGGGGATGATGGACACGGTGTTGAACCTGGGTCTCAACGAACAGACCGTCAAGGCCATTGCCGATAAAACCAAAAACCTCTGGTTCGCCCTGGACAATTACCGCCGATTTATTTCGATGTTCGGCAATGTCGTGCTGGGAATCGATAAGGATAAGTTCGAGGAAGTCATCACCAAGCTGAAAAAGAATCGGCGCATCAAGCAGGACAGCTCCCTCCAGGTGAACGACCTTAAGGAGATAGTCAAGAAATTCAAGAGTATCATCAAACGTAAAACCGGTGAGCCTTTTCCGGATGACCCTTATGTACAATTGCGCATGGCTCGGGATGCCGTGTTCCGCAGCTGGAACAACCCCCGCGCAATTACCTATCGCCGACTGAATGACATCCCGGCCGATCTGGGCACGGCTGTCAACGTGCAGGCGATGGTGTTCGGCAACATGGGCAACGATTCCGGCACCGGGGTCGGTTTTACCCGCAACCCCGCCACCGGTGAGAACGAGTTTTACGGTGAGTTTTTGACCAACGCCCAGGGCGAAGACGTGGTGGCCGGGGTGAGAACACCTCAGCCGATCAAGGAACTCAACCAGGATATGCCGGCGATTTACAAACAGCTCAAGGATATCACCACCCGGCTGGAGAAACATTATCGCGATGTACAGGATTTCGAATTCACCATCCAGCAGGGCAAGCTGTATATGCTTCAAACCCGGACGGGCAAGCGCACCGTTCAGGCGGCTATCAAAATTGCGGTTGACATGGTCAAAGAAAAGCTGATTACCAAGGAAGAAGCCCTGATGCGCATTCAACCGTCGCAGATTGACCAGTTGCTGCACCCGCGGATTGACCCCGCCGCCAAGTTCGATGTCATCGCCAAAGGACTGGCGGCCTCACCCGGCGCCGCCTCGGGGAAAGTATATTTCACAGCTGAAGACGTTATCAAACACGGCGCCAAGAAAGACACTATCCTGGTGCGCGAGGAAACCAATCCCGACGATATCGAGGGTATGAACGTCGCCAAGGGGATTTTGACCGCTCGCGGCGGTATGACCTCGCACGCCGCGGTGGTTGCCCGGGGCATGGGTAAGTGCTGTGTCTCAGGCGCCGAGGCTATCCGGGTTAACCCGGCCAAGAAACAGTTCCAGGTGGGCCGACTGATTATCAAGGAAGGTGAGGTTATCACTCTTAACGGTTCCACCGGTGAGATTATTCTGGGTGAAGTGTCCACGATCGAGCCGGAATTCTCCGCGGAGTTCGCCGAGTTGATGAAATGGGCCGACGAAATTCGGAAGCTGGGTGTACGCGCCAACGCTGACATTCCCCGGGACGCCGAACAGGCGCTCAAGTACGGGGCGGAAGGTATCGGGCTCTGCCGTACCGAGCACATGTTCTTCGCCGAGGACAGGATTCCGATTGTGCAGCAGATGATTCTGGCGGAAACGCCCGAAGAACGACAGGCGGCCCTTGACAAACTGTTACCGTTTCAGAAAAAGGATTTCAAGGGTTTGTTCGATGTTATGCAGGACAAGCCGGTGACCATCCGGACGCTGGACCCGCCGCTGCATGAATTCCTGCCGCGCAAGGAAGAAGTCGAGGCGAAAATCGGGGCGCTGGACACCAAGAGCGATGAATACGAGGAAAAACTCGAAAAGCTGAACAAGACGCTCAAGCGCATCGACGAATTGACCGAACAGAATCCGATGCTCGGCCATCGCGGCTGCCGCCTGGGGATTATCTATCCCGAAATCACCGAGATGCAGGTGCGGGCGATAATAATGGCGGCTTGTGAACTGCGTAAGGAAAAGAAAAAAGTCCATCCGGAAATTATGATTCCCCTGGTGGGGCATATCAACGAGTTCAAAAATCAGAAAGAACTCGTGGTCCGGGTGGCTAATGAAGTTATCGCCAAACATAAGATCAAGGATTTGACCTTCATGGTGGGTACGATGATTGAAATTCCTCGCGCCGCTCTTACGGCCGATGAAATCGCCTTAGAGGCGGAGTTCTTCAGTTTCGGAACTAACGACCTGACCCAGATGTCGATGGGCTTCTCCCGCGATGACGCCGGAAAATTCCTGGGTCCCTATGTCCAGAAAGAAATCCTTCCCAAGGATCCTTTCGTCTCAATCGACCAGGAAGGTGTCGGCCAGCTGGTTCGGATGGGTAAGGAGAAGGGCCGCGCCGCCCGCGAAGACCTCAAGCTCGGGGTATGCGGCGAGCACGGCGGCGATCCGGAATCGATCGATTTCTTCCACCGGGTCGGGCTGGATTATGTGTCCTGCTCGCCATTCCGGGTACCGATTGCCCGACTGGCGGCGGCTCAGGCAACGGTAAGACATAACGGTCAAACCGAGGTTACCGCCCAGAAAGCCAAAACAAAAAAATAAAACGGCTCTTATTGTAAAAAGGGTTGTCGGTTTGATGCGACAACCCTTTTGTTATTTAGGGCTTATTATAATTGAAAGGTTTAACTTGACATCAACCGGGAATTGTATTCTTTTTTAATATTAATCAATCTCTTAATTTTATCACTAATAATTATTGTCGGTGAGAGTGTAAATTAAGGGGCTTATAATAAAGTTAATTCAGGAAACGCAATCGTGAGACATGAATTAGACAGTATTTTCCGGCCGACATCGGTGGCCGTTATCGGCGCCTCGACCCGTAAGAGTACCATCGGGCGGGAGACGCTGCACAATATCCTGACGGCCGAGTTTAACGGCAAGGTCTTTCCGGTCAATCCCAAAGCCTCGGTGATACATTCGATCAAGGCTTATTCGACGATTCTGGACGTCCCGGACGCCGTGGACCTGGCCATTGTTATAGTGCCGAAAGAATTTGTGAAAGATGTCGCCCGGCAGTGCGGGGAAAAAGGGGTCAAGGGTCTGGTGGTCATCTCGGCGGGTTTTTCAGAGGTGGGTACCGAGGGGAAAAAACTCGAGGACGACCTGCTCAAGGTGGTCCGGCAGTACGGTATGCGGATGATCGGTCCGAACTGTTTCGGGATTGTCAACACCGACCCGGAGGTGAGCCTCAACGCTACCTTCGGCAAGACCTTCCCCAAACTCGGTAAAATCGGATTTATCACGCAGTCGGGCGGTATGGGCGAGGCTATCATGAGCCAGGCTAAGGAACTGGGGATCGGTTTTTCGGTGGTGGCCTCGATCGGCAACAAGGCAGATATTTCCTCGAACGATATTCTGGAATATTTCAAGAACGACCCGAACACTGATGTTATCCTGATGTACCTTGAAAATTTCGGTAACCCGCGCCATTTCACTGTCATCGCCCGCGAGGTTTCACAGTTCAAGCCGATCGTGGCGGTCAAGTCCGGCCGCACCAAGCTCGGTGCCAAGGCGGCTTCGTCGCATACCGGGGCGCTGGCCGGTCTTGATGTCGGGGTTGACGCCCTGTTCGACCAGGCCGGTGTGATCCGGGTCGATACCGTCGAAGAGTTATTCGATGTCGCCGCGGCGCTGTCGATGCAGCCGGTGCCCAAAGGCAACCGGGTAGTGGTGGTGTCCAACGCCGGGGGGCCGGGCATTCTGGCCACCGACGCCCTGATAAATAACGGTCTGGAGATGCCCCCGTTCAATAGGACCACCGTTCAGGAGTTGAGAAAGTTTGTCTCTGCCGAGGCTTCGTTTTCCAATCCCATGGATATGGTGGCCGGCGCGGGCGGTAAGGAATTTAAACTCACTCTGGATATCGTCAAAAAAGACAAGCGCTACGACGCCATCATGCCCATTTTCGTGCCGCCGGTAACCATCGATGAATTCGATGTCGCCAAAAATATTCAGGCCGCCCTGGCTGATACCGATAAAACCGTCCTGGCCTGCTTTTTCGGAGCCGGGGAAAGCACGGTCGGCATCGACTATCTTAAGGAACACGGTATTCCAACGTTTGTCTTCCCCGAAGCGGTGGCCAAAACCCTGGCTATCATGAATAAATATCAGAAATGGCTGACCCGGCCCAAGGGAAAGGTCAAAAACTTCAAGGTTGACAGCCGCCGGGTGGAGCAGATTATCACCGAGGCTTTACAGGGCAGGGAAGGCGCTATCGTGGGTGACAAAGCTATCGAAATCCTCACCGCCTACGGAATTCCCGCGGCGGAATATGTTTACGCCGACGATGAAAAGCAGGCGGTGGCGGAAGCCCATAAAAGCGGTTACCCGGTAGTGATGAAAATCAACACCCCCTCGGTGCTGCATAAAACGGAAATGGGCGGGGTGATAGTGGATTTGCGCTCCGACCGGGAGGTCCGCGACGCTTTTCAGGAGCTCAAAAAACGGGTCGGGAAACTGAAAAAGAGCGAGCATTTTTCGGTCGCTATTCAGCAGATGGTTTCCGGGGTGATGGAAACCGTTATAGGCATGACCATCGACCCCTCATTCGGACCGCTTATCATGTTCGGTTTGGGAGGGATTTATGTCGAGGTCATGAAGGATGTTACCTTCCGCATCAACCCGGTCACCGACCGCGGCGCCCGGGAAATGATAAAATCCCTGAGGTCTTATCCGCTTCTGACCGGTTTTCGGGGCACGCCGCCGGTTGACCTGGCAACGCTTGAGGAAACCATTCTACGCCTGTCGCAGCTGGTACGGGATTTCGATTGCTTCACCGAAATCGATATAAATCCCTTTATCGTGTCCGCCGACAGAGAAAAATGCAAGGCGGTCGACGCCCGCTTTATCGTCAAACCGTGCTGATTATTTAAAACTTGGCGGGTGATTACAATTGCATATATTTACGGATGAATTTATGAATATTAATTTGAGACAGGGGAAGGTCTGTTATGCGATATGAATTAAAATCAATAGGTATCTGGGCTTTAATAAAAGTCTCCTTTTTCTTTAACCTGATTGTGGGTTTTCTCGCCGGGCTTCTTTACGGTATGATGTTCAGTTTCTTTATGGCGGTCTTCGCCAATTTACCTTTTGCCCGCAACGAAATCCCTGATTTGGAGATGCCGGTGGGTGCGATGATGGTTATTTTGCCCTTTATATGCGCCATCGGTGCCGCCGTATTTCACACTCTGATTTTTATAGTCATGGCGTTTATTTACAATATTATTGCCAAATTGACCGGCGGTATGGAATTCGAACTTAATCCGGTGACCGTCGCCCCGGTGCCGCCTCCGCCCGCTCAGCCGATAACGGGTTATACTTCCGCTCCGCCACCGCCGCAAACGCCGCCTTCGCCGCTCTCAAC
>JAFGNW010000013.1 GCA_016926795.1 Candidatus Zixiibacteriota bacterium
AACGAAGAGATAAGTTTCGAACACAGTTCTTTAATTCCCAACCTATCATTCTTGACCGTCGCCCTTCTCGGGACGACGGTTTTTTATATAAAAAAAGGAGCCTGTTCCGGCTCCTCCTGGTTACTCATACCAACAGTGTTTTTATCAGTTATCCTGGCACTCCTCGACGTACGCCCGGTATGTATTAATGAGCTGAGCGGTGTCCTTTTTGGAGCGTGATTCGGCCAGGATATTAAACGAGGCTTTCATGCGGTCTGGGGCAATAAGGACCCAGCCGTTGTTCTCGAAAATCCGGATGCCGTCGATAAGCTGTCGTTTTTTATCATCGGTTTCGGTGATTATTTTCCGCATCACCAATCCCTTGCGTGCCCAGGGGCAGGGGATGGAGACGGTTTCGCGGATATAATGTTCGTGTTTTTTTCTTATCTGGCCGAGGTGTTTTTTGGTTTGGGCCATCATCTCCAGGATTTTAACGCTGGTAAAAATAGCGTCGGCGCCGAGCTGGAAACCGGGAAAGATAAAGCCACCGCGGGTGCCGCCGACAAAATCAACGCCGTATTTCATCTTGGCTTCCATCATGCCGCGGTGGTCGTTGACGACGCGGATGACCTCGGTGCCGTATTCACCGGCGATTTCATCGACGCCCATCGAGGCGCCGATCGGCACGGCGATTTTGTCCGGGCGATGGGTCTGTAGGTATAAATCGGTTATTATCAAAAGCAGCAGCTGATTGTCGATCGGTTTGCCGTTTTCGTCCACGACCGTGAGTTTCTCGGCGGCGGAATTCAAGAGAAAGCCGATATCGGCCTTCAGCGAGGATACGATGGTCGACAGTTGCACGATAGCCTGGGCGTTTTCCTCGGTGGTGCTGGAAAATTTGCGAGGGTTGAGGTTGGCGTTGAGTTCGGTGGTGGTCACGCCCAGCTGGGTGAACAGGGTGGGGAAAATCTGACTCGAGGAGCCGTTGGAATGGTCCACCACGACCTTGAAACCGGCGTTGCGAATGAGGTCCTCGTCGATGCCCTCGATAAAGTCATTGCGGTAATCGTACAGCACACCCCGGGTGTACTCCAGGTGGCCGATTTTATCCAGGGGGGCGCGCTCGAAATATTCCCCGAAATAATTCCGCTCGATTTTTTTCAACATGGTATTGGGCATGTCCAGTCCGGAACCGTCGAAAAGAATAATGTCAATCTGGCGGTAATCGTCGGGATTGTGCCGGACATAAATCCCGGCGTCGTATTTGCCTTTGCCGAGCTGGTAGCGGACTACCGGGATGGGCATGGTTTCCAGGTCGGATACGTTTACGCCGGCCGAGAGAATGCCGCTTAAGAGCCCCCGGCGCAGGAGGCGGGAGATATCGGAGGCGTCGCGGCTGGTGACGACCTCGGCGCCCATGCCCAGGGTGGCACCCAGGGCGGCGCCCAGGCGCACGGCCATATCGGGTGTGATTTCCGACTGGGCGAGGCCGGTGACCTTGGAGTCGGTGAACAGTTCCCGGTTCCATTTTTCTCCCCAGACGACGGAGGTGGCCACAATCGCCCCCTCTTCGACTGTCTTGTTCGGCCAGATTTTGCAGTTGGCCCGGACGGTGGCGGAATCACCGATAGTGCAGTTGTCGGAAACGATAACGTTGTCTAAGAGTTTGACGTTCTGTCCCAGCTTGGAATGGCTGCAGATGATGGTGTTGTCCATAACGGATTCGCTGCCGACGTAATTGTCGTTCCAGATGATGCTGTCTTTTATCTCGCAGCTGCCGCTGACGCGGGTGCGGTGACCGATCGCGCAGTTAGACAGTTTGGTGGTCGCCCCGATAACGGTATCATTGCCCAAAATTACCGTTCCGTAAAGTTCAACCCCCTCCTCTATCTGGACATTGGCTCCCTTGTAAAGGATTCCCCGGTTGTGAGGGATTTCTTCGGCTTTCAAATCGAGCTTCAAATCGCCGTTGAACAGGTCGTGGTGCACCCGTTGATATTCATTGACATTGCCGATATCTTTCCAGTAACCGCTCATGATTTTGCCGAACAGTCTCATTTTTTTGGACAGCATCAGAGGGTAGAGGTTCTGCGAAAAATCGTAATTCTTTTTAAAGGGAATCAGATTGGTGGCGGCGGGTTCCAGCAAATAGATGCCGGTGTTGATGGTGTCGGAGAAAGCCTCACCCCAGGAGGGTTTTTCCAGGAAGCGGACTATCCGCCCTTCGGGGTCGGTGATGACTATGCCGTAGGGCAGGGGGTTTTCGATATGGGTCAAAAGGATAGTGGCCTCAGCCTTTTTCTCCCGGTGCCAGTTGATGGCTTCGGTCAGGTCGAAATCGGTAATCAGGTCGCCCGAAATGATAATGACCGGTTCGTCGGCGTTCTCCATAGCCATCCGGACCGCCCCGGCTGTGCCGTAATCGGCGTCGGGTTTGATGTATTTAATCTTGACGCCGAATTGACGGCCGTCCTTAAAATAGTTTTTTATATCTTCCGCCTGGAAATAAAGGAGCGCGGTTATATCGCTTATTCCGTGCCGGTGAAGAATGGAAACGACATGGTCCATAATCGGCAGATTGCCCACCGGCACCATCGGCTTGGGAACGTTAATGCTCAGGGGTCTGAGACGGGTTCCGAAACCGCCGGCCATTATTATTGCTTTCACGACAACACCATTATTTATGTGTTAGGGGTTTACTCTTTCAAGTGCCCGTCTGCGAGCAGTTGCCGGGCAACATCGTCAAAGTCTCTGTATTTATTATAAGGAATATTATTTTCCAGGCAATAGCGTTCTAAATCTTTTTTGGCGAAGAGCAGGTCGGTTTCCTCGATGGCACAGATGTCGGACAGACCGTCGCCGATAAAAACAGTCCGGTAAGGGACTTCCATCCGACTGCGGATTTCCGCCATGCGCTCCCCTTTGCAATTGCCGCACCGGGGACAGGTATGGTTTTCGTAGGGAAATTCAACTTTTATGCTCTTATTTTCCAGACGGCCAATATTACAATACAGGGGCAGATGCGCCAGATGATATTTCCGCAGAACGTGATTGATATAGAAATCGAAACCGTCCGAAAGGATTATCGGTTCGATGTCGTTTTTCCGGCAGAGTTCGACAAAGCCCGGGAAACCGGGGTCGATTTCAAACAGGTCCAGAAAATTGTAGATTTCTTCGGGGCCGGCCCTGACCATCGCGGCTTCCTGTAAAAGACAGTCTCGGCTGGTTAACTGTCCGGCTTTCCAATGGGGTATCAACTCCATATTCTTACCTTCGGAAAAATGGTAAAAAAAATTATAGCCGATATCCTTTTTTGCGACGGTGCCGTCGAAATCGCAGAAGATTAGAGTTTTGCGGTCGTTCATAACGTTAAATATTTTATCATAATGGTGACCAGTATAATCAGAATTAAAAGATAGCCGATAAGCTGGAAACGAAGCCGGGCTAACCGCCGGAATTGCTCGGAGAGGACGGCCAGTCTCAGGATAGTGAGGGCTATTGTCAGGACGATACCGGTATAAGAGAAAATCTCCGCTGTTTCCGTTTCAAGTAAATACCAAAGGGCGGCCAGGGCAAACCATAAAATCAAAAAATACCAGAGTGATGTATGGAGTTTGACGAGATTTTTGATATTTAATTGTTTCTCGGTCATAACATCCCCGTCAGCGGCCCGTAAGCCAGTTTAAAAGCTGTATATATCAATAATATAAAGAAGGCGATTTTGACAGCCCTGGGTTTGGCCATTGTTCCCAGCCAGCCGCCGATTTTACCGCCGATTATAATCCCCACAATTATGGGCGGCACCAGGGCCAGGTCGATACGGTCGTTAATTAAATAAACCGCGGTCGAGGCCGCCGCCGCGAAACCGTAAGTAAAGGACCAGGTCCCCCGGACCACCGTCAGAGGCAGATTGAGTACCAGAAAGAGAACCGGGATAATGATAATTCCGCCCCCGATGCCGATCAGGGCGGCTATAATACCGGTTAAAAAAGTCACGAAAACACTGACAAAAAGATAAGTTCCCCGGCCGACCGGCTGCGGGGCTTCAAGATTGTTCTTTTTCTTGCGGATAAAGGAAAAGGCGGTATAGAGGAGCACCACCGAAAAAAGCAGTTTGATATAGTCACCGGGGATGATATCGCTCAAATAGCTGCCGGTAATATAGCCCAGGACGGTAAAAACCGCCAGAATTAGTCCCAGCTCGACATCGACCATGTTCTTTTTCATATATTCGTTGGAGGCCGAAATGGAGTTGACCACGATGGCGCTCATCGAGACCGGTACGGCTGTTTTGATATCGATGCCCATCAGGAGGGTCATGAAGGGGACCATGATAATGCCGCCGCCCAGACCGAGATACCCGCCTACAATGCCGGCCGAGAGACCGCAGGAGAGATAAATCAATAAATCGAGCATCACCTTTTTTCTTTCAAGATACGGGCCGCCAGTTGAATATCGGGACGGCTGCGCACTATAACATCGGCATAAGCGCGATAGGTTCCGAATTTTCTTTCGACGGCTGTCTGGCGCAGGCGCATTTTTATATAACCGCCGTATTCATCGAATTTATCGATATCGTTTTTGCGGGCTATATCGAGAATTTTGTCAGCCGCTTTCCGGGTTTCCGGGGAGGCGGATTCGAAGCGGCTTAACTCAACCAGGAGCCGGGCCAGATCCGTTTCCGGTGAGATATAAATAAAATTGTTTTCTCTGGCGTAAGCCTTGAAGCGGTCCAGCCAGCTGTCGGCCAGATTGAAGTTTTCGGACTGGGCGATTATCTCCTCCTGGTGAAGATTGGCGAATTGCTGCAGGAGGAGGGAGTTTTCCAGAAGGCGGGGGAAGAGGGCGCGCTCGTTGAAGCGATAATAAAAATCGGGGGCCAGGCCGCTGCCGACCTCGTTTAAGGCGGTGTCAAATTCGTTAAGATAAACGCCCCCCTCGAGGTAATAGCGCGAAATCGTCAGCCGCACCCCGCTGCCATCGGGAAAGCGGGTAAAGCCCTGTACCAGCCCCTTGCCGAAGGTGGTATCCCCTATCAGAACCGCCCGGTCGAGTTGTTTGAGAGCGCCGGAGACTATCTCAGCCGAGGAGGCCGAGCCGCCGTCAAGGATAACGGCCAGGGGCAAGCCGGCGGTAATATCGCGGCCGGTTGAATAATACTTCTCCTCTTTCCAGCGCGAGCGGCCGTCGGTACCAACAATAAACCGGCCCTTTTCCAAAAATAGATTGGCCGTATGATAAGCCTCGACAAATAACCCGCCCGGATTGCCCTTTAAATCCAGAATTACCCCGCGGGGCTTTATACTTTCTTTGGTTAACAGGGAATCTAAAGCGGCCTCGATATCGTCGGTGGTCCCGGCCTCGAAATCCAGCACCCGGATATAAATGATACTGTCGGGGGTGTAACCGGCGAAAGGGACGTGCAGGAGGTCAACTTTACGGCGAGTGATATCGACTGTCAGGGTATCCTCCAGCACCGGCCGGAACACCGCCACTTTGACGCTGGTACCTTCCGGGCCGCGTAAAAGCCGGGTGGACTTGTCGGAGGTCATACCGGCCAAGAGGACGTCCTCGGCCTCAATAATAATATCGCCGCTTAAAAGACCGACCTCGGCCGCCGGGCTGTTTTCGCGCACCGACATAATCAACAGCCCCCGGTCGTGCCGTACCACCGAGACCCCGATACCGCTGTAACTGCCGCTCAGTTCCTCGTCGAGCTGCTCGAACTGGTCGGTCTCGATAAAACCGGAATAGTGGTCGAGCTGCTCGAACATGGCATCGCGGGCGGAAATATACAGCCGGTCCCAGTCGAGCTGGCCGGGGTAGGTTTCTTCCAGTTGCACGGTAAAATTGACAAAAACGAGGGCTTGCCTGAGGCCCTTATCGGAAAGAATAAAGACTCCCGCGGCCCCGGCCAGAAGAATTATCAGAAACATAAATATCGCGGAAAAAACTATTGTGCGGCGGTCTAAGGGGAAATTCGGCGTCATTTTAATCCCAGCAGTTGGGTCAGTTGTTCTTTAACGTCTTCAAAAATCGCCTCAATAGAGCGCGAGGCGTCGATAACCTTCACCCGGTCGCTTTCTACGCGGGCGATAGCCAGAAAACCCTGCCGAACCCGTTCGAAAAAGGCTTCCGGCTGGGATTCCAGGCGGTCGGGATTTTGGCCGCGGCGGGTCAGGGCGGTTTTTAAATCGAGGTCGAAAAGAAAAGTCAGGTCGGGAGTCAAATCCCCCACCGCCACCCGGTGAAGATTCTTGACCATGGCAATATCCAATTTTCTGCCGTAGCCCTGGTAGGCGGTGGTACTGTCGTAAAAACGGTCGCACAGGAGGATATGGCCGTTTTCGAGAAGGGGCTTGATTTCCGTATCGACCAGGTCGGCGCGAGCGGCTTCGTATAGAAGCAGTTCGGTGATATCAGAAATAGTGTTTTTCCCGAGCAGGATTTCGCGAATTTTCTCGGCTACCCCGGTAGAGCCGGGCTCACGCAGTTTATAGACGGTCAGCCCGGATGCGGTCAGGTAATCGTATGCTTTCTCCAGCTGAGTGGTTTTACCACAGCCGTCGATGCCCTCGAAAGTGATAAAAAAGGGTCTGTCGGTTTTATGCGCCAAATTTCAATCCTTCACCAAATAAAAACCGGCGATTGGTTGTCGCCGGTTAAGTTACGAAATTAATGGAGTTTCATAAACTATTTTTTCTTTTTAACCACCCGTTTTTTCGAGGTGGCTTTGACTTTTTCGGTCTTAACGGCCGGTTTGGCGGCTTTGGGCTTTTTGGCGGCCACTTTTTGCGGCTTCTCAGCGTGCTTCCAGCCGTATTTGGCGATAAATTCCTCGGTCATGCGCCGGGCCTCATCGTCGGTG
>JAFGNW010000161.1 GCA_016926795.1 Candidatus Zixiibacteriota bacterium
AATTTCAACTTCAAACCGGCGTCTTTGGCCGCCTGCTGGATGCGCCGGGACTGGTCGATATCGAAAACCCCTTCCTCGCAGAAAACATCGGAGAACTCGGCCAGCCTGTTTTTGACTACCAGCGGCAACATCTCCTCGATGACCAGCTTAATATATCCCTCGACATCATCGTGATACTCCTCGGGTATTTCGTGCGCTCCCAGAAAAGTAGGTATTAAATCAACCGGGTGAATTTCGTTTAAGTCCCTTATTATTTCGAGGGATTTTATTTCAGCCTCGGTTGAAAGACCATAGCCGGATTTAGCTTCGATGGTGGTCACCCCGTGACGCAGGAGAGTATCCAGTCGCTTAACGGTTTTTTCCTTGAGAATTTCCTCGGGGGTGGTTCTCAAATCTTTAACCGAGGCGCGGATACCGCCGCCGCTCCGGGCAATCTCCATGTAGGATTTACCCTGCACGCGCATCTCGAATTCCTTCTCACGGGTCATGGAGAAAACCGGGTGGGTGTGGGGGTCGATAAAGCCGGGCGTCACCACCGCCCCTTTAGCATCGATAACGGTACAGCTTTCCGCCAGCGGAGTGTGTCCCTCGACCTCGTCGGAAAGACCAACCGCGAGAATTTCCTCGCCGGCCGCGGCTACGCCACCACCGGTCACCAGCCCGAGGTCGTTCATCTCTTTTCCCCGGCGCGGTGCCGGACCGGACATGGTCACCAGCTGGCCTATGTTTTTAATCAGCAGCGTTGCTTTTTTCTCGATAGCCATAACTCACAAATATATTTATTCGTTAAACAGTCAATCATATATCGTCAGCCCTTAAATCCCTTTTCCTTTTTGACGGCAACCTTTCAACCGTTGTAATCGGCCTGCAGTGAATCCGCCCACTGGTTGAACACCGGGTCGCCGGACAGGCGGGACAGGTCGCGCAGCAGTTTTATGTGGAAGATATGGTAACCCGCGTCATAATGCTGGAACCGGAGATTATAATAACTTATCCGGCCCGGCCGGCGAAAGAGCGGCATATAATTTCGCACGGTATTACAGCAGTCGGCCAGCATCAGCTCAGCCCGTTTGCTGCCGGTGGCCCGGTAGTAATCGTAAACCCCGAACATAGCCGCGATAAAACCGTTGAGGGTCATACTCGGCGGGTCGACCGTATATTCCTCGATCCAGAAACAACCCCGTTCGTCGACAAAGCTCACCCAGGGTTCATATTCGTCCTTCAGGAGGGTCAGGGAATTGAAAATCTTTCGGGCGAATTTGAGGTAGGTGGAATCCCCGGTGAATTCGAACAGGCGCACTATCGCTTCGAGAGCTTCTCCCTGGGCCATGCCCGAATACCAGGGAGCCCGGAGTTGGCCATCTTCCCGGTTGTGAACCTTATAATCGAAACGGTAAGGAAAATAGACGGCGTTGTTGTATTCCAGGGCCTCCTGCATCAGGCGTTGGGCGTATTTTTCCGCCCGGTGCAGATAAACCGTGTCCTTCAATTTATAATAAGCTCCCAGCAGGATAAACATGCGGTGGGACATATTGACCGGGTGATAATAATACTGTTCCTTATATTCGAACAGCACCACCCCGTCGCTGTCGCGCAAAAGAGTGGTGTCATTAATCGTCGCCAGCGAATAACCGATATTGGGCAACTCGGCGTAAGCCAGTTCGGGAAAATCATATTCGTAAGACAGGCATTCGTCGAAATATTCGATAGGCGTGTAGTCGGCCCCCTTGGTGTCTACTTTATCGCTGCCGCAGGAAAATGTCACCAGCGCCAGAAAGGCGAGGAGGTAAATCCTGAAAATTTTTATCAAACTATTGTTCTCCCATCTTATTATCAGCGCGGTCATCTTTTTTCAGAGGGTAACAATATAACGGCCCCAGTCTTTCAACACAATCGGAAAAATAAAATTTAAGAGAGTCGTGAAATTCATCCCCGGGTCGCTCCAGCACGATGAAGGTCGCCCCCCGGTTGACGAATATGGCGACGTTTTCAAATTCGCTGCTGTCCCTGATATACCAACCCTTTCGGTTCAACTCGTATAATTTTTCAGCGCCCCGGGTAATATCCTGGACGATTACTTTTTCGCCTTTAGGAATAACCCGGTTGGCGGCTTCTCTAATGACGTAAAAGTTTTCAAAACCGCCGATGCGGTTTTCAATCCTGAGATACGCTCCCAGCGGAGCCAGCAGCATGAGGACTATCGCAAGCCACCGCCAGGCGCGGTTCTTTTCAAACAACATTATTTTCAATCCGCAACCGGAAATAATGGCCAGCGGGGGAACAAAAATCAGCGAATAATAATCGTGATGCTGCGAGTAACGGGCTACCAGGGTAACGGCAATCAGTGAAGCCAGCAGCCAGAACAGGTAAAAGCCGGCCTTTTTGTTTTTCCAGAGCCGGCCCAGACCCCGGATAAAAGCCGGGACCATTACCCAGCCGATCCACAGTTCCACCGGCCATTGCAGAAAAATACGTTTAAAAAAGAGAGGTGAGAAATACTCATAAAAAATTCTCACCGCCCCGCTTCTACCCACAAGCCAGCCGGAATAATTCATCCAGAGGGCCAGCGGCACCAGGCTGAGGCATATATATATAAAAAAAAGAATTGAGTTTCTTTTGCGGTTTTCCTTCTGTCGCAGGGTTAAATACAAAAGGGGCAGATAAACCGACAGAATCATGGGCTTCAGGCAAGCCGCCAAAGCCAGGCCTAAAACCGAAAGAATGAAATAAATAAAATTATTCTTCTCCAGAAAACGAAGATAACAATAAACACCGGCCAGGCCGAGGCAGAGCATCATAATATCCGGCATAATCTTGTAATTGTAATAAAAAAACAGCGGCGCGAATGCCATCGCCCAGACCGCCAGCGACGCCGTCGTACGGTCGAAAAGCGTTTTAACCGTCCGGTACAACAGCCACAGACATCCCAGGCCGGCCAGAATTGTCAGAAGGTGCAAGGCGAAATGCCCGGCTCCGAAAAGACGGAAGCCCAGCGCTCCCAGGTAACAGTACAGGGGCAGTTCCATAACCGTCATTTTTTCCGAGGAAGACAGTTCATTGGTTCGGGGAGTAAGAAAGGAGAGGCTGTCCTGATAATAATTCAAAGTAACCGAGGCGGTGTCCGACTCGCGCCATTTATGGTAGCCGTTGGGCGGGGCGGTTATATAATAAAGGTGCAGAACAATAAAAAAAACCAGAGCTGCGTAGAAAATAATCCGCGAGGTTCTGGTTTGCGAAAAATCCATAAAGATTCTGATGAAAAAAAGCCCGGCAGCTATTTTTTCATCATCGGTATTTTGACTTTATGTTTTTTGGCGAACTGAACAGCGTCCTTGTAGCCGGCGTCGACATGGCGGGCGATACCAATGCCCGGATCGTTGGTCAGAACGCGGTTGAGCCGCAGCGCCATCTCTTTGGTGCCGTCGGCAACAATCACTTGCCCGGCATGGATAGCGTTGCCGATACCCACTCCCCCGCCGTGATGTATCGACACCCAGCTGGCGCCGGAAGCGCAGTTGAGCAAGCCGTTTAAAAGCGGCCAGTCGGCGATAGCATCGGAACCGTCGAGCATCCCCTCCGTCTCGCGGTAAGGCGAGGCCACCGAGCCGCAGTCGAGGTGGTCGCGGCCGATAACGATGGGGGCGCTTATCTTGCCCTTCTTGATATAGTTGTTCATGATGTCCGCGAACAGGGCTCGTTCGCCGTAGCCCAGCCAGCAGACCCGCGACGGCAGACCCTGAAAGGGCACTTTTTCGTGAGCCATTTTAATCCAGCGCACCAGCGAACGGTTCTTTTTGAAAGTATCGAGAACGATGTTATCGGTCACATGAATATCGTTCGGGTTGCCCGAAAGAGCCACCCAGCGGAACGGGCCCCGGCCCTCACAGAAAAGCGGTCGGACATACGCCGGGACGAAACCGGGATAGGCGAAAGCGTTTTTCAAACCGCCGGTCTCGGCCTGACCGCGCAGGTTGTTGCCGTAATCGAACACTACCGAACCGGCCTGCTGGAATTTGACCATGGCGTCGCAGTGCTTCACCATCGACTCATAAGCGCGCTTGATATATGTTTTGGGGTCTTTCTTGCGGAGCTTCAAGGCCTCGGTAACCGTCAAACCCTCGGGAATATAACCGTTGAGCTCGTCATGGGCCGAGGTCTGGTCGGTGACGATATCGGGGATAATCCCCCGGCGGAAGATGTCATGGAATATTTCGGCGGCGTTGCCCACGAGACCGATGGAAATCGGCTTTTTGTCCCGGGTGTGTTCCCGGATCAGCTTGATGGCCTTATCCAGTTCTTTGACCTTGATATCGCAATATCCCATTTTCAGGCGTTTGTTGATGCGGGCTTCATCGACCTCGACCACCAGAATCGAGGCTCCGGCCATTGTCCCGGCCAAAGGCTGGGCACCGCCCATCCCCCCCATACCGCCGGTCAAAATCCATTTGTCCGACAAATCGCCGTTGAAATGTTTTTCCCCGGCGGCGGCGAAGGTTTCATACGTACCCTGAATGATTCCCTGGGTGCCGATATAAATCCAGCTGCCGGCGGTCATCTGGCCGAACATAATCAAACCCATTTTTTCAAAGGTGCGAAATTTTTCCCAGGTGGCCCAGTGCGGTACCAGATGCGAATTGGCGATCAATACCCGCGGGGCGTGCTCATGGGTCCGGAAAACGCCCACCGGTTTGCCCGATTGCACCAGCAGGGTTTCATCGTTCTCCAGCGATTTAAGGGATTTTATGATAGCGGCGTAAGCTTCCCAGTTACGGGCGGCTTTGCCGGTCCCACCGTAAACGATCAATTCTTTCGGATTTTCACCCACTTCGGCGTCGAGATTGTTGTTCAGCATCCGCATGGCGGCTTCCTGATGCCACCCCTTGCAGGTCAATTTAAGTCCCCGGGCGGCTTTAACGGCTTTCGGCTTCATCGGCAACTCCTCAGGTTATTTTATTACACACTTCGGGGAATATACAAAGCCGCCCGGACCAAGTCAAATGAAGAGTTACCTGTTTAAGTGTCGAGACGGCATGCCAATAACGCCTTATTGCCGACCGCCGGGTAAATTTTCGTGTAAGATAACCCCTTTTCGGGAACCATACACAGGAAAAGAAATACCGGAACGGATTATTATTTATGGACATCTATGAAACAAATCTTAAATCCCGAAAATATCATTTCATGTTTTCAGGATTCTTTTTAACCATTCTCGTTATTCTGTGCGCAATTACTGCCGGTGCGGACGCTCGGGATAAGTTTTTCGACCGTCAAAGTCATCGTACGATAGAAATCTTTGATGATGAGCCTTTCACCACCGGAGAGCCGGATATCACCGGTTTTTCGGCCGCCAACTCGCTCGATTCCTTTATCATAGCTAATATGGAAGCCGAGCATGTGCCGGGGTTATCAGCCTGTATCGTCAAGGACGGCCGGGTGGTATGGAGCGAGGGTTACGGCTGGGCCAATATCGCCGACCGTATCCCGGCCAGCGACACTACCATTTTTATGCTGGCCTCGGTATCCAAAACCGTGACCGGGCTGGCTTTGATGCACTTGCACGACCAGGGACGGTTCGACCTCGATGACGATATCAATGATTATCTGCCTTTCGAAATTATCAATCCCTATTTTCCCGAGAACATTATCACTTTTCGCGAAATGTTGACGCATACTTCCGCTATCCAGGACAACTGGGACGTCATGTTATCCACCTATTGTGACGGCGATTCGCCCATCCCGCTGGATTATTATGTTCAGGCATATTTTCTGCCGGGCGGAGAATATTACGACTCCGTTGAGAATTTCTATAATTTCGAGTCCGGCACCGAATGGTTTTACAGCAACCATAATTTCGTATTGGTGGGTTATCTGGTCCAGGTCATGACGGGTATGCCTTTCGCCGATTATTGCCGGGATTCGCTGTTCACACCCCTGGGGATGGAGCGAACTTCCTGGTTTTTAAACGGCCTGGATACCAACAACGTAGCTATGCCTTATTTCTTTAACGGTGAAACCTACCTCGCGCTGGGACATCACGGCTATCCCGATTATCCGGCCGGGGCTCTGCGCTCGTCCTGTCTCGACCTCGCCCGCCATCTGCTGGTTTTCCTTCAGCACGGTGAATACAACGGTGTCCGTATCCTGGACAGCGCCACGGTCGAGGCTATGAAAATTCCTCAATACCCGAGTATATATTTCGAACAGGCGCTGGTCTGGTTCATCAACGGTTTTGACGGTCACCTGGCCTGGCGCCATGGCGGCAGCGACTATGGTGTGAAAACCCAGATCGATTTTTGTCCCGACCTCAATACCGGCGTGGTAGTGCTAACCAACGGCAATTCTATCGTCCTGACTCAGGCTATAGCCCGAACCCTTTACGCGTTCTCGCAGGGTCTTATCGACTCCGACGGTGACGGGGTCGCCGACACGCTCGACAACTGCCCCCATGCTTACAATCCGGACCTGGAAGACAGCGATTACGACGGATACGGCGATTCCTGCGACGTCTGTATTTTCGACTTTGACAACGACGGGGACGGCGACGGGCTGTGCGCCGAGGTCGACAACTGTCCGCTGACTTACAATCCCCTGCAGGAAGATGCCGACGAGGACGGCTACGGGGACGCCTGCGACAACTGCCCGTATCTGTTCGATGCCTACCAGAGCCCGGATACCGATGCCGACGGGGTTGGCGACCCGTGCGATAACTGCGTCGAAGTTTTCAACCCCGGCCAGGAAGACATCAACAACGACAACATCGGCGACGCCTGCTGCTGTACCGGGATGCGGGGTAACGCCGACTGCTCCGAAAGCGACGAGCCGGATATTTCCGATATCACCCGTTTAATCGATTATCTCTATCTGAACCACGCGGTGTTGTGCTGCCCGAACGAGGCCGATGCTGACGCTTCCGGCGGCGAGCCGGATATTTCCGA
>JAFGNW010000162.1 GCA_016926795.1 Candidatus Zixiibacteriota bacterium
AAATGCTTGACTTACCCCCTTTGGATTCTTTAGCTTAACCGATACAAAGGAAGAATATATTCATCTTCTGGAGGTTTTTTGAATAATACCAACAATAACGAGACAGAAAAATTCACACCCGTAATTCCACACGATAAATCGATGCCCGAGGTTACCTGGAGAGCAATAATTCTGGGTGTCATCATATCGGTGGTTTTCGGAGTGGCCAACGCCTACATTGGGGTAAAATTCGGCATGACGGTGTCAGCCTCAATTCCGGCCGCGGTTATTTCGATGGCCGTTTTACACTTTCTTTTCAAGAAATCCACGATTCTTGAGAACAATATCGTCCAAACGATCGGTTCGGCCGGAGAATCACTCGCCGCCGGGATTATCTTCACCATTCCGGCCTTTTTCATCTGGGCGGCCAACAAGCAACTGATTGCCCAGGGCTATTACCACGAGATCTCCAAAATGCAGATTTTCTGGCTGTCCCTGCTGGGCGGGGCACTCGGCATTCTGCTGATGATTCCCCTGCGGCGTTACCTGGTCGAAAAGGAACACGGTAAACTAAAGTTTCCCGAAGGCACTGCCTGCGCCGAGATTATCGTGGCCGGCGACGAGGGGGGCGGTAAAGCCCGGCTGGTTTTTTCAGGTATCGGTTTGGGGGCGCTTTTTAAAATAGGCTATGACATGCTCCGCCTCTGGCCCCAGACCCCGGAACACAATTTCAAGGGCTTTTTAAAAGGTGGCACTATCGGGATGGATGCCACCCCGGTGCTTCTGGGGGTAGGCTATATTATCGGACCCCAAATAGCCGCTCTGATGCTCAGCGGCGCCGTGCTGGGTTATCTGGGTATCGGCCCGCTTTTATCCTTTATCGGCGACCAGATTCCGGGCATAATTATCGCACCCGGAACCATCCCCCTCAATGAGATGGACCCCGGTCAACTCCGAAACGCCTATATCAAGTATCTCGGGGTGGGTGCTGTGGCGGTTGGCGGTTTTATCTCCCTCCTTAAATCCCTGCCCGTGATTGTCTCATCATTCAAGCAGGGTTTTGGCGAACTTATCGGCGGCAAGAAAGCCGCAACTGAAACCATCCGCACCGACCGCGACCTGCCCATGAAATGGGTCCTGCTGGGCGTCCTGGTGGTTATTATCGCCATCTGGCTGCTGCCGGGGACGGACCTGGGTATTCTCGGCTCGGCTATCGCCGTTTTGTTCGGCTTTTTCTTCGTGGTGGTAGCCGCCCGGATTGTCGGTATTGTCGGCTCGTCATCGTCGCCGGTGTCGGGCATGACGATAGCCACTCTTCTGGCCACCTGCACGATTCTTATTTATTTCGGTGTCGAGGGTACGGCTGGAATGGTAACCGCCATGTCAGTCGGCTCGATTGTCTGTATTGCGGTGTGTATGTCGGGCGACATCGCCCAGGACCTCAAAACCGGCTACCTGCTGGGAGCCACACCCTGGAAACAGCAGCTAACCGAATTTATCGGGCTGATTTTCCCCGCCCTGGCGATGGGTTTCACCCTGTATTATCTTAACGAAGTATTCGGTTTTGTCGAGGGCGCCACCAGCCGCGAACCGTTGCTGGCCCCGCAGGCCAACGTCATGGCGGTGGTGGTGCAGGGCATAATGAATGCCAACCTCCCCTGGCTGCCCATTATCGTCGGCGGTATGATAGCCGTGGCAGTAGAACTCCTCGGCATCTCCTCCCTGCCTTTCGCTATCGGCCTGTATCTGCCTCTGTCGTTGTCCACGCCCATTATGACCGGCGGTATTGTCGCTTTCGCGGTAAAAAAATACTTTAAAAACAAGGAACAGTTCAACCGGCAAAACCTGCGGGGTATTCTGTTCGCCTCGGGGCTGGTTGCCGGCGACGGTGTCATCGGGGTGGTAGTAGCTTTCATGATCGGTCTCTGGCCGGCTTACGCCGAATATTATGACCGACACCAGGATATGCTGGGCAGCCTGAGCGGCTCGTTCGGCCCCTGGCTGTCATTGATAGCCATCGCCCTGTTAACGACCACCCTGGCCCACCTGGCTTTCAGGAAAGGCAAAGTGTAATATCTTTGTATATATGTAAAAAGGCAGCCCGCATTAAACGGGCTGCCTTTTTAATAATAGTATTATTAATACTTTTTTCTTCTTTCGATCATGAAGTTGGAACCGGCTTTCTGCTTGGTGGCTTTCTTCAAATCGGCCAGCATCCGGGATAGCTCCCCGACATGGGAAAACTTGCCGTTATCGTTTATCATCACGGCGATGGAGATAGTCAGGATAGGATAGTTTTCCAGCTCCCCCCGGCGGCTGACGGTGGTTATATACCCCCGCTCCCGGTCCTCGTGCTCATACCGGTAAGGTATCATGGCATCGAAACTCTTTATAACCCAGGTACAGACTTTCTCGACAATATCGCGGGGAATGACGAAGATAAAATCATCGCCCGCTATATGCCCCACGAAACCCTCACGGCAGACATCGAAAACCACATCTCTTATTATTTTGGCGGTCAGCTTGATAACCCGGTCGCCGTAGGAATAACCGTAATAGTCATTGTAAGCTTTAAAATTATCGAGGTCGGCGTAGCAGACGGCGAACTCCGAACCCATCTTAATCTGGCGGTCGATTTCATACTCAATCATGGCCGGGCCGGGCAGGTGCGTCGAAGGGTTAATCGATAAATCCCGGCGGTTGCGGTCGATGACCCGGTGTATCCGGACCTCAACCAGTTTGTCCAGCCATTCACCGTAGATGAAATCCTCGGCCCCGTTTTCGAAGGCCGCTACCACTATATTATTCGACGGCTCCGGATGGTAGAGGATAACCGGAATGATGGACAGGAAGACGTTTCCTTTGATAGCCTGGAGCATCTCGATTTCGCGGACGAATTCCGACTTTCCGGCCATCAGGATGGCATTGACGGGAAAGCGCTGACAGATAGTTACCAGTTTTTCGAAAGAATCGAAATAATGGAAAGAGATTTCCTGGCCGGGATAAAACTGTTTCAGGTGAAAATCCAGATTTATCCCCTTCTGCATCAGGGCAAAATGATAAACCGGCGCTACGGCAAGGTCAGCTCTTCTTATCTCCGCCCAGCTCTCGAGGATGGTATTTTCGGTGTTCGGCAATAATATAATCCCGGTCAATTTTGGTATAAATTTCCGTAGTAGATATATCGGCATGACCGAGCATTTCTTGCACTATTCTCAGATCCGCCCCGCCTTCAATAAGATGGGTGGCGAAAGAATGCCGGAAAGTATGGGGGGTGACCTTTTTGGATATGCCCGCCCGGAGGACGATTTTTTTGATAATTTTCCACAGTCCGACCCGGGAAAATTTTCGACTGAACCGGTTTAACAACAGGTAATCCATATCTTTAATATGCGGTTCTTTTCTTGTTTCAAGATAAGAAGTTACGGTTTTTTTGGCATACTCCCCCACCGGTACTAATCGCTGTTTGTTTCCTTTACCCAAAATCCTTAAAAAACCGGCCTCAAGTTCCATATCAGATATTTTCAGATTGATCAGCTCCGACAGACGCAGGCCGCTGCCGTAAAGAAACTCGATTATTGTTTTGTCCCGAAGGTACGAAGCTGAGTCCGGTTCGATTGCCTCTATTATGCTTGCAATCTCTGTCGCTGAAAGATAATCCGGGTGGTAGCGGGCAATTTTCGGGGCGGCATAGACCAGAGCCGGGTTTTCCTTGATTCGGTTATTTTCCTTCAAATAAGCGAAAAAGCCCTTAATAGAAGCAATTTTCCGGGCTAAAGTGGCGGGTTTCTGCCCCTTCCGGGTCAGCGACATAAAATAACCACTGATATCTACCGGAGAGATTTTAAGGGGACTTTTACCCTTGACCGTATTAGCGAAAGCCGCCAGATCAGCGATATAGGCATTCAGACTGTTTTCCGACAGACCCCGTTCCAATTTCAGATGCTGCCGGTAATCATCGAGTAAATAACGAAAAGTATCATCCATTTTTATAACCCGTGCGCCATGGCAATCACCCCGGTCACCGAAAACCCGGCTTTTTGCAGCGTTCTTCTGGCCTCATAAACCGTCGCCCCGCTGGTGACAACATCATCGACCAGCAGGACTTTCCTCCCGTTCGTATTATCAAGGCCGGTCTCAACACTGAACACCCCCCGGATATTACGCATTCGCCGATACTCGTTCAGGCGAGCCTGGGGTCGGCGTTTTTCGGTTCGGTAGAGGATGGTATCATCGACTTCAATATCGAGAAATTCCCCCAGCCGCTCGGCGAACAGGGTCGCCTGGTTATAACCGCGGTAATATTCCCGGCTGGGATGAAGGGGTATCGGAATCAGCATATCGGCTTCCAGGCTTTTGATAAGCAGCCCGAACTGTTCACAAACCGCCCCGGCGATAATTCGCGAAGGGGACGTTATCTCCTTGAATTTGTATTGAATAATGACCTGTTTCAGCGGGTCGATATAATTACCCCAGGCAAACATAAGAAAAGCACCTTCGCCGCAAATAGTACAGGCGGCGTTTTCACTGGTAATTTCGGCTCGGCAGTTCAGGCAAAAAGGATTTTCGTATCGGTCAATCGCCTCAAGGCAATCATCACAAATATCTATTTTACCGCTATTATACTCCCCGCATCCGAGGCACAGCGGCGGAAAGAGAAAATCCAGGAAAGCCCCGGTCCAGGAATTCTTATTGACGGCTTGAATACTCACAACCTCAAAAAAAAACATTTTGCCATATAATTCAAGGAAAAATTATGACAGCTTTTTCAAAAGCCACTTATAGGTATGGAAAAGGATAAAAAAGACCAGCACCAGGGCCGCGATAATATGAATTGTCCCCACCCCGTGTTCAGCCGCCCGGTCATGATATTCCGCCGAGATATTCAACAGCGCATAAACCCGGTCGGTGAGAATGCCGCAGAAAATCGACACCACCACAATAGCGGTCAGGTAACGCACGGTTGACCGGAAACCCAGTATTTTCTTGAAAACCACCAGCGAGGCGATATTGGTGGCCGGACCGACCATCAGGAATACCAGAACAGCCCCGGGGGTGAAACCCGCCGTCAGCAGCACCGCTGCCAGCGGGGTGGATGAACTAGCGCAGATATAAAGCGGCAAACCGATAACAATCGCCCCGGCATACCCAGCCCAACCGGTCCTGTAAACCTCAGGGATACTCACCGGGTTATCCGCTATAAGCGCTCCCACCAGCCCGGCCAGCACAAAACCGAGGAACAGGTAGGGCGCCAGGTCGCCGAGAAGGTCGGTAAAGGCATATTTTACACTCGAGAAAATTCTTTTTACGATATTCTGATTCCCGGAATTGTCGGCTGCATTTGAGCAGGCACAGCCGCATTCATCCCCGCACCCATCCGTCACGGTCGGAATAATTTCTTGCTTATCCTTAAAAAAAGTTTCGGCAGTACCGGCCAGAAAAGCCGTCAGAAAAGCGGTCACCGGCCGGGCGACTGTCAGGACCGGGTCTGTCAGGGTGTAGGTCAAAGCGATAGAGTCCACCCCCGATTCCGGGGTAGAAATTAGAAACGAAATAACGCTCGGTTTATCAGCCCCGGACCGCCTGAATTGACCGGCCACCGGCAACACCGAGCAGGAGCACAGCGGCAGCGGTATGCCCAGCAGGGCGGCTTTTAGCACCCCCCTGACGCCGCTGCCTCTAATCAGGCGGCTGATATTTTTCTCGTTCATGACAAGCCATAAAAGCCCCGCCAGGACAAGCCCGATTATAAATAAAAACGCCGAATCTACCAGCATCAGCCAGGTTGCTTCGGCCCAGTTTGTAAACAACGTCATCCCTTATTCATCCAGTTTCTTCAGAAATTCCCGAATAGCTTCGGCAGCCCTGCCCTCCGGCTCGACCGCGAGAAACTTCTCCCAGTAATAGCGGGCGGAATCGGGCTGTTCCAGGTCATAAAAAACAATACCCATATCGTAATTGGCGATGGGGTGTTCCTTATTTTGAGCAAGCACTTTGGTAAATTCGTCTTTAGCCCGTTCAACCAATCCCATCCCGTGCAGGCAGGCACCGTAATCGGTGATGACATCAAGTGAGGAACCGTCTATAGCCAGCGCCCGGCGATAACTTTCAGCCGCCATAGGATAATTCATCCGGTCCATGAAATCGTTTCCCAGATTTACCAGCGATTCATAATCTTCAGGGAAATCCTTCATTTCCCCCATGGCCGTAGCCATGTCGTTTTGATTTTCCCGCCCGCTCCGTGGTGTGTCCTGCGATAATAATTTTACGATAAAGTACCCCGCTGCGAATATAATCAGAACGGAAAGTATAATGAAAGTGTCACGTCGGCTCTCAGTTTTCATTTGGCCCCTGTTTATAAAAAAAAGTTGTATAATCTTTCAATAAATAAACCTTGTACTTTACAAGTCAAGGTATAATATATATGTTTCTCAAACGATAAAATAATATAACCGCTATAAACCGCATACGGTTCAATTTATTTGGATATTTAATACTTTCGTATATAAGAGAAAGGGTTCCCGTGAGAAAAATCATAATTTCATTTCTGATATCAGTCATCATTCTAATATTAAACGGTAATGCCGCCGACCGGGCATATGAATTCACCCCCGAAGCCTTCCGGGAACACCTGGCGGTTTTAACCGCGGATTCTCTCGAGGGCCGGGAGGCCGGCGAGGTCGGCGAATGGAAAGCGGCTTGGTACATCGCCGGGGTTTTCAAAACCATCGGTCTCGAACCCAAAGGCAACAGCGATACATATTTCCAGGCCTTCGAATTTATCAAAAAAATCGATTTCGGCAAGAACAACTACCTGGCGGTAAACGGTACGGAACTCGAACTTAACACAGACTTCACCCCCCTGCTTCAGTCGGCCAACGCCGCATTCGATTTTCCCGAAATTGTCCCGGTCAATTACGGTATCACAACCGAGGACAGCGCCTGGAACGACTATGCCGGTCTCGATGTCGAGGGCAAGGCGGTGCTTATCAAACGCTTCGCCCCGGAATCCGAGGATACCGCCGACACCGACAGCAACGCCGTCGATTTCGACCGGTACAGCTCCCTGACCGATAAGATTATCACCGCCCAGGACCACAACGTCAGCGGAATTTTCTTTTACACTCCCGAAGGTCACGACGACACCCTGTTGTTTCTCGGCGCCACCCGGGTACACCCCCGGGATATACCCATCATTTTCCTTCGGCGGACAGCTTTTGAAAAGCTGGGAATCGATATAAACGCACCGCGGCTCTTCAGCGCCCGGGGTGAAACCGAACTGGTGCACATTCCCGATACCGGTTACAACGTCGTCGCGTATCTGCCGGGCAAAACCGACACCACCATCATTATCGGCGCCCATTACGACCATCTCGGCTGGGGCGGGCCGTCATCGCGCTACCGAGGGGAACAAAAGATGATACATCCCGGCGCCGATGACAACGCCTCCGGTACCTCCGGAGTACTCGAACTGGCTCGGTATTTCAAAGCCAACCAGAACCGCCTTAAACATTCCATACTGTTCATTACCTTTTCCGGCGAGGAAAAGGGCGTTCTCGGCTCCAGCTATTTCAGCCACAACATGACGGTTGATTCCTCTAAAGTATTCATGATGTTCAATATGGACATGATCGGCCGCCTGCGCGAGGAGGAAAAAGGGCTGGGGGTATTGGGTGTGGGAACCTCGGAAGAGTTCAAAAAATACTTCGATACCCTCTCCGAACCACCTCTGAAAATGTCGTTCCGCGAATCGGGTACCGGACCGTCCGACCATACCCCTTTCTACAACAGCGGTATCCCGGTGCTGTTTTTCTTCACGGGTGTCCATGAGGACTACCACAAACCCGATGATGTCATGGAAATAATCAATTACGACGGGATGGTCAAAGTCACCAATACCGTTGTCGATATAACCGAGCATTTCGACACCAGTTTTAATCAACTGACCTTCCTGAAGACCAAATCCGACAGCACTTACGGCGGGCCGCAGAATTTTTCGGTTACGCTGGGAATCATGCCGGATTTCATCTCCGATGTTAAGGGCCTCCGGGTTGACGGTGTTTCCGGCGGCCGCCCGGCCGAACGAGCCGGAATTTTGAAAGGCGATGTGATTATCAAGATGGGCGACCGGGAAGTCGACGACATATACATGTACATGAACGCCCTGAAGAAATTCCGCAAGGGCGATACCACTACCGTTAAAGTCGAGCGCGGCACCGATACGCTGGATTTGAAAGTGGAGTTTAAATAAGAAATATTCTTAATATCGAAAATTACGAATCAATTTCGCACAGCTCGAACTTTTTGATCCAGTTGCGCACCGTCCCTTCGTTCACTTCGCCGAAACCGTAATTTTCGAATTTATTAAAGAATCGATTTTCGATATCATTTTATTGCTCGCGGCAGTATCGGGGATATATACTTTGCCATAAATAACTGTACCGGTGGAATCAGTCAGAATCTTCAAAGGCACAATTCCCGGGAAGGGATCCAGTTCGGATACATATTTTTCACACGAAGGAAGCACCAGTACCGGTGCCTTCACATTATCGAGATCGGCCGCAATTACTACATCCATCGAATCCGCACGGCTGGTGGCAATAACAAATCCTATGTCGCGTTCAATCATATGTTTTTGCCAATCGGCCCACCATATCGTTTCAGTCAGCATCTTACCGCAGGGGCTGCTGTCCACAATAATCATAAAAGTGAAAGGATTTTTGAAATATTCACTTTTCTCGACAACCAGTTGTTTAACGGTCAGTTCGATTTTAGTGTTACTGATATTATAAACATACCCGGGCAATCCGATACAGCCGAATATAAACAGTGATATCATAAGTATTACGGGTGCCATCATAACAATGATTTTACTTATTTTCATATTATGAACTTAATTCTGATAATAGTTTTTCGATTGCAAGACGAGCTGTTCTGGAATTACCCGAACAGTTAATAATCTTTACCGGCTGGCATTGGTTATCAAGCAGAACTTTAATCGGCGTCTGCTTTCCGGACCAGCCCAGCGCCGCCAGTGCTTCGGACTCCAGTACATTAACCGGGGCTTTCATACCCTCGAGTTCCATAGCCAGGGCGACATCAAGCGAATCCTCCCTGGGCGCCCACAACGATAAGACCGCATTACACCCGGGCAGTTTTTCCTGCATTTCTCGCCAGGCATCCATATCCTCGTTACAGGTCAGGCAGGCGTTAACATCGAGATAAATTGCGATATGCCACTTAGTATCAACTTCTGCCTTCTCAATAACGGCCTCACAGAAGATACGATATAATTCTGGGTTTATCGCACTGCCGCGTGGTCCTATTCCGGGAAACAACCATAAAACCGCAACTAATAAAACACCCGTTATTATAATAAATAATATTTTCTTTTTCATGGTATTATCCTGACGATATGAAGTTCAATCCTTCTTTGCTCGTCTTCAACTACATAATTAGCGAAAATGACGCGGCCGTCAGGTTGGACCCCGGCCAGTTAACAGCGATGGTCTAGTTCGAGCTTGACGGGTTTACGGTCTGCTGTCCACATCAGTGTTCCATATAAAGGAAGCGTATCGACCTCAACTATATCACGGCTTTTTTTAAATTGCAGAACAAAATAACCTGGCGGGACATATTTGAAGACTCTTAAGGGCGTCCATTTCGAAAGCCAGTCCATGTTAACAGCTTGTGATTTCATTCTTGATACGGGCGGTTGCGGTGCGATATAATCAGGTGAAGAAAACGGAAGACTGTCAATAAGTTTTCCCTTTTTATTAATAATATAAGCAAAATCATAACCCCAGAACGCCAGCCAGAATGTGCTGTCGAAGGGATTAAAAGCTGGAATGATGATGGGTATATTTATATATACGGAATCTAGTTTACGGGCAAGTTTGGGCGGATATTTAAGTGAGATAGTCAAGACTTAATCTGACATGCCGATATAAACAGTGAGATTTATTCATTGGAGGAATGTCAGATGACTCAAGAACAGAAG
>JAFGNW010000163.1 GCA_016926795.1 Candidatus Zixiibacteriota bacterium
AAGGTCGGTTGTCCCAAAACCGTTCAGCCGGTGCTGGCTGTGAAATTAACCGAAGTCATGACCGCGCCCCTGCCCGATGTCGCTAAAAAAGGCGCCCTGGCACTACGGGGGCTGGGCGAAATCAGAAAATATATCGGTGACCATGACGCCCTGGTTATCGGCCCGGGTATCGGCCGACACCGGGAGACGTTCGAACTGGTGCGCCGCCTGCTGGAAAAACTCGACCGCCCGGCGCTTATCGACGCTGACGGTCTCAACGCCCTGGCCGGTCATACCGAATATATTAAAGGCTGTCCCGCCCCGTTGGTGCTGACACCGCACCCGGGAGAGTTCAGAAACCTGACCGGCTGGACGATACCCGATAATTACCTGGCGAAGGCGGATATAGTTCGGGATTTCACCGCCGAATACAAAGTCGTCCTGGTCCTCAAAGGCAGCCCGACCATAGTCGGTGCTCCCGACGGTCTCTGTTATTTCAACCAGACCGGGAATTCCGGAATGGCCTCGGGCGGGTCGGGGGATGTCCTGTCGGGAATGGTCGGTTCGTTTCTGGCACAGGGGCTGGAACCTCTCGAAGCCGCTCTCTGCGGGGTTTTCCTGCACGGCCTCGCGGGAGACCTGGCCGCCGAAGAGCTTACCGAACGCGCCCTGATTGCCGGTGATATTATCGACTATCTCCCCGACGCCTTCGAAATGCTCGGACTGTGAGGATTTTTGGGTTGCGAAAAGGACTTTTTTTTGTATTATTGCTTCGGAAAGTAATAAAAGGGTCCGCTTAACTTCGGGATAAACCTGGAGGTATTGCTTACTTTGAGAACATCCATAGCTTAAAAAAAATTACCGTTAAACTTAATCTGATTAAATACGTTTTCTTTGCGGAGTTGAGAAAATGCCGAAAAACATGGCTTTAAAATCCTGTCCCAAGTGCGGGAGTCGAAACCTGCACATTGAAGAAGAAGATGGCAAGGACCGTTTTGTGGTCGTTTGTGAGGATTGCGACGAGGTCTATGAAATGCATAACAAAGGGGTGAAAGAATTACGAAAGCCTAAAGGAATCGACAAATTCCGAGATGATTATGAACGGGATAGCGGCGGATTCCGGAAAAAAGAACACAAAAATCATCGCCGTGGCAAATCCTGGTAGTATATTATTCATATCATTTTAAAGCATCTGCTTCATACTCAAGCCAGTTCAATTTCGTTCCCCCGTTTCTTCTCGGGAACGTATCTTTGACTCGTTCCCACGGTTTCCGTGGGAACGTTGACCGGGGTGTTCTTAAGTCACTTTGAGCGGAGTCGACCAGTAACTTTAATTCCTCTACTCCCTAATTAAATAATATCCAATTAATCTTTTTTTACCTTCCGGCTGTCTTAAATCAATAGAAGTTTAAGAACATAAAAAGTGAGGTCGGAGTGAGTCAATTAAAGAGAGCAGGGAAATGGTTCGGATTCGTGCTGTCTATCAATTTGTTATCGATTTTTCTCTTCGTCGGCTGTAACAGCGGGGAAGATGTGCCCTGCCGCTGGAACGCCGTTGGGGTTACGGTTGACGGTCGGTTCGACGACTGGAACAATATGCCCACCACCTTTTTCAAGGACCAGAACGTTTCGCTGGGGCTGGCCAACGACTCGGTTAATTTATATATCATCTTTCGTTTTACCGACCAGCAATGGGCGCGGATTATTCGTATGAGCGGGATTTCTGTCTGGGTGGATAGTGAAGGTAAAAAGAGTAAGGATTTCGGCATTAAGTTTAACGGCGGACCGAAGCTCGATTCGGCGCAGATGGCGCAGATGAATAATATGCCCAATATGCCCGAAAGCCGGACAATGCCCGACCGGCAGAGAGAAACGCCCGAAAATCAGTTGATGGTTTATGACAAGGAACGGCTGGTGGAGAAAATCATTCCGGTTGACGGCCGCGAGGGACCGCAGGTTGCCTGCGAGATGGTGCAGGGCTTTTACACTTACGAATTTAAAATTCCCCTGCAAAAGAGCGTTTTGAATTATTACGGCGTTGATACGCAAGCCGGGGAGAAAATCGGGATCGGTTTCGAGTGGGGTGATAGGCCGGAAATGAAAAGCAGACCCGGCGGTGGTCCCGGCGGGGGCATGGGCGGCGGTCCTCCGGGCGGTATGGGCGGCGGACGCCCGCCAGGAGGTGGTCAGGGTGGTGGTCCCAGCGGCGGAAGGATGCAGATGCCGGAAAAACAGGAGATATGGTTGAAGACAAATTTGTGCCTGTCATCTGCGACTCAACCAGAGTCGAACCCCTGACCGACCCTCCCTGAAAGAAAGGCACAGCCGTTTTTACGGTTGTGCCTTTTTCTTATACACTATTGTTGAATGACACGGAGCATGACGCTTGGTGTTCCAAAGCGGAGCGCGGGAACGAGGTTTGATTTGCATTGGAAAAAATATCGTCAGGTCACATCCGCCCAGGCGGACAAGACCTGACGCAACTTTTAAAAAGCATTCAGTTTCTTAAAATCTATTGATTCCTTTATTGGCGGATGATCCTCAAAGTATAGGGAGTAATCTAATGAAATTGTCTCATTTTTAACTTTAAACAAAACATCTCGATTAAATTCATAAATGAGAAGATGGTTTGAATTAGAACCTAATATGTCAATTGTTTCTCCGGGGAATACGCGTTCTTCCCAATCTATATAATATACTTTGAATTGAACATCTCCATTTTGTATTATCCTTTTTCCTTCACGAATATTATTTATTTCAT
>JAFGNW010000164.1 GCA_016926795.1 Candidatus Zixiibacteriota bacterium
CAGGGTCGGGTCGGCGCCGCCGTTGGATTCGATGTCTATCTCATAATCGACGGTTATGCCGGTGGTGTCGGTTATGAGGGTGGTGTCGATACGGGCGGTTTTGGTAACGCGAGCCCGCGGCAGGATGGCCGCCTCTTTGAGAACCGACAGTACCGGCTGGTCCGGACAGATGCGGAATATGATGTACGATTCGCCCATTTCATGGACATGGCAGAAGACCGCTTCCGTCTGATCGTCAATCAAGTGATAACCGAGCGCCTTCAGGTCGCGCTTGTCAATCTTGACGGCGTGTTCACCGGCGCGGACGGCGCTGAAGTAGAACATGCCCTTTTCGTTGGAATGCGACTGGTAGCCATCGTCGAGATAAATATCGACGCCGACCGGCACCTCATCGGTGTCGGGATTGAAGTCACCGTCGCAATCGACGATGAGCCGGCCTCGTATGGTGCCTTCGAATTTCTGGCTCAGGACCATGACGCGAGCCTCGGCGCGGGACGGACGGAACAGGTTGGCGAAAGCCCAGACCACGTTGTCGTTGATGCCCGTTTTGGCCTGCGTGGAGACCTGAATGGCGTACATGATAGTGGCTGATTCACCCGAAGCCAAGTCGCCGAGCGACCATTCGAAGGGATTATCTCCAACCGGGTCGGGCGCCGGCAGGTCGTTTATGACCGAGGTCTGGGGTATATAAATGAAGCCCGCAGGCATGGTGTCGATAACGATGACGTTCTCCGCCGTCGCCGGGGAGGTGTTTGTCACGGTAATCAGATAGGGAACGATATCACCCGGTAGAGCGCTGGCTTTACCGGCTTTCTTTTCCACCAGAAGCGGCGGGGTGATGAGCGAGACATCAGCCCAGACGGGTCCCCAGCTGCGGCCGGCCAGACTCAGGTTGGGACTGCGGGTGCCGCCGTTACCCTCGTAGAGCATGGCAAAGTTTCGATAGGTGGCGCCCGTGTCGGCCTGACTGGTTATCTCGACAAGATAGGTAATCACCACCGAATCGTCGATGCCGATATCGCCGACGTCGATATTCAGCGTATCCGCACCGGTCGGGGTTACGGCGACGTGGTTGACCTCGCAGGAGTTGACAATATAGTCGAACACATCGGGTATATCATCAACCAGGTAGGCGGCCAGCACCGGGCTGTCGCCGTTGTTGTAGGCTCGCACGGTGTATCGGACGGTGTCGCCCCGTTTGGCAATAGTCGGGTCGGCTACCTTGGTAAGCGTGATCTCGGGCGCCAAGATGGTAGTCTGAGCCTCGGCCCAGCCGTTGTAAGGGGGCGGCCCGATAATGCTGGCCCGGTTGACAACCACATGTCCGTTGGGAGCGTCATTGTCAACGGTGACCTGGAACTGCATCATAAGCGACTGACCGATTACAATCGAGTCAACCGTCCAGTAAATATCATTGTTAAAGCCGTGATAAACGACGGCATCGCCGCCATAGACGGGGTCGTCCTGGGCGGAACCGGTCACGAAAACGGTGGTGTCCGGAATGGTGTCACTGATTTCGACGTTGTAAACCGTCTCGTCGCCAGTATTGATAAGGGCGACGAAATAGGTAAGAACCTCGCCCGCCTCGGCAAACGGTTTGTCGACCAGCTTGGAGATAGTGAGTTCACCGGTGCGTTCAAGGACCCTGATAGTATGCTCGGCAGTATCTTCGCCGCACTTGTTAGTGACTGTCATCTTGACATAGTAAGTACCGGTATCGGTGTAAACATGGGTCGGATTCAAGGCTGTGTCGGTTGTATTGTCGCCGAAGTTCCAGAAGACCGAATCGGCACCGATAGAATGATTGGTGAAATTAACCGTCAAGGGTCTTGGTCCGAAGTCCCGATCGGGCGTGAAAGCTGCGGTAGGCTTGTCGATGACGAGGATATAATCGTACTTTGTTGTGTCGTCGGAGCCCAAAGGGCCGGTAACTGTCAGGCTGACATCATATATTCCCACGGCAGTGTAAGTATGTTTGGGGTTCTGTTCGATCGAGGTGCTGCCGTCGCCAAAAGTCCACGACCAGCCGGTTATTTCACCTACCGGGGTGGACAGGTCGACAAACTGCACGAAAGAATCGACACAGATGGTGTCCGGGTAGCCAAAATCGGCGTGCAGACCCTGCACTTCAATAATTACATAGTCACTGTCACGGCAGCACTCATTTTCCACAATCTGCCAGGCTGTATATGTACCCGGCGAGGTATAAGTATGAGACGGATTAAGAGCTAAAGATGTATCTCCATCACCGAAACGCCAGATGATCAATGTGTCATCTACGGCTTGGTTGGTGAACTGAACCGTCAGCGGGACTCGGCCTGAGGTTTTATCCGCTGTAAAGCCAGCGACAGCAAGACCTTCGACAACGATGTAATTATATTTGATGGTGTCGTCAAAACCGGCGGATCCGGTTACAGCCAGACTGACGTCGTATGTTCCCACAACGGTATAGGTGTGCCTGGGGTTCTGCTCAATCGAGGTGCCGCCGTCGCCGAAATTCCATGACCAGCCGGTTATTTCACCTACCGGCGTGGACAAGTCGGTAAACTGAACGAAAGAATCGACACAAATAGTATCCGGGTAGCCGAAATCAGCGTGCAGCCACTGCGTTACTTTGATTTCCCTGTCGGTGCTGTCCCGGCCGCATTCGTTGGCCACAATTTGCCAGGCGGTATAGGTGCCGACCTGTCTGTATGTATGCGAAGGATTGATAGCTATCGAAGTATCACCGTCACCGAAACGCCAGATAACGGTGTCGGCGTCGATTGACTGGTCGGTGAAATGAACTATTAAAGGCACGTTACCTGAATCAGGTACCGCGGTAAATTTCGGGGTGGGTGGACCTATGACCAGGATGTAATCATACTTGGTCGTATCATCGGAACCGCCCGGACCATATACAGTCAGGCTGACATCGTACATTCCCAGAGCAGTATAAGTGTGCCAGGGGTTTTGCGCGTTAGAGGTGCCGCCATCGCCGAAATCCCAGAACCAGTTTGTAATGTTACCGGTGGACAGGTCTTTAAACTGCACCGAATTATAAATGCAGATGGTGTCCGGGTAGCCGAAATCGGCGTGCAAACCCTCTGTCACTTTAATATCCTTCCAGGTGCTATCAGGGCCGCATATATTGGTAACGATTTGCCAGGCGGTATAAGTGCCGGGTGAAGAATAAGTATGAATGGGGTCCCTCTCGATCGAGGTGCTACCGTCGCCGAAGCGCCATAAAATCGAAGTGGCATTGATTGAACGGTCGATGAAGTACACTCTCAGGGAGACGCTCCCCGAATCCGGAATGGCCAGGAAATCAGATATCGGATAGGGCAATAGAGTCACCGTGACCGGTTTGGAAACGGTGTCGGCGCCGTACGGCCCGGTTACGATCAAGGTCACCATGTAAATACCGGGAGTATCATATATATGAACGGGATTCTGTAAAGACGAGGTTGTCCCGTCGCCGAAATCCCATTCCCGGGTCGTAATGGTGCCGGTGGACAGGTCGAAGAATTCCGCTACCGCGGAATCACAATCCGGTGTTATTTTGTATCTAAAGTCGGCCACCGGGGGCGGGCATAACAGGTTGTCGGTGTTGGCAGTATCGGCCAGAACATTACCGGAAGTCAGGAGTGTGCCGCTTATGATAATCAACATGATTATTGAATAGAGCGGAAATCTGATTTGTTTTATTCTATTCATGACGGTACCCTCCTAAAACTTTCCGACCAGCCTGATGAACACTCCCTGGCCGCGATAATAATTATCGGGGAAGAGTTCATCGGGTTGGCTCTCTATTCGTTCGAATCCGAGCGATACGCGGTACCACCGGGCGTTTTCATAACCCGCTTCGAGGATAATGTGCGTTTTCTCATCCTCAAAAAGGTCTCTTAACAAGTAGTCTTTGACGGAAGCCCGGGCGAACAGGCCGTATCCCAGCCCGATGGAACCGTTGACTAAAATGATATAAGAGGTCGAGGTCAATTCTTTGACCTGCAGGTAATCGCTCAACTGCCAGCGGCGAACCAGCCCGGCGGTGAATTCGTTCAGGTGATTTTTGTTCCAGTTGACCCGCAGACCAAGATCCCAGATTTTTTCGCGGGAGGTGCTGTTGTTTTCTATCACCCGCCGGGTGTATTCGCTCTCAGCGTTGAAAGACAGGTGGTGACTGTAGAAGTAGGTGGCCTGGGCCAGGACGAAATCATTGGTGCTGCACGAGGTCGAGTCGACGTCGTACCACCATTGTTCGATTTCGTAACGTCCCGCTTTCGCCAGACCCTTGACTTTCTCAACCGGAATATATTCTAAAGCGATGGTTCCCGACCGCTCTATCTTGGTCGGGTCATCCTCCCAGAAACTCAGCTTGTCGCCGGGAGCGGTATATCTTTTATATTCCAGAGTGGCTTTGGTGCTCAGGTCATCGCGCGGCTGGTACCGGGCTGAAGCGAAGGTAGCGTCGACACGCTCGGTATAAAGGTCCAGATCGCGGTCGTTGAGCAGCCGCAGTTTCTGGGTCAGTTCCAGTCGGGTGCGCTGCGAGGGCTCGCCGGCCAGGCTGACGGCTATCTGGTTGCCGTTGGTGTTGCCGGTGCCGCCGGAGAGATTGTTGCGCTTGGCGATGTATTCATAATGCAGTCCGTAGTAAAAACGGTCCAGGAAAATCACGCTGTCCTGTTTGCCGCTGGCATCGATAATCAACCGGTTCTGGTAGTTGTCTTCGGTGGAGGGGTCGTCGGCGTTCTCGACATCGCGCCGTTCGACATTCACGCCGAAACGGAAATTGTCGGAAAGCTGGTTCTGGTATCCCAGGCCGTAAATCTTTTCATCGCGGCGTCCGGCGTAGGTGTTGAACTCTCCGTTAGCTTCCAGGCCGCGAATCTGGTTGAACGAGGCCGACAGTGTCTGGTCCTCGGTCAGGTCGTAACTTCCGGCCAGTTGCAGCCGCCGCTGGTTCTTGGTCGGGTTCAAGTCGGTGTTGCCGAACGACCGGTACTGGTCCTCGACCCGCTGATAGACGGCTTTCAGGTTGAGCCCGGAGACGACGCTGCCTTCCCAGCCCGCCCGGAAAGCGCTGTTGGTTTCGTCAATGTTGGGATTCTCGGAACCGGCTACCTCGACATAAGCCTTACCGTATTCTTTCATGTCAAACTTGGCATCAGCTGCCATCAAGTCCTCGGGTTCGTCAATGCCGGCGCCGGTGGCGTTGTCGTCAACGATACGGTGCAGGTAGGAAACGCTCGCCCGGCCGTTATCAGACGGCATGACCCGCGCCCGCCCGCCGATAAGCTCGTCGTTTTCGTAACGCTGATAGTCATAGGTGATGACGATATACACCGGGTCGGAGGCCATCGTCTCGCTGGACACCGGTTGATACAGAATTATCCGGCCGCGCTCATAGTCCACGGTGTAATCCTGGTCACGGTTAAGGGTGCGCGAGGATAGCACGGTTGATTCGTTGAAACGGTCCCGGGTTTCTATCTTGACCGTCTCGCTGCCGCGGGTAACCGGGGCGTACTGTAAATCGAACGGGCCGGTGGTCCCATCGGCCCGGATGCCCACCACGGCTCCCTCGCGGAAGGTTTTTCCTTCCAGCTTGCCGCCGACGGCTTCAACTCCCACCGGGCCGCTGTACACATCGGCATAACCGCCGAACAGCGACCGCTGGTAAAGAGTAAACTTGCTGTCCTTGAAACTGGGCCGGAGCGAACCGCCGTCGATATAACCGTGCTCGTCGGATTCCAGCCGGGCCAGCAGTTCCAGCCGGGCGGGTTCCTGGGGCTGGTACAACAGACGGGTGTCGAGATTGCCGAACTCCCAGAGATGGTTGGGGTCGTAAACCGTCTCACCCGTAAAGCGCCAGCTGTCCCAGAGCGGCTCGGTGGATTTTACCGACATCTTCATCCGGAACAACGAAGGGTCGGCATTGCGATACTCATCGTCGATACGCGAATCCAGAACCGCCACGCCGTCGATAAAAAACTTTTTGTTGAGATTGCCGTTGGCGAACAGTGAGGTTCGATAATTGCTGGAAAAGTCATCTTTGAACGATGAGTTGTTCAGTTCGAAAGCCTTGATATTCCCCTTAACGCCCCAGCTGTGCATTATCAATTCGCCGAATCCGAATAAAAGCAAATCCTGGTGCGGCCTTGATTCGGAGTCTATTGTTGCGGGCAAGGGTGGAAGGGTGGCGGCGTTTTCCTGGGCTTTCGTGTCAATCGATACAGTCAAAATAATCAAAAAAACACAAAAAAACGCAAAGAAGGCCTTCTGTCTCGGAAAGGCATTAACGGTAAACATGTTTATA
>JAFGNW010000165.1 GCA_016926795.1 Candidatus Zixiibacteriota bacterium
ACCAGCAGGCGCACGACCCCGAACCCGGCATCCTCGGCAACCCGCTGGACGGCCGCGGAAATCTCACCTAATTTATTACCTTTTCTGGCTTTGTCAATACCGGCCAGCAGGGATTTGTAAGTTACTTCCATCAGGCGCTTCTTTTCCGGTGATATCTTCCCGACCGCGTAAGTGCGGGCGGAATCCCCGTAAAAATTGTCAACAATCGAGCCGACATCAACCGAAACGATATCCCCTTCTTTTATCTTTTTCTTGCCGGGGATACCGTGAACGACCTCATCGTCGATGGAGATACAGGCCGAAGCCGGGAAACCCTGATAATCCTTAAAACCCGGGATAGCACCGGCAGCCCGGATGAAATCCTCAATCAGGCGGTCGAGCTCGGCGGTGGTCATACCGGGTTTGAGAACCTCACCCACCATATCGAGCGTCCGGCTCACCACCCGGCCCGCCCGGCGCATGATTTCGATCTCATCTTTGTTCTTAAGAATTATCATCAAAACTTTCTATTTACTCAGCGTTTTTATTATAGCTTTAAAAACGTTATCCATCGTATCCTCGCCCCTGACCTCGGTCAAGATCGACTCTTTCCGGTAGAAATCGACAATCGGTGCGGTCTGTTTGCGGTAAACGTCGAGGCGGTTGCGGGCGACATCCTCGGTGTCGTCAGCGCGGCCTTCCTGTTCGGCGCGGCCCTTGATGCGCTTGATTATCTCCTCGTCGGAAACCGTCAGCAAAACCGCCTTGTCAAGGGCGATATCGTTATTGTCGAACATCTCTTTCAGGCTCTCCGCCTGGGGGATAGTCCGGGGGAAACCGTCCAGAATAAAACCGCGGCTCAAATCACCGGAGGTAACTTTAGCTTCAATCATCCCGATTATCAGTTCGTCGGGTACCAGCTCTCCCTTTTTCATGAACGCTTCGGCTCTTTTGCCCAGCACGGTGCCGTTTTTCACGGCTTCCCGTAGCATATCACCGGTGGAGAGATGAACGATATTGAGTTTTTCCGCTACGCGTATCGCCTGCGTTCCTTTGCCAGACCCGGGAGGGCCCAAAAAAACCAGATTCATAACTACATTGACCTTCCTCTTATTTTCCCTTTTTTCATGAAGCCGTCATAATGTCTCATCAACAGGTGCGATTCTATCTGCTGGAGGGTATCCAGCGCCACGCCCACGACAATCAGAAGACCGGTGCCGCCGAAGAAGAAGTTGACGTTGGCCCGGCTGATCAGCACCCAGGGCAGAATAGCGATGGCAGCGAAGAAAATAGCGCCAGGCAGGGTAATCCGCGTCAGAATCTTTTCAATGTAATCGGAGGTGTTTTTACCGGGTCGGATGCCGGGAATATACCCGCCGTTCTTGCGCATATTATCCGCCATCTCCATGGGGTTGAAGACAATCGCGGTATAAAAATAAGCAAAGAATATAATAATGAGACCGTAAATAATCGAATACCAGAAAGCCCCCGGAGCCAGCCAGACCGCCATCAGGTTCTGCAGCCATTCCGTCTCGGGAAAGAGCTGGGCAACCGTGGACGGCAGGAACATAATCGACTGGGCGAAAATAATCGGGATAACACCGGCCGAGTTGACCGACAGCGGCAGGTGCGTCGTAGCGCCACCGAAGACCTTGCGTCCGACCACCTTGCGGGGATACTGCACCGGAATTCTCCGCTGCGCCCGCGTCATCAGAATAACGGCGGCGATAACGCCAACCATCAGGACGACCATGATGATTTCCAGATAAATCGGTCGGGTGCCGTGCCACATGAACATCACTTCCTCAATCACGGCGTCAGGGAAGCGGGCGATAATGCCTATGAAAATAATCAGGGAAATTCCGTTGCCTATTCCCTTTTCGGTAATCTGTTCCCCCAGCCACATGATAAATATCGTCCCGCAGGTAAACGTCAGAATGGTGAGCGGGATAAACCAGGTGGTTGACATGTGCACGGCCGGGACACCGTTGAAGTTGATGGAAGTGATAAACACCGATGTTCCCCAGGCTTGCAGGGCGGCGATTAACACCGTTAAATATCTCGTGTACTGGGTAATCTTGCGTCGACCTTCTTCACCCTCGCGCTGTAGTCGCTGCAGGTACGGGACTACCGCACCCAGCAACTGGAGCATAATGGAGGCCGAGATATAGGGCATAATACCCATAGCGAAAATCGTCGCCTTGGCGAAAGCTCCTCCGGCGAAGAGGTCCAGGAGGCCGAAAATCGATTGCGATGAAAGGGCCTGGGTTAGAATCGAGCCGTCCACACCCGGGGTCGGGATATGCCCGCCGATACGATAGACAACTAAGAGGCCAAGAGTATATAAAATCCTTTTTCTCAGCTCTTCAACCTTGAAGATTGACTTAAAAGACTCTAGCACTAGATCACCTCGGTCTTTCCGCCGGCCGCCTCAATTTTGGCAACAGCTGTTTTACTGAAAGCTGCGGCTTTAATTGTAAAAGCCTTTTCTACCTCACCTTTACCAAGAATTTTTATCGGAATTTTGGTGTTTTTTACCAGCCCGGCCTTTTGCAGGGTTTCGCCGGTAATTTCCCCGGCTTCGCACCGGTTCAGGTCGGCCAGGTTGACAATCTGATATTCTTTCTTGAAGATATTGGTAAAGCCAAATTTCGGCACGCGACGGTGCAACGGCATCTGTCCGCCTTCATATCCGATTCTCGAGGTGAAACCGCTTCGGGAGCGCTGGCCTTTATGCCCCCGTCCGGAGGTTTTGCCCAGACCGCTGCCGGACCCGCGACCAACCCGCTTGCGGCTTTTTTTCGAACCTTTCGGCGGCTTTAAATCATGTAATTCCACTGCAAGCCTCTATATCTAAAATATGTTTAATCTATCTCTTCCACCGCAATCAGATGGGCGACCGCCCGGACCATTCCTCTGATCTGGGGCGTGTCGTTATGGATTACGGTACGACGAATTTTCCCTAAGCCCAGAGCCTTGATAGTTCGTTTCTGAGGCTCCTTGCGGTCAATAGTGCTTTTAATCTGCGTTATTTTCAGTCTGCCCATTTTCAAGACCCTTCACTCACAGGTATCAGGCTTCCTCGCGGAGACTGATTTCCTGTTTTTTGGTGCGTAAGTTTTTAAGACCGTTCATGGTCGCTTTTACCACGTTGTTGGGATTCCGGCTGCCCAGTGCCTTCGCCAGGATATCCTGGACGCCCAAAGCTTCCAGAACCGCGCGGGCGGCGCCGCCGGCAATCACACCGGTACCCGGTGAGGCCGGACGCATAACCACGGTCGAGGACCCGAACACCCCGTCGATTCGATGGGGAATGGTTCCCTTGATCAGGTTAATCTTGACCATACTGCGCTTGGCCGCTTCGGTTCCCTTGCGAATCGCTTCCGAGACTTCGGAGGCTTTGCCCAGCCCGATACCGACTTTGCCCTTTTTGTCGCCGACCGTAACCAGCGCCGTAAAGCTGAAACGCCGGCCGCCCTTGACCACCTTGGCAACCCGGTTGACATTGATTACTTTTTCCTCGAACTCGAGGGGATCCATTTCAAACTTCGTCAATCTTTACCTCATCTATATAAGTGACCAACATTTTTCAATTAAAATTTCAAACCGCCCTTGCGAGCGCCTTCCGCCACCGCCTTTATCCGGCCGTGAAAACGATACTGGTTGCGGTCGAAGACGACTTTTTCGATACCCTTGGCCTTGGCCAATTCGGCAATTTTCAGACCTACTTTGTGGGCCGCCTCGGTCTTCTTTTCGGTGGGTTTGATGTCCTTGAGAATTTCCTTGGAATTGGACGCCAGCCCGACCAGGGTAATCTTTTTCTCGTCGTCAATAATCTGAACGGTGACGTTTTTCAACGACCGGGAAACGGTCAACCGGGGACATTCGGGAGTGCCGAAAATTTTACTCCGCACCCGCCGGCGACGACGGTCGGCCTTTTTGTTTTTTACGATGTTTTTATCCGCCATTTTACCACACCATTATATTAACCGGCAGTTTTACCGGCTTTGATTCTGACCTTTTCATCGATATACCGAACGCCCTTGCCCTTGTAGGGTTCGGGTTTGCGGAAAGAACGAATTTTGGCCGCCGTCTGGCCGACCAGCTCTTTATCGATACCTTCTACTGTAATCTTACTTTCCTTGGGCATGACGCTGACGAAAACTCCCTCCGGCGGGATAAAAATAATCGGATGGGAATATCCCAGGTACATAACCAGGCTGCGTTCCCGGACCTCAGCCCGGTAACCGACTCCGACCATCAGCAGTTCGCGCTTATAACCCTTCGTAACGCCCTCCACCATGTTATGGATAAGAGCCCGGGTCAGGCCGTGCAGCGCCCGGTGTTCCTTGTTATCGGAAGGACGCTTCACCAGGATTTCGCGGTCCTCGACGGCAACCTGCATGGCCGGATGGAGCTCTCGGGTCAAAGTTCCTTTGGGACCTTTGACGGTGATATCAGAGCCCTTGATTTCAACCTCTGTCTTGGCCGGTATGGGGACCGGCATTTTTCCTATACGAGACATTATTCAAACCTTCCTTTTACCAGCACCTTAACAGGATTTCGCCCCCGATGTTTTTCCTGGTGGCGTCATAATTGGTCATCAAACCGGACGAGGTCGATATAATCGCCATCCCCCGGGTGTTAAAGGTCAAGCGGCGCACCCCCTCGGCGTCGAGGTATTTCCGCAAACCGGGGCGAGAGACCCTCTGTAGACCCTTGATAACCGGCGAGTCACCGCGAGTATAGCTCAGATAAACGCGCAGGATGCCCTGCCGGTTGTCCGGCAGTTCGATGACATCGCGAATATATTTTGTTTCCTTGAGGATTCTGATAACCTCACGCTTCAGGTTCGAGGCGGGAATATCCACCGCCGGCTTCTTGGCCTTCAGGGCATTCCTGATCCTTGTCATAAGATCAGCGACCGGGTCGGTCATCGTCATAAGTCACTTCTCCAAATATAAAACTTTACCAACTAGCTTTAACCACTCCGGGGATTTCACCGGACAGAGCCATCTCCCGGAAACAAATACGGCAAATACCGAAGCGGCGCATATAAGCCCGGGGCCGGCCGCAGCGACGGCAACGGTTATAGGTCCGCACTTTAAATTTCGGTTTGCGTTTCTGCTTTTCTATCAAACACTTCTTAGCCATTATACTCCTACTTGCGGAAAGGCATTCCAAGTTCAGTTAACAGCTGACGAGCTTCCTCGTCTGTTTTGGCGGTGGTTGTAATGGTCACCGTCATACCGCGTACTTTATCTACTTTATCATAATCGATTTCCGGGAAAACCAGCTGTTCCTTCAGACCCAGGTTATAATTGCCCCGGCCGTCAAACGACTTGGGGCTGATACCCCGGAAATCGCGGATGCGGGGCATGGCAATGCTAACCAGGCGGTCCAGGAATTCGTACATAATTTCCCGCCGCAGAGTAACCATGCAACCGATCGGGTTACCCTGACGAACTTTAAAATTCGAGATACTCTTCTTGGCTTTGGTCACCACCGGTTTCTGACCGGTAATAGCCGTCAAATCGGCCACCGCCGCCTCCAGGGTCTTGGAGTTCTGCAGGGCTTCGCCAACCCCGATATTGATGGTAATTTTGGACAACTGCGGCACCTCCATAATTGAGCCGTAGTTGTTCTCTTTCATCAACTTGGGGCGAATCTCGTTAAGATATTTTTCCTTTAATCTGGCCATATCTTAAACCTTCTTAAATTTCCTCTCCGGTCTTGAGACAAATCCTGATTTTTCTTTTCTTGCCACCTTCGTCGATTTCCCTCGAAGAAAATTTGGTGGGAGCCGACAGAGATGAATTGTAGAGCGCCACGTTGCTTATGTGGATGGGGTTCTCCATGGTAATCACGCCGCCCTTGGGATTCTTCTGTGACGGCCGCTGATGCTTCTTCTTCATGTTGATACCTTCCACCAGCAGAACGCTTTTCTTGACATCGACGTGCAAAACCCGACCGGTTTTCCCCTTGTACTGTCCCTTACGGACAAATACGGTATCACCTTTTTTTATTCTCATAACTACATCTTCCCTCTCAGATAACCTCGGGTGCGAGGGATATTATCTTCATAAACTGTTTTTCACGCAACTCGCGAGCGACGGGGCCGAAAATACGGGTTCCGCGGGGCTCGTTCTGTTCGTTGATGATGACGGCGGCATTGTCACTGAAACGTATCAGAGAACCGTCTTTGCGTTTGAGCTCGGATTTCGTCCGAACCACCACCGCTTTGCATACCTCCGACTTTTTCACCGTCCCGCCGGGAATGGCTTCCTTAACCGTAACCACGATAATATCCCCGATGGAAGCATATTTCTTCTTGCTGCCTCCGAGGATACGAAAACACATGGCTCGTTTGGCGCCCGAATTATCAGCCACAGACAAAACTGTATATTCCTGAATCATTTTAAAATACCTCTTTAGAGTAATCCCGGCCTATTCAGCCTTTTCCATAATTTCCACCAGGCGCCAGCGCTTGGTTTTGGACAACGGCCTCGTCTCCACAACCTGTACCAGATCCCCCTCCTTAGCCTCGTTCTTCTCGTCATGGGCGTAAAGCTTCGAAAAAGTCCTGATAGTCTTCAGGTAAAGAGGGTGCTTCATTGTCCGGTCAACCCGGACGACAATACCCTTGTTCATCTTGTCGGAGACAACTCTTCCGATACGCACTTTTCTCGTGCCTCGTTGCGTCTTATCAGCCATTGCTTTCTTCCTTATTCACCTTTTCATTTTTTGGCTTATCGGCGTCAGCCAGGATGGATTTCCTGCTTTCCGCCAGTACCCGCACTCCCGATTCGTCTTCTTTCAATATCGTCAGCACGCGGGCGATTTCACGGTCTATCTGCCGCGTTCTCAGGGGGTTGTCCAGCGATTTAATAGACTTGCGCATCCTGAGGTTGAACAGCTCTTCATCGAGGTCCTGTTTATGCTGGAGGAGTTCCGACCTGGTTAATTCTCGCATTTCACGTAATTTCATACTCATCAAACTCCCTCGGTTTCGGCCCGGGACACAAACTTTGTTTTAAGGGGCAATTTGTTTGCCGCCAGGCGCAGAGCTTCGTTGGCCAGGCTTTCACTTACCCCCTGAATTTCGAAGAGAATCCGACCGGGCTTAACGACCGCCACCCAGAATTCCGGGGCGCCTTTACCCTTACCCATCCTGGTTTCAGCGGGTTTTTTGGTGACGGGCTTATCGGGGAAAATACGAATCCATATCTTCCCGCCCCGCTTGATATGCCGGGTCATGGCAATACGCGCCGCCTCGATCTGGCGATTGGTAAGCCAACAGGGTTCCATCGCTTTTAGACCAAAATCACCGAAATTGACCGTGAAGCCGCCTTTGGCTTTGCCTCGCATGCGGCCGCGTTGGGTCTTGCGGAATTTGGTCCTCTTGGGCATTAACATAGTCTATATCTCCAACAAACTGCTTTTATTCCGTCTTCTTGTCATTTGGGGCGTTATCGGTCCGGTTCCTGTCCGATGCCTTATTATCCTGAGAATCCTGAGCTGAGACCTTACTGGTAACTTCTTTCTTTCTCTGGTCCCGGGGGCCTCTATTCATTTCCGGTCGGCGCCCTTTTGGCGGCGGCTGGTCGCCCCGGGTAGCCTGAGCGCTGCGCCGTACCCGTCCGCGCGGCCGCTTCCGGTCACCCCGGATATCCTTACCGCGTTTGGCGCGGGCGGCGGGCGCCGCTTCCTGAACCGTTTCCTGAGCAGTTTCATCTTCGGTCATAAATTTCCCCGTCTCCAGAACTTCGCCGCGGCAAATCCAAACTTTGACGCCGATGCAGCCGTAGGTGGTTGCCGCCGTAGCCGTGGCATAGTCGATATCGGCCCGCAGGGTATGCAGGGGGGTTCGGCCCTCTTTGTATTTCTCCGTCCGGGCGATTTCCGCCCCACCGAGACGTCCAGCACACTGCACCTTGATGCCCTGAGCGCCCATTTTCATGGTGGCGCCGATAGCTTTCTTCATCGCCCTCCGGAACGATACCCGGCCCTCCAGCTGGCGGGCGATGGAATCGGCTACCAAACGAGCGTCCAGTTCCGGCCGCCGGACCTCAACGATATTCAACATAATATCCTTTTTGGTCAACAGCTGCAATTCCTCACGGAGTTTGTCCACTTCCGCCCCGCGACGGCCGATGACAATACCCGGCCGGGCGGTCATGATGTCCACGGTCACCTTTTTGGGAGCCCGGGATATGATGACGTTGGCGATACCGGCATTGTCAAGACGTCTATTGATATAGCGCTTGATCATCATGTCTTCATAAACCAGATCGGCGAAATTGCGATCCGAAGCATACCACCGGCTATTCCAGGACTTGATAATCCCTAAACGAAAGCCTATAGGGTTTGTTTTCTGACCCAAATTTATCTCCTCAAGATCGTTAAATTACTTTTTGTTTCTTGGTCGCCGCCTTCTTGGCCCGGGTGTCCGTCTTGCCGGCCTTATCTTTTCTGGAGGCAGCCTTTTTCTCTGTCTTTTTCTTCTTATCTTTAACCTTTTTGGGCTTTTTCACGGCCGCTTTTTTAGGCGCGGCTTTGGCTTTGGCTTCTTCCTGTACCCTTTCCCGGTGAACCTCGGCCTTCTCCTCGAGCACCACGGTCAGATGACAGAAACGTTTCCGGTACCGATAAATCCGGCCCATCGACTGAAAGCGGATACGCTTAGCCGTAGGGGCGCTGTCAACCGTAATATTTTTCACGAACAAATCTTCCGGCCGCAACTGGTCGGTGCCTTCCAGCGAAAGGGCGTTGGCGGCCGCCGACTTGAGCGTTTTGGCCAGATGGTAAGCGGCGATCCGCGGAGTGAAATTGAGGATATTCAGAGCCTTTTCAATCGGCAGACCCTTGACCATGTTCGCCACCAGACGCATCTTGCGCGGCGGGATACTGACATACCTCAATTTAGCGGTAGTTTGTAAAGACATAACGCACCCTATCCTTTCAGCGCCGAACTGCGTTCAACCAATTTACCGCCGTGCCCGCGAAACGTGCGGGTGGGCGCAAACTCGCCCAGTTTATGGCCGACCATGTTTTCCGTTATGTAAATCGGGACGAACTTTTTGCCGTTGTGCACAGCCAGGGTGTGCCCGACGAACTCCGGACTGATAGTCGAACGCCGCGACCAGGTTTTTATGACTTTCTTTTCACCGGTCTGATTCAGAGCTTCCACTCTCATCAGAAGTTTTTCTTCTATAAAGGGACCTTTTTTAAGCGAACGGGGCATAGAAATACTCCACTATAAGCTCTTTTTCTTTCTGCGGTCCTCAACGAGATGAGCCGTTGATTTCCGCTTCTTTCTTGTTTTATAACCCTTGGTGGGCATACCCCAGGGGGTACAGGGGTGCCGACCGCCGGAACTGCGACCCTCGCCACCGCCCATTGGATGGTCGACCGGGTTCATAGCCACGCCTCGGACCGAGGGACGAACCCCCCGCCAGCGCGAGGCGCCGGCCTTGCCCCAGACCACGTTCTTATGGTCGATATTGGAGACCTGGCCGATAGTGCCGTAACATCGGGTAGATACGGTGCGAACTTCCCCGGAGGGCATCTTCAAAATAACTTTATCGCCTTCGCGGGCCATAATCTGCACGAGGGACCCGGCGCTGCGAGCCATCTGGGCGCCCTTGCCGGGTTTCATCTCGATGTTGTGTACGTTGGTGCCCAGCGGCATTTTGCCCAGAGGCAGAGCGTTACCAACCCGGATCTCAGCGTTCTCCCCGGACATTACTCGGTCGTCAACCTTCAAATCAGCCGGGGCGATGATATACCTTTTTTCGCCGTCGACATAATGCAACAGGGCTATCCGGGCCGAACGGTTGGGGTCGTATTCAATCGACGCCACCCGGGCCGGAATACCGTACTTGTCGCGCTTGAAATCAATCATCCGGTAATGCCGCTTATGACCGCCGCCCCGACAGTAAGCGGTTACCCGCCCCTTGTTGTTGCGACCGCCGCTCTTTCTGAGCGGTTTGAGCAACGACTTCTCGGGAACCGTCGAGGTTATCTCGTCGAAAGTCGGCACCATGCGGAATCGTAATGACGGTGTCGTCGGGCGAAATTTCTTTAATGCCATAATCTATCACCACTCTTAAACGTTATCGAAAATTGATATAACATTATCTTTCTTCAATCTTACAATAGCTTTTTTCCAGGTGGACGTTTTCCCCGAATAACGGCCCATCGTCC
>JAFGNW010000014.1 GCA_016926795.1 Candidatus Zixiibacteriota bacterium
GGCAAAAACTGGGTAGTTTCCGTGACCTCGGCACCGGCGGTCTGGGCACCCCCGAAGGCGACCGCAACAAGTACGCCTTCATGCGCAACCGCGAATTCGACTACGACCAGGTCTATACCGCCGGTATTGGGGCCACCGACCCGGTCTGGCTATACCCCAACCAGACTATCGCTCAGGATATATCGGATGGCTTCGACACCCGTTATTTATTGTCGTTCGGTCCCTTTTTCATATCCTCCGGCCAGACCCTGCCGATTTCTTTCGCTTATGTCGCCGGTGAGAATTTCCATGTTATCGCCAACAAGGATAACGCCCAGAACAACCTGGTCGACAACTACAACCCCGACTTATATTACAGCTACCTCAATTTCAACGACCTCAGCCTCAATGCCATGTGGGCTTCCTGGGTGTACGACAATCCGGGGGTGGATTCTGACAACGACAAATATTTCGGGGAGTACCGTCTTTGCTGCGAAGATTCCGCGCTGGTAATCGACACTTCCGATGAGGGGCCGCCGCTTGTTACCGATACCTATTACATTTACAATCAGTGTGATACCTTCTGGTATCGCGGTGACGGCGTACCCGATTTCCGCGGCGCCGCCCCCCCACCCTCGCCCGCCTCCTGGGGTTCCCTGCGCGTGATACCGGCGGTGGGTAAGCTGACCCTGCGCTGGAACGGTCTTTTAAGCGAGACCACCCGCGATATTTTTTCAAGGGAATTTGATTTCGAGGGCTACCGGGTATATATCGGTCGCGATATCCGCGAGTCCAGCTTCAGCCTTACGGCCTCCTATGATATCGAGGATTACAACCGGCTGGAGTACAATGCCTCAAAAGGCGAATGGGAACTCAAGGAAACGCCGTTTACTCTCGAGGACCTGCGCTGCCTCTACGGCGACTCTATTGCCGGCGACCCCTGCGACGACACCCTTTTCAACCCCGAAGATTACACCCGCAGCTCCCCCCTGCACCTGGTTGACAGCACCGGTCGCATTCGGACGTACTATTTCGAACCTCAGGATTTCAATCGCTCAGTACCGGGTAATTACCCCGGCGCCAATACCGCCATCAGGAAAGTATATCCCGACCAGCCTTACCCGAGCCACCTCAATCCGGACTCAGCCGATACCTCGGAACTGACCGGGGAAGGTTATTTCAGGTATTTCGAATATGAATACATCCTCAATAATCTTCTGCCGACCGTGCCGTATTTTATCAACGTTACGGCTTTCGATTTCGGCTCGCCGCAGTCGGGTCTGGGCGCTCTGGAAACCTCGAAAACCAGCCTAGCAATCCAGGCTTACCCCCTCAGCTCGGTTGATTCGGCAACCGCGAACAACCTCGAGGTTTTTGTCTATCCCAATCCGTACCGCATCAACGGCGGCTATATCGCGGACGGTTACGAGGGCCGCAACGCCCCGTATAACATTCCCGACCGTCTGCGGCGGTTGCATTTTGTCAATCTCCCGGCCAAATGTACAATCCGGATTTATACTCTCGACGGCGACCTGGTTCGGGAAATCAAACACGATAAGGACCCTTCCGACCCCACCGCCATGCACGACGAATGGGACCTGATTACCCGCAACACCCAGCGGATAGTGACCGGTATTTATTACTGGTCGGTCGAGGACGAGCGGGGCAGGACTCAAATCGGCAAGTTCGTTATCATCATGTAGCAACCTCGGAATCAATATTTATTGTTGAACTCTCAACAAAAAATAACCATTATAAATTAATAAGGCTGAGTTTTTTCCGTGAGGGTGTTATGCTTAAAAATCTTTTTATTCCATTAATAGCTACCGTTTTATATTTGCTGACTTTTGTCTCGCCGGTCGGCGGCTGTTCGAGTTTTATCGTTACCAAAGGAGCCTCGACCGATGGCTCGGTGATGATTACCTATACCTGCGATGGTGAGTTCCACCCCCATCTCAAAAACGAACCGCCCCGGGACTACCAGCCGGGCGATTCGGTGGAGATACTCAAATGGCCGGATAACAGTCTGCGCGGTAAGGTCGAGCAAGTGCCGCACACTTACGGGACGGTGAATTTAATCAACGAGCGCCAGGTGGTTATCGGAGAAACCACGTTCGATGGCCGTGAGGAACTTCGCAATGAGGAAGGTCTTTTGAGTTATTGGGATCTGATATCCCTGGCCCTGCAACGCGCCGGAACCGCCCGGGAGGCAATCGAGGTCATGACGGCGCTGGTTGATGAATACGGCTACAACAGTACCGGAGAATCTTTTTCCATTGCCGACCCCAACGAAGCCTGGCTGATGGAGATGATCGGTCCCGGTCCCGGCGGTCACGGCGCCCTCTGGGTGGCCCGACGGGTTCCGGACGGCTTTGTCTGCTGCCATGCCAACCAGGCTCGAATCGGCGAGTTCCCGCTCAATGACCCGGATAACTGTCTGTATTCTGAAAACGTTATCAGTTTCGCCGTGGAAAAAGGGTACTACGTCCCGGCGTCGGGCGAGCCGTTCCGCTTTCGCGATGCCTACTGTCCGGCCGATATCGAAATAAAACGTTCCTGCGCCGGACGGGTGTGGAGCATGTTCCGCCGCTGCGCCCCTTCGCTGAACCTTTCTTCAGATTATTGCCGCGGGGTCGAGGGCGCCGAACCGTACCCGCTCTGGCTCAAGCCGGACAATAAACTCGCTTTCGGGGATGTCATCGACATCATGCGCGACCATTACGAGGGTACCCCTTATGATATGACCCAAGGCATCGATGCCGGCGATTTTGGTTCTCCCTACCGCTGGCGGCCCCTGCGCTGGGAAATCGACAGCCTCCGCTACACCTGGGAGCGGCCGGTTTCCACCCAGCAGACCGGTTTTTCCTTTGTTGCCCAGGTACGTTCCCGGCTGCCGGATAAGATCGGCGGAGTGTTATGGTACGGTGTTGACGACACCTATTTCACCTGCTATTTCCCGCTATATTGCGGCATCACCGACCTGCCGGTGTCCTATACCCGCGGGAGCCTGCAGGAGTTTTCCTGGGAATCGGCCTGGTGGGTGTTCAATTTCGTTTCCAACTTTGCTAACCTGCGCTATTCGGATATGATAAAAGATATCCGGGCGGTCCAGCGGGAGCTGGAACAATCATTTATCGAACTCCAGCCGGCGGTTGAAAAAACAGCCCTGGAACTGTACCGGACCAACCCGGAGCTGGCGGTCGGCTACCTGACTAATTATTCGGTCAGCCTCGGCGAACAGGTTGTCAGGCGCTGGCGGCAACTGGGCGAGGCTTTGATGGTAAAATACAACGACGGTTATATCAAAGACGAGAACGGCCGCCCCCAGCAGGTGGGTTATCCCGAAAGCTGGCTGAAAGAAATAATCAAGGCCTATCCCGACAAATACCGGGTCGGGCGGGCCAGGGGTGAAGAACAATGATGGCCGAAACCAAAAATATAATAATTATTTCCGACAGTACGGGTAAAACCGCCAAGCGGCTGATGGACGCCGTACTGGCCCAGTATGCTTCCAAAAAAGTAACCTATTCGGTCGAGAATATTTATCAGAATATCCGTAACGAACAACAGCTCAACGACATTATCAAATCTATCGATAATGATTACCTGGTGGTCTTCTCCCTCATCTCCAAGAAGCTCCAGAAGTATTTTGAAAATTTGCTATCTGAAAGAGGTTTTTTGTTTTTGAACGTCCTGGAACCCATGCTGAGCATACTTTCCAAATTTCTGGGGGTACACCCCGATTATAAACCCGGCCTGTTGCAGGTGGTTGACGATAAGTATTACAAAAAAATAGACGCCATCGGCTATACCGTGGAGCATGACGACGGCCGCGGCGAGCATATCCAGCAGGCTGATGTCATCCTCCTGGGCCTGTCCCGTACCTGCAAGACCCCCATCAGTATGTACCTGTCCTGCAATTACGGCCTGAAAGTCGCAAATATCCCTATTATTCCCGACAATGAGCTTAAACAGCACCTGCTGGCCCGCCTGAGCGGTTTCCCCGGAGAGCGCATTTTCGGGCTGATGATGGACCCTGATGTTCTAACCCATGTAAGGGAGGAGCGTTCGATTCTGATAACCGGCAGCAACCACAGTCACACCACCCTGCAAAATTACTTTGACCCGAAAGAAGTGCGGGAAGAAATAAAATTCTGCCGTCAGCTGTTCAGCGAAAACAACTGGGAAATGATAGAGGTAACCAGAAGAGCCATCGAAGAAATCTCGACCGAGATACTTCACCGCCTTCACATCGAAGTCGAGTATTGAGGCAGAGAAATGCCCGTTTAATAAGTACTTGACATAAAAGATAAATATGTTATAATTATACAGTTAGGTGAGTTTCATCAAGTATACCAAATAAGGACTTCTTTTAAGGTCACACTTTATCGCGCTTTGTTAAGGGATCGATAGTATAAACTTTTTTCTGGAGGATATTTATGTTCTTCGGAGCAAAATCCCTTAATGCCCTTTGGTTTATCATAGTACTTTTCTTAACGGCTCTAGTTTCAACCCCGGTCCGGGCTCAGTCACCGGAACTTATCGTAAGCATTTCCGACACAACTGGTTACCCCGGCGAAGAAGTGTTTCTGCCGGTTTATATCGCAAATTTTAACGATACCATTGCCGGCTTTATAATGGTACTGACCCTATCCAATGAAGTCGCCTCCTTTCAACCATCCATAATAACGGAGGGAACGCTTATCGCCGGATGGGAGTATATCGATGTTCGCCTGGTGGCTGACGCGCCCCGCGACTTGCAGATTACCGCTCTGGCCGACGCTTATTTCCCCCCGATTCATACGCCCGGTTTTCCCCCTCAGGCGTCTCAGAAACTCCTTCTCAAGCTGCTTCTCAAAGTCGCCGGGTTACACGACACGGTCACCGTCAGAACTATCGATATCGATATTATCCCCGATATAAGTAAAACCAACTTCAGCACTTCCGATTTCCGGGTGGTCGGCCTGGTAACCGATACCACTTACGATACCCTCTGGTTCGACTGCGCGTCATGGTTCTTCGATTCCTGTGTAACCTGGGTCCAGATTCCGGGACCGCCGGCGGATTATATGTACGTCGACAGCAATATCCACGCCTGGCTGGATACCAATGCCGTCATTTTCGACGACGGCTCTCTAACGGCGCTGATACCCGTATGCGGCGACCTCACCGGGGAGGAGGTAATTGATATCTCCGACATAACCCGCCTGATCGGTTTTCTCTATCTGCAGGGCGAACCGCCCGTCTGTCTCCTGGCCGCCGACGTAAACAACAGCCCCGACGGAACGATTGACATCAGCGATATAACCCGGCTTATTCAAAACCTTTATATAAACGGAACACCTTTGAGATGTTCTTTTAACAGTTATGAGAAATAAATTTTGTTCGATATATTAACCAATGGGAGGTTTTTAAATGTTACATCACCGCAACAAACTTAAATTTTGGCTGGCCGGACTTTTAATCCTCGCGACTCTTTTCGCCGCCCCGATTGTATCGGCTCAACCGGTCGAACTGGAATTTGATATCGGCGATATCGGCATCGAAGCCGGCCTGTATGAAGTAAAAGTACCCGTGTACCTTACCAATTACACGGAAACCATTGCCGGTTTTGAACTGATGGTTCAGGAAAACCGCCCCGATGTCACCGTTCTTCACTGGCTTATCGATACGGTCGGAACGCTTATCGGCGGTTGGGAGTATGTCCATTCAGAGAATTTCGACGGCTATAATACCAACGTTAATATCATGGCCGTGGCGAACCTGGCCAACCCGCCGGAAAACACGCCCGGCGTCTCCCCTCAAGCCGGGGAGACACCGTTTTTTAACCTGATAGCGTACGTGAACGACCTGGATGATACCCTGCCCGACCAGACGGTTACGTATAGTACCAACCCGATCTATCCTTTCTGCCCCATGTTTTCCAACCAGTTGGGACAACTGATCGGCATCGAACAAGACACGGTATGTGACAGTGTATATTTCTTGTGTGAATACTGGATTGAAGATACAATTTGTTTATCCTGGACCCCGGTTCAAACTCCCCCCTATGATTCGGTTTCTTACGAGTGCCGTAACATCACGGTACTGGATACCAATGTCGTCAAGCTGACTAAAGGCTCGGTTACGGTAATGCTGTCGACCTGCGGCGATGTCAACGGCAACGGCGATATCGATATAGCCGATATCACCGCCCTCATCAGCTATCTCTACCTGCACGGCAACCCGCCGCCGGTGATGCGAGTAGCCAACCTCAACGGTTCCCCCGACGGCACCATCGATATATCCGATATCACCCATATCATCGCCGCGCTGTATATCGACCACCGGGAATTAATCTGCCCTTATGTACCGCCTGAAGATTAACTAAATTTCTTTTAAAAAAAGCGGCGATTCCGTAAAGGACCGCCGCTTTTTTTAAGCTTATTTTCAAAAATCAAATGACTATTTTTTTTGATTCGTTTTTATCCGAAACCTTTTCCTCGCCGCGCATGAGTTTAATCTTTTTCTTGGCGTCCTCGAATTCACAGAGCACCTTGCTGATATCCAGCCCATAGCGACCGGCCTGCCGCAGACGCTCGATATTACTGTCGAGGTCTCCTTCCGAAACGCCGGTTTCGTCGATGGATATACGCCGGGCCATTTTCGCGGCGTTGCGCTCCACCCGGGAAAAGATATAATCGACATCGTCGAAAACGTAACTGCCCGCCAGGGCCATGACGATAACGATAAAATCAATCACGAAGGCAAAGACAAGCGAGAACAGGGTCAGTCGGTCCATTGTCAACAGGTCGTTTATTACCAACATGAAAGCTTCCTGGCGGTTGGACGGATACTCGACAAAATCCGACGGATACGGGGGCGAGGGCATCTCCGTGAGTTCCTCGGCCGCTAACATCATCACCGGATTGGAGGGAAAATGCACGACCGCCCAGTTGACCTGCTCATACTGTTCACTGACCGGCATCTCCCGGGAAAGATTAACGGCAATTGAATCCACCCGAACGATATATTTTTTTATCTCCTCGAGATTTTCCGCGGTCTGTCGCCGCCAGCCGGTTATGTAATCGACAATTATTCCCCGACCGGAACCCTGGTGGTAATCGGTACCCTGGTTTTCTTTCCAGGATGCCACTGTCCGCCGGGCGCCGTCGATGACCGACTGGATAAAAGCGTCCTCGGAGCCCTCGTCGATAATCGTCGCCCAGCCCCGGGCTTCTTCCATCTCCAGCAGCTTATCAATCCGAGCCAGCTGGTAGTTGCCCTTAAAAGCGGCTTCCTTGGCCCGGGCACCGTACTCATCCAGAACCGGTCGAGCCGCTGCCGTGTACTCCGCCCTTATCTGCTGCGGGCGGGTGTTGGCTTTGAGATTGGTGTTGAAATTGACATAAGAAAAGAAAACGGAGAAAACCGCCGCTATCAGAAAAACGCTGGCATAAGCGAAGCGGTTTTCCTTGATACGAATCAAGTTCCAGGCAATACCCAGCATGGCTATCTGTAAACCCAGCGAGCCGATTAGGGCCAGGGTTTTATTGACCAGGATAGCCAGTCCGAAATAAGTAGTGAAAAAGGATAAAATCGAGATTAAGAGGGTACCGGTATATATCATCAAAGTAGCGTTCTTGCGAAAACCAGCCGTATTCATAAAGCCGCCTATTTTAAAAAAC
>JAFGNW010000166.1 GCA_016926795.1 Candidatus Zixiibacteriota bacterium
AAGCCGACCATGTCCTTATTCAAAAACGGCTCGCCGTCGAGTGTCAAATTGAGTTTGTTATTGCCGGGGTCGGCTTCCTTAATTCGGCGCAAAAACAGCTTGAAATTTTCCTCGGTCAGTTTGCCGTGCGTACGTCGAAGGCGGTGCTCCGGGTCGCTCTGGGGACAAAAAGCACAGCTTAAATTACAAACGTTGGTCGGCTCGATTGTATACTGAAAGGGAGGATAAGCCGGGCGGTCGGTGTGTGATATTTTATACGCCCAACCCAGTTTAATTATGTGTCTTATTTTTTTCATATCTCGAACGGTTTTTACGAACTTCGAGATAAGATACAAAATACTAAACTGAAAAAAAAGAAAAGACCGCGAGCCAGCCGCGACCTTTTACTAAATTTAACGAAGCAGAATCATCTTTTTGGAGGCGGTAAATTCCTCCGTGTTTAAACGGTAAAAATAAACGCCGCCGGCTACCTCCCGGCCGAAATCGTCACAGCCGCACCAATTAATTTCATGTTTTCCGTAGGATAATTCTTCGTTAACCAGGATGCTGACCGCCTGCCCGAGGATATTGTACACGGTCAGGTTGACAGACTGACGTTGCGGGAGTTCGAAAGAAATTATCGTGCTCGGGTTAAAGGGATTGGGATAGTTCTGGAAAAGCTCAAACGACCCGGGCAGGTCGTCCGGCCGGTCTTCGACATCGGTAAGAGCCAGGTTGATATAGGTACCCTGGCTGATGATATAACCGTCTTTGACGGCCGAAATCAAATAAACCCGGTCGGGGTCGAGGGGGTTGTCGAGCCTCACCTGACCGGAATTGTCGGTTAGGTAATCGCCTGTAATTTCATCATCACAGGCGATAATCAAACGGCAGCCGGCCACCGGGATATCGTTGGAGGTCACGTTGATATAAAGTTCATCAGTCTTGGTGGTGGAGAGATTGACGTTCAGCTTTTCGGGAATGTCGGTGTAAACTTTCAAAGTCGGGTCGCCGTAGAAATTCTGGCCCAGGACCAGGTCCCGGTAATAATAATAGACCCGCTTGGAAGCGTGCATGGCCTCGATAGCCGGTTTTTCCGGGTGGGCGAAAAGGGAATCGAAAAAGACCTGCTGCAGAAGGTAACTTGAGCCGACCCAGCCCCAACGCGATTGCGCCACTAAACCGACCGCACCGCCCTTCAAAGATAATAAGTACTGTCCCATGTTGGGGTAATGGGCATAGCTGGGCTGGTCGAAATCGAAAGCCCCGCTGTTACAGGCGATCGAATAGTAGAAGGCGGGCTTGTTTTCGGTTGCCATCGAATCGAACGAACCATGGCCGCTCTGCTCGGGAGCACTTAAGAAGTAATTTTTAGGCCATTCGTTATAGTTGGCGGACTTAACCACAAAACCGTCGGTTCGCCCGTGAGCGATGATGTTGACGATCCCGTAACCATCGGCCACGACCGCGTCCACCTCGCCCGGCAGCAGGTTGGTGGGGTTGGGGTCGGCGCCGCTGGCCTGTTCCACGCCGTTGACGGTATCGATTTCAAAACGGGCGGGGAAATGCTCAGCTACCCGACCGTGTTGTCCGCCGCCGCTGTAATCGCGCATCTGGTCGGAGGAGAAGAAGAAGGTTCGGTCGAGATAACCGGGGTTGTCGCCGCCCGGGCGCGTTTCGTAAATAATCAGTTTGTCGATATAGTTGGCAACTTCACAGGGGTCGTAGAAAGGCAGGCGTCCAACGAAAAGTTCCGGCTCGATGTCCGCGCTGTCGTCGTATTTTTCGCCCCAGATGCCATCGCCGTCGACATCCCAGTCGCCGGTCAAATCGGCGAAATACAAATCACAAATCTGCAACTGGCCGGTGGTTGGGGGCTCATCGGCCCGATAATCGTAAGCGTACCTGACGGCAAGGTTGGTTTCATCGCCTCCCAGAAGGACATAACGTCCCCCCTGGGCGTAAAAGTCCTTTAAAAATTCGCGAAGTTTCTCGGCGTCGTCGCGACCGCTATAGGCAGTAACGACGCTGTCGATGGCGACCACGCGGGTGTTGTACCCCGTTACGCTTTTGTAGGTCGCTAACGGCGCAAACGATTCGACTAACGCCGAACAGGTAACGATGACGTAGTCGAGCGTACCGGACAGGGAATTTCGCAAAGCGCTTTTGTCGCTGATTTCTGACCATGATTTATATACCTCTTCCGGGGATAATAATTGTTCTTCAGCTATCAGTCTCGTCCCGACATAAATATCTATAGTCGGGTGAAAAGTCAGCGTGCCGAGGGAATCGATGGTGACGGGGAAAACTAGCAGGGAGGCAAAGCGCCGCCCGTCGCGGATAACCTCGCCGACTATATAAACCGGTTCAAAACCCGCTTTTTCCCTCTCGTAGAGCGAGATGGTTCCGGTGTCGTCGTCATCTGATGCCGTGGTCTTGACGTCCCGGCGAATGTTGGCAACTTCGAAAGCGCCTGCGCCGAACGAGTCGTACACCAGATAATAAATCTGTCCGGTTCGCTCCGTTTCGTCCAGAACTACCAGGCAAGAGCGACCGCAGAGCGTTATGCTCCGACCGATTGAGGTTGGCTGTAATCCATCATAGGTGACTTCGAGGTTGTGCTCATCTACCGTGAGCCGGGATACATCAAAAGTCACGGTTGGCGGTTCATCGGCTGAAGCCGCCACCGCCAGAGCAAAGACCAAAAGTATTATAAGAAAACGTTTCATTTGTCCCCTCGTTTCAAGCTGAATTCGATGTTTTAAAAGGCAATTTGACTGCCGTGAAACCGGCTATTAAAAGTTCTTTTCTTGGCAGGTATTTTATTTAATAACAATGACTTAGTATTTGAAACGAGGGTCAAAAAGGCGATGGTGATGGAATAATTAAATTTTCTATAGGGATAACTCAATATGTTATGGGTTATTATAAACATAACCGGGGTGGCATGAAATGTCCTTGAAGGGTGATTAGGTGTCCTCCAGCGGGTTACCAAATTTCTAAAATACTTCTTTTATTATTCATTGAATTAAATAGAGTTAACCTTATTATTTTTTTTAAATTTTCATAAAAAATCACTTGACTATTGTGGTAAAAAAGTGAACATTTAGGTAGTTTTTGGGTAGCAATGGAGAGATGTGGAGGAAACCCCTTTGTACGGTTTATTTGGTCGCTTTCAAACAACAATGGATGAAAAGGGTCGTTTTGCCCTCCCCGCCAAATTGCGCAGTGTCGTTGGTCCCAACAAGAAAGGTCTCCTGGAAGGCGACCTGGTGTTGACCAAGGGCCTGGAGGGGTGTTTGAGTCTTTATCCGGAATTGGAATGGGTAGGAATTGAAAAACGTCTTTCCTCATTAAATTTTACTCAAAAAGATTTTAGATTTTTCAGTCGCTGGTTTTATTCGGCTGCTACCATCGTCACGCCCGACAAGAACGGCCGGATTTTAATCCCTTCCCATTTGATACAGGATGCCAGGCTAAAAAAGGAATTGCTGGTTATCGGTCTCAATCGCTGGATTGAAATCTGGAATCCCGATCGCTTCGAATACTTCATGGAGCAGCGGGCCGGGAGTTTCGAGGAGACGGCCGAGAGACTGTATATGGGTGATGAAGAGACCGGACAGTGAGTCTTACCATCGGCCGGTGATGACGGCCGAGGTGGTGGGGTTTCTTGTCACGGATGTCGGCGGCGCTTATCTGGATTTAACCGCCGGCGGCGGCGGTTTCCTGAGGGCTCTGGCCGCGACCCTGGATAAGAAAGCCCGCCTGTACGCAGTCGACAAGGACCCGGCGGCCGTAGAGTGGGTGGAGAGAACCCTCGCGGGATTTCTTCAATTTAAAAAAATTATCAGGATTTCGTTTAGCGAAATCGACGCCGCGGTTGAGCAGTTTGAGGACAAGGTTTTTGACGGCATTTTGTTGGACCTGGGATTATCGTCCCGACAGGTCGATGACGCCGCCCGGGGGTTTTCCTTCCAGAGCGACGGCCCCCTGGATATGCGGTTCGACCCCGACAGCTCCACCACGGCGGCGGATTTGATAAATACTCTGAATGAAAAGGAACTTGGAAACATTTTAAAAACCTTCGGCGAGGAAAGACAGGCTCACCGTCTCGCCGGAGCTATTGTCAGGGAAAGACAGAAAACAATGATCCTCACTACCCGTCAACTGGCTGAAATTGTTTTAAAAGTTATCAAGCCTCCCCATCAGAAAAAGTCGCTGGCCCGCGCCTTTCAGGCTCTGCGTATAGCTGTCAATCGGGAGCTGGACGAGCTGGCCAAAGTTCTGCCGGCGGCGACAGGGTATTTGAAGCCGGGAGGAAGGCTGGTGGTTCTTTCATATCATTCCCTCGAGGACCGAATCGTTAAAAATTATTTCCAGCAGGCGGCCCGGGGATGTATCTGTCCTCCCGCTTTTCCCCAGTGTGTATGCGGTCAAAAGCCGGTCTTGAAAATCCTGACCAGGAAACCGGTCTATCCCGGTGAGAGTGAAATTGAAGAAAATGCCCGGGCTCGTTCGGCCCGGTTGCGGGCGGCGGAGAAAATCTGAGTATGGCTAAATCGGTACGCAAGTATAAGGAAACGCTGGAATTTCGGTCGTTGATATTCCGCCGCCTGCGTACCCACCGTTATTTCCCCGTCGCCGTTCTGATCGGGGTGCTGCTGCTGGTGGGTTGCATTCATATCTGGCAGCGGGTGCACGTTATCAAGCTGGTGCGGGAAGTATCCCTGCTGAAAGCGGAGAATATCAGTCTTACCGATGATTATAAAAAAGTACAATCGGATATAGCGGCGTTAAGCATGGCCTCCCGAATTGAAGCCTACTCGAGCGATTCTCTGGGGTTAAGGGCCATCACCGCCAACCGCCTCTTTACTCTGGTGACAAAATCCCAGAAGGCGGCTCCGCCGGATGACCTCACGGCCATGATTTCCTCAATCAAGCGAGTGGCCAGGTACGTTCCGGTTTTCTCCGGGAGCAGCGCCCGGGCCGGTGAACTGGAAGCCATTAAGTTCGATTCGACAACTTGCAAGGCGGAACGGGAATGAAAAGAACCAAACGGGAGAAAATCAGGCTCGGAGTGCTGTTTGTTGTAATTATCGTTTTTTTCTGCATCCTGACTCTGCGCCTGGTGCACATCCAGATTTTCCTTGCCCGGCCCTACGGAGAGATTGTTAAAAAGCAGTCTTCCGGTAAAGTGTCAATTCCGGCCGAACGGGGTATGGTTTATGACCGCAACGGTCAGTTGGTGGCTAAAAATATATTCCTTTCTTCGCTTTACGCTTATCCGGATAATCGCCGCGAGTTGAACGAGGTGGCTGCTTACTTGGACAGTTTGTTTGATTTGAAACCGGGCACGGCGCGTAATAAGTACGGCCTGGCGATACGGAAATTCCGCTTTATTAAAAGATGTTTCGGGGATGACCTGGAACGGCGGATCGAGGCGGACCGGGTACCTCACGGCCTGTATATTCGGCAGGAGAGCCAGCGTGAGTATCCGTTCGGCCTGGTCGGCAAACAGGTTCTGGGTTTCACGGATATCGACAACCGGGGTCAGTCCGGGTTCGAACTGACCTTCGATTCGCTTCTGGCCGGGCAGCAGGGCTGGGCGGACATACGCCGCGATGGCTTGCGCAATACCTACCGGGTCAAGGAATCCGCCCTGGTAAAACCGGTTCCGGGAAAATCCCTGGTGTTGACGATTGACTGGCGGCTGCAGGAGATTGTCGAGGAAGAGCTGGCCGCCGCAGTCGAGAAATATAACGCTGCTTCGGCCATGGCCGTCTTTATCGATTGCAACAACGGCGATATCCTGGCCATGGCGCATTACGACCCGCAGGAAAAATATCGTGACAAGCCCGCCAAACTTCGCGCCGTCACCGACCAGTTCGAACCCGGTTCGGTATTCAAGGCGTTTACCGCAGCCGGGCTCCTGGACGAGGGCGCAGTTGATTTCGGCGATTCCATCTTTTGTGAAAACGGCAAGTACAAAATCGGGCGGCGTACCCTGCACGACGACAAGGAGCGCGGCTGGTTAAGCTTCCGTGAGGTGATGGAGCTGTCGAGTAATATCGGCGTCGCCAAATGCGCTATTGATTTCGGTGGCGAACGGTTGATGGAAACCTACAAGAAGTTCGGTATCGGCGAAAAACTTCGTTGCGGTTTGCCGGGAGAGACCGCCGGTCGTCTGACCCCGCCGCGGACTTTCTCACCGTATAACGTGGCCGCCCTGGCGATGGGGCACTCGGTGGCGGTTAATACCCTGCAGCTGGCGGCCGGTTTCGCGGCCATCGCCAACGGCGGGGAGTTGTTGCGGCCCCGGCTTCTGTTGGGTTATGTGGACGACGGCGGGTATGTCGTGCG
>JAFGNW010000167.1 GCA_016926795.1 Candidatus Zixiibacteriota bacterium
AGCGCTGGCGGACTTCGATTAACCGTTTCGCTGAAGCTATGACGCTGTTCGCAATATCCTGCGCGCTGATATTCCCGGCTATCCATGTCGGCCGCATCTGGGTGGTGTACTGGATGTTCCCCCTGCCCAACCAGATGGGAATGTGGCCCAATTTTCGCTCGCCGCTTTTGTGGGACGTCTTCGCTGTCAGCACCTACTTCGCCGCCTCTCTTTTATTCTGGTTCACCGGGTTGATTCCCGATTTAGCCACCTTCCGCGACCGCGCTAAAAAGAAAATCAAAAAATATATTTTCGGCGTTTTAGCCCTGGGCTGGCGCGGCGGCAACCGCCAGTGGCGGCATTATGAATTGGCCTATTTGATTCTGGCCGGTATTTCCACCCCGCTGGTGCTTTCGGTGCACAGCGTCGTAAGCACCGACTTTGCGATAAGCATCCTCCCCGGCTGGCACACGACCATCTTCCCGCCCTATTTCGTGGCGGGAGCGATTTTCTCCGGGTTCGCCATGGTTGTCACCCTGACCATCATCGCCCGTAAAATTTTCTCGCTCGAAAATATCATCACCCTCAATCATCTCGTAAAGATGAACAAGGTGATTCTGCTGACCGGCTCGATGGTCGGTTACGCTTACAGCATGGAGTTTTTCATCGCCTGGTACAGCGGCAATATCTACGAGCAGTTTGTCTTCATCAACCGGGCCTTCGGGCAGTACGCCTGGGCTTACTGGATAATGGTCAGCTGCAACGTCATCGTGCCGCAACTGTTCTGGTTCAAAAAACTCCGTACCAGCATCCCGGTGATGTTTGTCGCTTCGATTCTGATTAACGTCGGCATGTGGTTCGAGCGTTTCGTGATTGTGGTGACCTCACTGGCGCAGGATTTCCTGCCCGCCAACTGGGACTATTACAGCCCGACGATTTGGGACATCAGCACTTTTGTGGGTTCGTTCGGTTTGTTTTTCACCCTGTTCCTGCTGTTCATTCGTTTCCTGCCGATGATTTCCATGGCCGAGGTCAAAACGGTTCTGCCCGAAGCCGACCCGCACCATAAAACGGGCGGAGGACATCATGAATAACATCAAAAACATAAAAACGGTCGGCTTGCTGGCGCAGTTCGATGACCCGGCGGCTTTGGTGCACGCCGCGGAGAAAGTCCGCGACGCCGGTTATAAAAAATTCGACTGTCACTCCCCCTTCCCCATTCACGGCATGGACGCCGCGATGGGGTTAAAACGCTCCCGGCTGGGCTGGATTGTCGGCCTGGCCGCTCTTATCGGCACCTCCGGGGCGCTGGGTCTTCAATGGTGGACGAGCAGTATCGATTTACCGATGGTTATTTCCGGCAAACCTTTTTTCAGTTTCCAGGCTTACGTACCGGTAACTTTCGCGCTGGGCGTATTGCTGTCGGCGGTCGCCGCCCTGGTCGGCATGCTGGCTTTAAACGGCCTGCCGCGCCTGCACCACCCGGTGTTTTATTCGGACAATTTCACCCGGGCCACCGACGACGGCTTTTTCATAAGTATTGAAACCGAAGACCCGCTTTTTGACACCGACCGGACCAAATCGTTTCTGGCATCGCTGGGCGGTAAAAACCTGGAGGAATTACGGGAAGAATGACGGCGCTGACACGATATAAATTTTTGTTCGGGACGCTGAGCTTATTAATTATCGCTCTGTTACTAACGGTCGGGTGTACCCGCGAACAACCCTCGGACGAACCGCCGATACATTTGAATCCGGATATGGACAACCAACCGAAATACAAGGCACAGTCGGAAAGCAAATTTTTCGCCGACAGCGCAGCGATGCGCCAGCCGGTGGCCGGAACGGTCGCCCGCGGGAACCTTCGCGAGGACAACATCTTCTACACCGGGGCGATTGCTGACAGTCAGTTTGTCAAAAAAAATCCTGTTCTAATAAATATGCAATTGCTCAAGCGCGGCCGGGAACGGTTTGATATTTACTGCTCACCGTGCCACAGCCGGGTCGGCGATGGCCGGGGGATAATGGTCACACGGGGTTATGTCCCACCGCCGAGTTTTCACGACGACCGCCTGAGGAGTATGCCCGACGGCCAGATATTCGACGTCATCACCAACGGCATTCGCAATATGCCATCCTACCGGCACCAGATAACCCCCGATGACCGCTGGGCGATTGTCGCCTACCTGCGTGCCCTGCAGCGCAGCCGGAACGCCGGACTCGAGGATATACCGGTGGAATTGAAAGATAAGGTCAGGTAAAAAATGCGGTTTAACCAACAGACGTATAAACTCACCGAGAGCGGCAGACTCGGACCGGTCGCGCTGGTTGCAGGCGTCATCGGTCTGGTATTGAGTGCGGTAGGATATCTTGTCGACGCCCGGCAGTTTTTCTATTCCTACCTGACCGGGTATTTCTTCTGGTTGTCGCTGGCGCTGGGCGGGCTGTTCTTCACCATGCTCCACCATATCGTCGGCGCCCGCTGGAGCACGGTGCTGCGGCGCATCTCCGAAAATATCATGGGTGTCCTGCCGGTCCTGGCCCTGTTAGCCATCCCCCTGCTGTTCGGCATCGGGGAACTGTATCACTGGAGCCACAGTGACGCCGTCGCCGAGGACCAACTCCTGCAGGACAAAGCGGGCTACCTGAATACAACCTTCTTTGTTATTCGGCTGGTCGTGTATTTTACCGTCTGGATAGTCCTGACCGTGATGCTCGATAAGATATCATTGAAACAGGATCTCGGTCACCAGCCTTCGTTCACCAAAAAAATGCGCGTTATCAGCGCCCCGGGAATAATTCTGTTTGCCTTAACCGTAACGTTCGCCTCGTTCGACTGGCTGATGTCGCTCGACCCCCACTGGTATTCGACCATATTCGGTGTGTATATTTTCGCTGGTTCGCTTTTGGGCATGCTGGCCCTGATGACCGTCATCGTCCTATACTTGGGCAGAAACGGCATTCTCGACAAAGACATCACGGTAGAACACTATCACGACCTGGGCAAACTGATGTTCGCCTTCACCATCTTCTGGGGATATATGGCTTTCTCGCAGTATTTCCTCATCTGGTACGGCAATATTCCCGAGGAAACGGTCTGGTTCCTGCACCGCTGGGAGAGTTCCTGGAAAACCATTTCACTGATGCTTGTATTCGGGCATTTTGTCGTCCCGTTTTTTGTGCTCTTTCCCCAGGGAACCAAGCGCAATCCGAAGACGTTAACGCTTATAGCGCTCTGGATTTTATTTATGCACTTTATCGATCTCTACTGGCTGGTGCTGCCGACTTTACACCCGCACGGTGTCAACATCTCATGGATGGATATAACCGCGTTGATCGGCCCGGGCGGTATTTTTACCTGGTACCTCTGGTGCAAAACGGCGGCACGACCGCTGCTTCCGGTCGGCGACCCGAACCTGGAAGTTTCGAGAAGATTCGTGAACCATTAGGTTTATATTATGACGGATACCGAAAACTTAACTAAAACAACCGAAGACGCCGGTTATGAAAAAGGCGACGTCAACGTCGCCAGAGTAATTATCTTCGGCATCTTCGGGATTATTATCCTGGTGACGGTGCTGATTTTTACCTGGGATTATTTTACCCTGGCGAAGGAAAGCCCGGTCGAGGATGTGGGCTTGAAACCGCAATCGGCAGCCATCAGGGAACTTCGCGCCCGGGAGACCGAGGAACTGACCGGGTACAAGCTGCTGGATGAAACCAAAGGGGTCTACCGCATACCGATTGAGCGGGCTATGGAGCTTACGGCCGACGAGGCCTACCGGGAACAGCTGAAAAAAAACCGGTAAAACCAATTATTTGATATAACATCTTTTTATCATAAATCACTTTACAGGTTTATTGCGCCCTGTCTACTATCGATAATTTTAGCGCCGATGAGTCTTTTATCGCAGTCGTTAAAGAAGACCCTGAAGATCTGAGAAATATCGATATTCTGGTGGCTTTTGTGTTCATGCACCTCTGGTACGACAAAAAGATATACCTGGTAATTTTCTCGGTGGCCCTGCTGTTTCTGACGGTTTTTATAGCTCTGACCATGTTCAATATCCTGCGGCGAGGGGATATCCATACGGTCACCGACCGACCGATTGAAAAAGACGCCGTTATTTACAATAAAGAGGAGCGAGCCGATTCCCTCGGTCTAATACCGGTTGAAGACACCCTTGTATTGGATTCCGCCGTCCGTCCGTAAATTTTTTTCGGCTCAATATTTTTAACTTGCAAAAGCAGGGATTCTGTTCCCATAATAGGTTAGCTAATCTTAAAATTTTGCGGAGAAAATCATGAAAGTATTCCGGCGTTTTGCCATATTTACTACGGCAGCCACATATTTCCTGATTTTCCTGGGCGGCCTGGTAAGGGTCTCCGGGGCCGGGTTGGGCTGTCCCGACTGGCCCAAATGTTTCGGGCGCTGGTTTCCACCCATTAGTTATCGCCATTTGCCCCCCGAATATGACCCCAATCTTTTCAACATCACCCTGGCCTGGATAGAGTTCAGCTATCGACTGGTCGGCCTGCTGGTCGGTTTTCTGATTGCCGTTCTGGCTGTCTGGGCTATCGCCCGGTACCGACACACTCCGAAAATACTGCTTCCCTCGATTATTGCCGCATTGCTGGTCGCTTTCCAGGGCTGGCAGGGCGGCCAGGTGGTTCTTTCCGACCTGGCACCGTTCCTGGTCTCGGTTCATTTGATTATCGCTTTCATAATCGCCTCCCTGATGGTTTATATCGCCCAACAGGCCTATTATTTGGAGTATCGGGACACCGAAAAAGAGGCCGTTTATCCCGGCTGGATTAGAAACGCCACCCGGCTTTTATGGCTTCTGGTTATCGGTCAGGTAATATTCGGCACCCGGATGCGAGAGGCGCTTTCCCTTAAAATTGAGCAATTCCCGCTGGCAAGCGGCGCCGAAATCATCGCTCAAATCGGTTTTATTAAATATCTGCACCCCCTTTTAGGAACGGCGATAGTGATACTGACCCTGATTATTTCTTACAGTATCCTTAAAAAGAGCCGCACCCCCTCCCCGCTGGCCTGGCAGACCGCCTGGACCCTGGTTGGTCTGGCTCTGTTGCAGATTGTTTTCGGAATTGTGATGTCATTTTTCGGACTGCCGGACGTCATCCAGACCCTGCATTTGTGGATTGCCGGATTGACATCCGGGATGGTGTTGATAGCTCTGGCAGCGGTGACTCGCCAAAAGGAGAGGTAAATGAGCGAGAGACAAAAATATCCCAAAATGCTGATATGGCTGGTAGCGACCCTGATAGTCCTGGCGGCGTTCGCCGCGTTCGTCGTCCATCAGGCCAATCTTTCCCGTTCGAATATTTCCGTCTGGGGAGAACTGCCCGATTTCCGGTTCACCGCCGCTCACAACGGCGAACCCTTCGGACTGGAACAAATGAAGGGTAAGCTGGCCGTGGTCAACTTTATTTTCACCCGCTGCAAGAGAGCCTCTCCTATTATGACGACCAATTTCGCTGAACTGTATAAACTCTATAAAAATTCCGATAAAATTCTGCTGGTTTCGATAACCGTTGACCCCGAACACGACTCCCTGCCGGTACTGAGAGAATATGCCCGCGCCAACGGCGTTACCGACGACCGTTGGGTGTTTTTGTGGGCGCCGACCGAGGAAGTAGTCCGGCTCTGCGAGCAGGGTTTTATGCTCCCGGCCGATAACCTGCCGCTGGGACACACTACCAAGTTCACCCTCGTGGACGGGGACGGGATGATTCGAAGTTACCATGAGGGGCTGGACCGGGACGGCATGATTCTTTTAAAAAACAACATCCGCCAGCTGGCCGGAGCCCTTTGATTACCCTTGCGGACCTGCCGGCCGTCAACGCCGGTTTGAATCTGCTGAGCACCGTTCTTCTCATTCTCGGTTATATCTTTATGATGAACGGACGGCGCTCTGGTTCGCCCTTAAAGAGAGGTTCGACCGGCACCTCCGACTCGTCAAAAGGGTCCGGCCGGTCTGGATGTTTGTTTCGATAAGCGGTATAGTCGTATATCTGATGCTCCATCAGCTGTAAAAACAGCCGGTTATTTTCTTTGATTTAGAACCCTTTCGATTTTCTCACACAGCTTGTTTATCTCCGGTTTGACCGGCATAAGCTGGCTTGCCCGGCGACAATGTTCCAGGGCCGGTTCGAATTTCTCAAGCTCCGTTTCCGCAAGTGCCAGCTGGTACAAGAACCGGGCATCGTTCAATAAAATACCCCCGCTTAATTCCAGGCCCCGGTTATAATAGACAAAGGCGGAATCAAATTCGTTTTGATTATAATAAAATTGACCGAGGTATATCGCCTGTTTGTAGGAGTCCGGCGCCAGCTGATAAGCTTTTGTAAAACATCTTAAAGCCTCGTCGAATAAACCCGGCTTGGAAAAGATCATGCCTATCTGAGTCAGAACGTTGACATTGCTTGAATCCATTAGGGCGATGGCTTTTCGAGCGTACTGAACCGCCTCGTCATCCTTTTTGAGTATATTCAATACTATTGCCAGGTTGGCCATCAAATCGGCGTTGTTAGTATCAATAACCGCCGCCCGGCTTAAATAGACGCAAGCCGAATCAATCCGGCCAGCCTGAAAATGTCTTTTGCCCAGGTCATATAACCAGATTGCCGAACCTTCGTTGGTCTCAAGCCGCCTCTGATAATATTTTTCAGCCCGTTTGAAATCGCCGAGTTTAAACTTCAACGTATAACCCCACGAATCACACCGTTCAGCATTTTTATAATTTTTCTGATAATGAGCATCCCCCCAGAGTTTATTATCGATTCTATTCAAAGCCAGGGCAAGATCTCGTTTTTCCATAAGATTCGGAATAACGGCAATTAAAAATATCAGGAAAAGCGTAAAATGACATGATATACCTTTTTTGACATTTATATTGATTGATGATAATTTATAAAGCGCCAGCAATGTAAGAGGAAAACCGCTCAAAGATAATAAATCCCAATCACGTATAGCGCCAATTTCGGGATCTATCCAAAAAGTGGCGAGTACGGTAAAAACTGTTGCTAAAACGAGAACCGCATCTTCGGGTTTTGAAATTATGTTTTTTATTTGCCCTGAAACAATCATATAAATGAAAATTACTATACCCAAAGGAGACAG
>JAFGNW010000015.1 GCA_016926795.1 Candidatus Zixiibacteriota bacterium
AAATCAAGTATCACTCTCGGTGCCGGTTTTTTCAATTATGTCAACACCGTAGGTTTCGCGCCTTTCTACGACGGCAAGGACAAGGGCAACTCCGTGGAGACAATTATCGCCGATATTGATGAGGACGATGATACCACTTATGCTGATGTTTACGCCAACGATTACCAGCTCCTGGAAGCCTTCATCGAGTTTTCTCATCACATCGAGAAAATCCCGGTTACAGTCATGTTCGACTATGTCAACAACACCGCCTCCGACAGCCTCAACACCGGCTGGCTGGCGGGTTTGAACATCGGCAAAACCAAAAAACCCTGGTCCTGGGCTCTCCGCTATATCTACCGCGAGGTCGAAAAGGACGCCGTGATGGGCACTTTCACCGATTCCGACTTTCGCGGCGGCGGCACCGACGCCAAGGGACATGAAATCGGCGGCGCCCTGCAGCTGGCGGACAACACCACCTTCAACGTCACCTATTTCATGAATAAAATCGGGCTGGATAAGGAAGAATCCGATTTCAGTCGCTTACAGGTTGACTTGCAGCTCAAATTTTAATAAGCATAAAGAAAGTTATTTTAACGATACCTTAATAAAATCCTAACACACCGACAATATGATGCCAACAGTATTTGAAAAATTTTGGAGGAAACGATGAAGAAAACAATTTTTGCGACTATGATTCTGCTGATGGCGGTGGGTTTACTCTCCGCCGGCGGCACCATCACCATCAAGGGTTCCGATACCCTGGTCCGTCTCGGTCAACGCTGGGCCGAGGAGTACATGAAAATCAACCCGGAGACGGTTATCCAGGTCTCGGGCGGCGGCTCCGGCACCGGCATAGCCGCTCTGCTCAACGGCGGCACCGACATCTGTGAAGCCTCGCGGGACATGAAAGAAAAAGAATACAAGCTGGCCAAAGAGAAAGGTATCGACCCCTATCGTATCTCGGTATCGCTCGACGGCATCTCGGTCTTTCTTAACGAAAAGAATCCGGTCAAAGAACTGAGCTTCGCCCAGTTGAAAGGTATTTACACCGGCGCCGTCACCAACTGGAAAGAAGTCGGCGGCAGCGACGCCCGTATCATCGTGTACGGCCGCGAGAATAACTCCGGCACCTACGCCTTCTTTAAAGAGCACGTTCTGGACGAAGAGGATTTCTCCGAATATACCCAGACCCTGCCCGGTACGGCGGCGGTGGTTAATGCGGTCGCCAAGGACATCAACGGCATCGGTTACGGCGGTATCGCCTGGGCTACCGGGGTGAAGTTCGCCGCGGTTAGAAAAAACGACAAGGACCCGGCTATCCTGCCCTCGATGGAAACCGTCTCCAATGGCACCTACCCCATTTCCCGGGAACTGTACTGGTTCTTCAACGGCAAGCCCGAGGGCGAACTGAAAAAACTGGTCAACTGGGCTCTGTCCGAGGAAGGCCAGAAAGTTGCCGAAGCGATGGATTATATCCCGCTTTCCAAGGAAATAGCTGAAAAGAACAAGGTAAAATAAATTTTACTTGTGTTTGAACAGTTGTGGGCGGATAATAACACGTCCGCCCACAATTTATTTAGATATGGACAAACTGCAGTTTAAACCCAAATCTCGCTGGCGAGAGTTTATCGGCGAAAAGTTTATCGCGCTTTCCGCCCTCTCGGCTTTGGTGGCGATTTTTCTCATTTTCGCCTTTATCTTCAAAGAATCGATACCTATTTTCACCGACCCGGACATAAAAGAGGAAGCCAGTGTCGATAAAATGGTTTTCAAGCAGGAGTTCTATGAAGGCCGCGAGGCCAAATGGTCCTGGCAACCGAACTCGGAAGTCCCCAAATATTCCCTGTTGCCGCTCTTTATCGGCACCATTAAAGCCGCCCTTATAGCCATGCTGTTCGCCGTTCCGCTGGGTGTCGGCGCGGCCGTTTATTCAGCGGAATTCGCCTCCCGGAGAATGCGGGAATTCATAAAGCCGATAATCGAATTGCTGGCGGGTATCCCTTCGGTGGTGCTGGGTTTTCTGGCCCTTATCGTATTGGCTACTTTTCTTCAAAAAACCTTCGGCTTCGTCTTTCGACTCAATACGATAAACGCCGGTATCGCCCTTGGGCTGGCGGTTATTCCCATCGTCTTTACCGTGGCCGAGGACGCCATGACCTCGGTACCCAAATCACTCCGCGACGCCGCTTTGGCACTGGGCGCCAATCCCTGGCAGGTGTCGATGACCGTAGTCTTACCGGCGGCTCTGCCCGGTATCGCGGCCGGGATCGTTCTCGGTTTCGGCCGCGCTATCGGCGAGACCATGATCGTCCTCATGGCATCCGGTAACGCCGCCATTATATCGGCCAGTTTCACCGATTCGATTCGCACTATCTCCGCCACCATCGCCGCCGAACTGGCCGAGGTAGTCTTTGGCAGTGCTCATTACAGTGTCCTGTTCTTTCTGGGTACCCTGTTGTTCGTATTTACCTTTTTTATAAATCTCGGCGGGGATTACATCCTCGGTCGGCTGAAAATTAAATTCCAGGGGAGAATGAAATGATAAACCCAACCGTCACCGAAACCGCCGCCCCGGCTGCCGAAATTCCCCTGGCTTTCAAACCGAAAAAGGGCGGCTATATTCCTAAAGGGCTGACTCTTCTGTCCGTAATTATCATCACCGTGATTCTCGCAGTTATCCTGTACAACATTGTTTTCGGCGGTATCGGCATTATCAGCGTCGATTTTCTCACCCACCCCCCCGAACAGGGGATGGAAGCGGGTGGTATTTTCCCGGCCATATTCGGCACCGTGGCACTGGTTATTTTGATGACAATCGCGGTCGTTCCGATAGGCGTTCTCACGGCTATATATTTGCAGGAATTCACCAGCCCTGATTCGCGCATCACCCGATTGATACGGCTGGCTATCAACAATCTCGCGGGCGTGCCCTCAATTGTGTTCGGTCTTTTCGGCCTGGGTTTCTTTATCGGTTTCGTCGGGCGTGGTATGGATTTGCTGTTCACCGACGGTTCCGGACCGGTGTGGGCACAGCCGGCCATCATCTGGGCCTCGCTGACGCTGGCGGTGCTGACCCTGCCGGTGGTGATTGTGGCCACCGAGGAAGCCCTGCGAACCATCCCCCCGGAAATCAAGGACGCCAGTTACGCCCTGGGAGCTACCAAGCTGCAGACTATCATAAGAGTGATTTTGCCCCAGGCTACGCCGGGTATATTGACCGGGGCTATCCTGGCGGTCAGCCGCGGGGCCGGCGAGGTGGCTCCCATCATGTTCACCGGCGCGGCTTATTATCTGCCCTACCTGCCCGGCAAACTCAACGACCAGTTCATGGAACTGGGCTATCATATATATGTCATGGCGACGCAGTCGCCCGACGTGGAAAAAACCAAACCCATCCTCTACGGAACCGTGCTGGTTCTGCTGGTGTTGACTTTTATGTTGAATTTCTTAGCTGTTATATTACGTTCTAAAATAAGGTCCAAACGAGTCAATGCCTGAAGAAGAAACCGTATTAGAAGAAGAAAACATGGTCGAGAACGAAAAAAAATCACCCGTTCAAAACGAGACTATCCCCGATAAAATCAAGCCGGATAAAGACGACGGGGCGAAAACGAAAATAATCGTTAGTAATCTCGATTTTTACTACGGTGATTCTCAGGCGCTCTTTAGGGTTTCGTTGAATATTGAGGAAAACAAGGTGTTCGCTCTCATCGGACCGTCGGGCTGCGGCAAATCCACCTTTCTGCGAACGCTCAACCGCATGAACGATACCATCCCCGGCACCCGCCTGTCCGGTACCGTTTTGCTCGACGGCGAGGACATTTACAAGGTTCGGGACGTTTCCGCGGTGCGTACCCGGGTGGGCATGGTTTTCCAGAAATCCAACCCCTTCCCCAAATCCATCTTCGAAAACGTCGCCTATGGTCTGAAAGTCAACGGCATCACCAACAAGGACCTGATTGCCGAGCAGGTGGAGAACACGCTCAAGAAAGCCTATCTCTGGGAGGAAGTGAAGGACAAACTTAATAACAATGCTTATCTTCTTTCCGGGGGTCAGCAGCAGCGATTGTGTATCGCCCGGGCGCTGGCGATACGGCCCGAGGTGGTGCTGATGGACGAACCGGCCTCGGCGCTGGACCCCATCTCGACCTCGAAAATCGAGGACTTGATCGCCGAGCTGAAAAAGGACTACACCATCGTCATCGTCACTCACAACATGCAGCAGGCGGCCCGGGTCTCGGACAACACCGCCTTTTTTTACGAGGGCGTTATGATTGAAGCCGGGCCGACCAACAAGATATTCACCAAGCCGGACAAGAAAAAAACGGAAGATTATATTACCGGACGTTTTGGATAAAAGGTAAATAAATATATGAGCAGACATTTCGAAAAAGAAATCGAAAAACTGAAAAAGAAGATACTGCACCTTTCGGCCATGGTGGAAGAAAGCCTGACGCTGGCGGTCAAAGCCGTCACCGAACGCGACAGCGAACTGGCCCGGCAGATTATCGACGTTGACGATCAAATTGATGATATGGAAGTTGACGTCGAGGAAGAATGCCTTAAAATCCTGGCCCTGCACCAGCCGGTCGCCATTGATTTGCGTTTTATCATCGCGGTCCTTAAAATAAACAACGACCTGGAAAGAATCGGCGACCTAGCCGGCAATATCGCCAAACGCACCACCTCGCTGGCGCAATGGGAAACCCGGGAGGTTCCTTACGATCTGCCCGAGATGCTGAAGATGGCCGTTTCCATGGTAAAGAAAAGCACCGACGCCCTGATAAATATGAACAGTGACCAGGCGCGTGAGGTCTGCAGCTCGGACGACCACATGGACGAAATGCACCGTCTGGCATTCAAGGCCGTTCAGGAGGAAATACGGAAAAAACCGGAACGGGTCGAATATTACATTCTGCTTTTAAGTATTTCCCGCATCCTGGAAAGAATCGCCGACCACGCCACCAATATCGCCGAGGACGTAACTTACATGGTGGAAGGGGAGATAATTCGCCACCGCGGCGGGGAACACGACTTTTAACCGCTCGCCTTCCCCGCGGTCGGAATCTCGACAACTCTTTTCTTTTTCACGCCTCTAAAAAACTTGACAGACGTCCGGTTAATGCCTATCCTTAAACGGACAAAATGAGGGCTATGCGGTACAATGTATATTATTAAATAACATACTTTCAAAACGAGGTGCTTATGGTCAGAAATAACTACTCTACCCGGCCACATCGCCGCACCGTAAAGAAAAATCGGAAACTCTTTTTAATCCTATCCGTCATACCGGTGATATTTCTTTTTAACGCCGCGCCCGGAGCGGATGAAACCGACCCCAATTTCAACTCGCGGCGATACGACGATTACGACAAACCCGCCTACTGCGGCACATCGTGTCATACCGATTTCTACCGCCAGTGGCAGCAGGCAATGATGTCTCAGGCATATGTTCATCACTGGGACGAAATCGAGTATTTCGATTTAGCCGTTCCCCATGCCGCAAAGGACCCGGTGGTCGCCGGAGTTAAAGACGGCTGCAACGCCTGTCACACCCCGCTGGCCTACATGGCGGGCGACACCCCGCCGCCACGCCCGGAGAAAAACAGCCGGGCCAACGAGGCCGTCTCCTGCGAAGTCTGTCATACCATCACCGGTTTCCGCGGCGACACGCCTTACAACGGCAACTATATTTCCGAACCGGGCCGCAACAAGTACGGTCCCCGCACGACCGGCAATTCTCCGGCGCACGAGATGGTCAAATCTGACTTTCTCGGGACCACCGAGTTTTGCGGCACCTGTCACAACGAGAAAAGTCCTTACGGCGTATGGGTCAAATCCACCCAGTTGGAATGGAAAGAAGGTCCCTACGCTAAGGAGGATATCCGCTGCCATGAATGCCACATGACTTACGCCCCGGCGCAGACGGCCTCGATGGGCGCCGCTTATCCCGACGCCCGCCAGCACCTGTTCCATGGCGCTCATGACAACGGCAAAGTGCGCGGTACCATCGAACTCCGCATTCACCCGGATATCCTCGAGGCCGAGCCGGGTGAGACGGTTAAATTCACCCTGGCGCTGTTCAACCAGAAAACCGGTCACAAATTCCCCACCGGTTCGGTGGAAGATCGCATTGTCTGGCTTCATGTCGAGGCCGTTGACGCCGCCGGCAGGGTCTATCATCTGCCGGTTGACCCGAAAGGTTTCGAAGGCGAGGAGTACACCATCGCTGCCGATGTCCTGGGTTACCAGGATATGGGCATCGCTTTAGACAAACCGGACTTCCCCGGCGTGCAGCGCGACGGTGTGCCGGTCGGGGACCGCATTTTCCGCATGCCCTATCTCGACCCGCAGGGACGGATAACCATCCAGCAATGGAACACTAAATCACTCGGCGTCGATTACCGCCTCGGCCCCCGCGAAACCAAGCTGGAGACCTTTACTTTCAATCTGCCGGACGATGTCACCCCCGGCGAAATGACCGTCACCGCCGTTCTCAATTATCAGAAACTGGTCGCGCCAGTCGCCGACTTTTTGAACGTGCCGGAGGAGGAAAAAGAAATCGTAGTTGTCAATCAGCATTCAACTCACATAACCGTGTTACCGTAGGAGGGTATCATGAAAAGGAATTCTGCGTTTATCACCGTCGGCGGACTTGTCATAATAGTCCTGGGCGTTATACTCTTATCGCAACCGGAACCGGTCGAGGCTATCCCGGCTTTCGCCCGCAAGTACAGCATGTCCTGCACTACCTGCCATGCCCCCATCCCCCGCCTGAAAGCTTATGGCGACGATTTTGCCGGTAATGGTTTCGTCCTTACGGACCAGGAAGCCCCCCGGTATTTTATCAGCACCGGCGACGACCGCCTGAATTTGATTCGCGACCTGCCTATCGCCCTGAGACTGGAAGGATTTATCAAACATCAAACCGAAACCGGCCGCGAGACCGATTTCTCCTCACCTTATAAACTCAAACTCCTTTCCGGCGGCTCCTTGACCGACAATGTCGCCTACTATTTCGTTTTCTTTTTAAGTGAGTACGGCGAAGTGGTCGGTCTCGAAGACGCTCTTTTTATGTTCAACGATATCATCAAGAACCAGGACCTGGATTTCTATATCGGTCAGTTCCAGGCCGCCGACCCTCTTTTTAAAAGCGACCTGCGCCTGACCTTTGAAAACTATCAAATATACAAAACCAAAATCCTCAAGGGCTCGACCTTCAGTCTCTCCTATGACCGGGGCGTCATGGTTACCTACGGTCTGCCCACCGGCACCGATATCATCCTCGAAATCCTGAATGGCAACGGTATCGGCGAGGCCGACGATTACAAGGTTTACGACAAGGACAAATACAAGAACGTCGCGGGGCGAATATCGCAGGATATCGGCGAGAATTTAAGGCTGGGGGTGTACGGACTCTACGGCAAGGAAACTTTGATAGCCGAACCGGACCCGGAGCTTTTCCCCGGCGCGGAGAACGTTGACTACAAGAACGAGGGCTGGATAGCCGGGCCGGATATGACTGTGACCTGGAAGGACAAGCTGGAGCTCAACCTGCAGTATCTGGAACGGCGTGACGATGCTTACTCGTTCGCGAAGGGCGCCACCGAGGAAGTCGAATCCCGCGGCGGTCTGGCCGAGTTGATAATCATGCCCGACGGCGACCGCAGCCGCTGGTACGCGGCCGCCCTGTACAACAAGATCGACTCCGATTTCGACGAAAACGATTATGAAACCATCACCGCTCACATCGGCTATGTTCTGCGCACCAATATCCGGTTGATTCTGGAAAACACCTATGATATCGAAAACGAGGAAAACCGGGCGGTGGTCGGGTTCGTGGCGGCTTTCTGATAATAAAAGTTCACATAAAAAAAGCGGCCTTGTTAAGAGCCGCTTTTTTTATTTATTATATTTTCTCACGGTATGATTCTTCTGACTATCGGGATAGTGTAGCGGATATCAACTCCTTCTACCTTTCCATCAACTTCCAGCGTGATAGATTTGTCAAACGTCATCTCGTACGCCGTTTCCCTGAGTCGCACGACCCCCCGTACCGTCTCGCCGGCATCGATGCGATTGACCAGATTTAACTCCATCAGGTCGTCGGGAATATCGATGACGCTGAGAATGATATCCTTATCGGAAACGTTGGTTACCTCGAACGCCATCGAATCGACCAGCATATCGCCGAACTGGTAAATACTGAGTTTGTAAGGTGAGATGATAAGCGGGGAGGTGGAATCGGGATTGACAACGACGTCGGTTTTGATACTGACCCGGCGTACGGAATCGGTCTCGTTAGTGAACAGGGCGGGACTTTTGGTTATCAAACCCCGGTAATATCCGGTGTTGAATATAATTTCAAGGCGGGTGCTGTCACCGACAGCCAGCACGCTCTTTTCCAGAGGCGCGCTGGTGCAGCCTCAGCCGGGTATAACGCGGTGTATCTCGACCGTTTCGGTGCCGGTGGAATACAGCCAGAAAGTATGGCTGACCGTCGAGTTCTGGGGCGTATATCCGAACACAAAAAGTGTGTCCCGAAAACTTAACCTCGGGCCCGAAAAAATATCCTCCCCTATGCTCGTATACTCCTCTATGCTCGACACCCCGTTATCGCCGCAGGCGAGACACAGTGCCAGGGCGAAAGACAGCGCTGCCGGGATGATTACCAAAAGACAAAGTTGTTTCATAATACTCCGTTTGAAGTAAATGATTATAAATTAATATACAAGATAGACCAATTTTGTCAAATGTTCTTTTAAATGAAACAAACGGAGCCGCCTTCAAACCATAAAAAAAACCCCCCGGAACTTTCGGCTCCGGAGGGTTCAACAGGTGACTATAGGTCTTGAAAAACGTAAAGAATCATCTTGAATATTTAGAAATTTTCCCGCCAGCCGACCACCAGCATTTCGCTGGACGAACCTTTTTTGTAATTAGCCAGTTCCCGGTCATAATGAAACTTAGCGCTGTTATGAGCGATGATATCCTCGGCGACAATAGAACCGTAGAACTCGCCGGAGTTTCTCAGGTCGGCCAAGCCGCTGGTTGAATAGAAGGTACCGTATATATCACCGCTGTTTTTAAGGACGAAATCACCCTGGGAGAATATCATCAGGTCCGACGGTACTCCGCCGGGATTGACCTCGGCTGAGTTTTTAAGCTCGATATCACCGGTTACGTATATTGTAACCTGGGCTCCCGTCGCGACCTGCAACGACGCCGAATTTTTCAAGATGATACTCGAAAAAAAATACACACCGTCGTCGAGTACGACCGTGTTGCTGGTTTCAAAGGCTTTGGTCGCAGGGTCATAGGTATAACTGCCGCTTATGCCCGTCGAGGCGATGCTGACTGATTCCGCCCAGGTAAATTCCGATGCGGGTATGTCCGGCACATCCTGTTCCGGGGCGGTACTGGTGGTGTCACCCAGTACATCAGCCCGGTTAACCAGGGTAAGGCCGCCGTCCAGAGATGTGGACGCATCACCGGCGATAGTGGCGCCGTTGTGGATATCGATGGCCCCGTTGGAACCGATATCACCATCGGTATTGGACTGGGTGGCGAAATAAGAGCCGGAATCGGAGTTGTAGGAATCGGTTTCCATGCTGTTGCGGATATCGATACTGTTCTTGGCAAACATGGCGTATCTGAACGGATAATTGACATCCGGAGCCAATAAAATTTCCACTTCGGAGGTGGCGTTCATGATATCTCCCACCGAAGTAATAAGAATAGTATCCCCCAGGGCAGCGTTGGTGGTACTGTCGGTCACCTGGACGGTGTAGGTCCCGCCGTTGAAACCGATACCGGTGAACCCGGTCCGCCAGGTGGTATCGGCCTTGATTTCGGCCACCGCTCTTTTGGCGCCGGCCTCGGCGATATAAAACGACCGTTCGCTGTTTTCCTGGTTGAACGAAAGCTCCATGTCGGTGTTGGAGTTTTTCATAGCCGTCATGGCCACCAGGGTCAACATCCCCATCAGGCACAGGGCGATCAGCAAAGCGCTGCCTCGTTCGGATTTTATTTTATTCATCTTGTTTCCCCTCTTATAAAGCTATGTTTCTCAAATTAACCCGTTCGGTGGCCACGTATAAACGGTAGCCGTAATTACTGGTAAAGTCTTCATCCGGTTGGGATGCCTGAGTTACCAGGGCGACCTGGACAGTGGCCGAATCGATAACGTTATATCTGACGGTTCGGATATAATCGGCCAGAATCGCCGGCGAGTCGCTGTTAATTTTTTTCATCAGCTTTCGCGGCTCGAGCCCCGTCGGAGATTCATTAAGCCGACTCAACTCGCTTACAGTATAGTCATCCAGATAATACAGAGCCGTGTCCACCGCCTGGGTTTCACTGTAGAAAACAAAGAGGCTGTCGCCGCTGGCCTGGAAGGCGGGGTGAGAGCCGATTTTATATCCGCCCATCCGAAGGGTTTTGACAATCTCATGAAGACTGTTGCGGGCGTTCAGCTGCATATCCGAAATATCTTCCTGGACAATACGCTGGTTGTGCATCGTGGCGTAAAACTCGAAGCCCCCGGCCGCGATTATGCCCGTCAAAAACAGGCCAATTAATATTTCAAGGAGAGTATATCCCCGGTTGTTTGTCAGTCTTTTCATGGTTTCCTCCCCGAGCTTATCTCAATATATATGTGGAATAATTAATGTTGCGGTTGACATTATGATTATCCAGCCAGGTCAGCTGGACATCGACCTGGTAAACCCCGAAGGGAATCAACGAATCACAGGTACTGTCGCGGACAGAGGTTATCCGTGAAAAGATACCGTTAATTCCGTCCTCCTGGTCGACAAACGGCACTGCCGGCATCAAATCCAGACCCTCATAATATTCAATCTTTTCCCGGGCCAGACGGGAGGTATCGGAATGGTCACGTGAAATAATATTACCCTCAACCGACATGACGATCATCGGCGCCAGAGCCAGAAGCCCGAATCCGAGAATCAACATGCTGATTAAGACCTCAAGAAGGCTTACCCCTTTTTCGTTTCTTCTTATTTGAGTTGTTCTCATTTTTTCGTCCCCTTATTTTGGCATAGATATTTGCAATAATCATGCCGTCAATCGCAGATGTTATTGTTTATCATCGATTTTGTAACTCATTGTTAAACAAGAGGATTAATACAGGTCAGATTCTGGCGGGAATGTTTTCTGAAATTCTATGGGTTCAATCCCATAATAATGTGTACCGACTCCACATTTATGAGGACGTCAAGAGTCCATAATAAAAAGGCGGGCCTCAACAAAAGACCCGCCTTCATTATGTTATAATTAGCCCAGCCGTTTACAAATCAGCGGCGTCCCAGGCCGGGTTGACGTGCTTCCACAAGCCCTCCGGGCAGGGTCCGCCCTCGAAATAATGCTCTATCAGGAACATGATATCGTCGAGGTCAATCCCGGCGCCGTCGGTGACCGGCTCCATATTTCCGAGATACTTGAACGGCTGCGGCCCCGGCCCGCTGTTGTAAACAAAATTGATAAGGTAAACGATATCGGCCAAGTTGATATCGCCGTCATCGTTGACATCCCCCCGGCCCCAGCCCATGAACTTGTTGGCGCGGTGAGCCAGTTTCGCGATCTCTGCGCCGGAGGCATTATCGGCCAATCCGGCAAGCTGGAAATTGGCTACGGCAAACCGGAACTCGCCATTCCCTTCGAAATCATGCTGCACGAAAGTATAATGAGACTCGCCGTCGCCGCCGGATGCCCCGGTCGGCTGGTCAACCGCCCCGGTATGGTTGGCCATGTACGAATAAGCAGAATCCCAATAAGCGTAACCCCAGAATCCGGTCTGCTCGGCTGAATTGCCGTAGAAATGCACGGCGTTGATGAGCGGATCCTGGCCACAGCCGAACGGTATTTTAACCACCCCGGTGGCTATCGAACCGTCGATATCGTAAGTCCAGGCAGTTGATATCGACGCGTCGTACCCGACGGCCTGGCCGCTCGATGATTCCAGGTTATCCTCATCGGTATCCTGGTACGACCCCATATACCAGTTGTCAACGCTGCGGCCGTTGCGTTCCTTGAAATCGAAGGTCTTGATGACGCAGTTGTGAAGGTTCCCGTTGAGCATCGCCTCGCCTTGGACGCCGATGGTGATAACATCGGCTGTTAGTCCCATCGTCAGGGTGTCGTCAAAAGGACCGTAAAACTGCGTTACGTTACTCCAGTCCCAGCTAATACCAACGGACCAGTTTTGTACCGAATCCAGCACGGTCGTGTAAACCATATTGCCGTAGAGGTTGTTATAGGTTTGGCCGCCGTCGTAGCTGATTTTACCCAGGTTGACACCGCTGCTCAAAGCCGGGGTGCAGTCGCTGCTGACGAAATTGGGGTCAGACTGCAGCGAGCGGAAAACCGCGTCCTCACCGTCGAGCGGACTGCTGTGGCTGTTCCAGTCTTTGGAATTCATAGCCAGTCGATATTTGCTCGTCCCATAGATAAAAGAACCCTGGTAAAATGCCTCGCTCAAACCGTCGATTTCATAAAGGTGCGGGTCCCAACTGCCATTACCCAGCCGTCCGGAATTACTCACCAGCTTGTAATTGCTCTGGCTTTCACCGAAATACAGCGAAACTGTTTCGGTCAGGCAGCCGCTGAAAATATTTAACTTTACTTCCGGTTTGTCCGGCAAACCGTAAGCGGTGGGGTCGTTGAGGAAGAA
>JAFGNW010000016.1 GCA_016926795.1 Candidatus Zixiibacteriota bacterium
AGCGGCACGCCGTTGATATAGGTGGCGATGCGCTGGTCATCGAAACCCCGGATTTTAAGATAGCTGTAGCCCAGCGGCGTGCCGCCGTCGTTGAAGACATAAACGTTGGGCGTGGACTCCAGAAGCACCGGAAACTCGCCGACGTTGTAATCGCGCTCGATATCATCCTGCGTGTAATTCTCGAACGCGATCGGCGTCAGCCCCCGCTCGGCCCGGTCGGCGGTGACGACGATATCCCGACCTTGGTAGTACACTGGCTCGAGCACGACCGGGTCGGGAACATCGCTAATTTTATACTGCGCGGCTTTGAAACCCACCGAGGAGAAAGTTACCCGCGTAATATCCCCAGTCAGTTTAAGGATGTAAGCACCGTTCTTGTCAGTTATAGTGCCCAGCCCCTGAACATTGGTGATAACCGAGACGCCCGGCAGGCTTTGGCCCCCGGCATCGACCACCCGGCCCGTCAAATCGGCCGCGAAAGCCGCCAGCGGGCAGAGCAACAGCACGGTTAAGATGGTGAAAAGGTTTTTCATGACAGCAACCTCGCTTTTTAAACTTTGAAGTTAAATTGCAAGATTCCGTCCTGAAACGTGAAGGCGGCCCCGAATAGTTGAGGCCTGGGGATGCGAAAGACATCTCCGTTTCCCTACGCCGGCATTATCCGGATCAGGTTCGGGGGTATAATCTCAGGCGGTTTTTTTTATAATCGCCACCCCCAACGGAACTTCATTTACACAGGTAATTACGCAAGAAAACCAGAAATTGGCAAGGGTTTTTTGAGATGGGCGAACGATTCACTTTAGCAATAGAACGGGAAAGATATGTCATCCCCGCGAAAACCGAAGGTTCGCTTTGGCGTGCGGGGAACCAGACCGGTGGCCCACCTCTTTAGCCCGGGTGCCCCACAGCTTGCTGTGGGATCCTTGGAAACAATAAAACCCACACCAAGGTGTGGAGCACCGGAATATATTCGCACCACCGGTGGCCCACCTCTTTAGAGGTGGGAGTGTCTCGTGCCGTCTGGGCTCTGTTCCTGACGGCATTTCCAAAAACGAGAAGGGTGTCAGGAAGAAACTCCTGACACCGCGCATCAAACCCCACGGCTAAAGCCATGGGCCACCCTTACAACCCCACCACCACCGTCCGCCGGCGCACACTATCTGTCCGCAAGCGAACAAAATAAACCTCTTTTTTATTAAATAACTTATTAAAAACTATAGTCTTACAAAAAGCGGAGGGGCCCTTTGGTAACCGCTTACATTTTTTAAATTTATCCGACCTTCATGATGACATTTTCGTAAAAAATATATCTCTTAAATCACATGCTATATAAAGGAGTAATTAAATTCCATGTTAAAAAATTATTTCACCATCGCCTACCGCAACCTGATTCACAATAAACTTTATACCGTAATCGGTATCGCCGGGCTGTCTATAGCCCTGGCCTGCTGCATTATCATTTTTCTTTTCGTGCAGCACGAATTTTCTTACGACAAATTCCACGACAACGCCGACAACCTCTACCGCGTCCTCCATATGGAATATGTCCGGAGCGAGGTTTCCGAAGGCAGCACATCCACCGGTTATATCCTGAGAGGCGAATTGAAAGATAAATATCCCGAGGTCGTCGGGGTGACCAGGATGCTTGGTTTCAACGCCGCCGTCAGCCGCACCGACGGTAATTCCTTTTTTCAGGACGTCTACCACGTCGACCCGGACTTTTTCCTCATGTACTCTTTCCCCCTCGTCAAGGGAGACAAAAACACCGTTTTCAATGACCCCGGTGCGGTGGTACTGACGGAGGAAATGGCGCGGAAGTATTTTTCCGACGAGGACCCGCTCGGCAAACCGATGAAAATCCAGCTGGGCGAAAAAAACTATGATTTCACCGTCTCGGGCGTGATTGAAAAAGCCCCCGTCAACTCGAGCATCCAGTATGACTTACTCATTTCTGTCGAGCAAATGAAAAATTACTACCCCGAAAATTATCTGGACAGCTGGAACCTCATCTACCTGACCACCTACGTGCAGCTTAAACCGGGGACGGACGTAAGTGCTTTCTCGGAAAAAGTATCGGCGAACATCAACAGCCTGTTTGACAACGAAGAGGATCGCCGCTTTTACCGGTTCCAGCCCTTTATGGATATTCATACCAATCCCGACTATGACGGGGAATCGGTATCCAGCACCGACCCGATGTACTCCTATATCCTGATCGCCATCGCGGCCTCAATTCTTCTAATCGCCTGCATTAATTTCGTCACCCTGTCGATCGGGCGGGCCGGCAGCCGCGTTCGCGAGGTTGGCCTGCGCAAAGTTGTCGGCGCCTTCCGCGGTCAGATTATGGGCCAGTACTGGTGCGAATCGCTGGTGCTCTGCCTGATAGCGCTCGTGGTCGGGATTATCCTGGTCGAACTGTTCCTGCCGGTTTTCAACGACCTGGCCCGGAAACAGCTTTCGTTCGACCTCTTTTCTCAATTCGGCCTAGTACCGGTTCTGTTTGGAATTGTCCTCCTGACCTCGTTCCTGGCCGGAATTTACCCTTCCCTGTACCTTTCCAAATTCCTGCCGGTGGAAACCCTGCGCCGGGAGGTCAAAATCGGCGGTAAAAATATCCTCATTCAAGCGCTGGTGGTGCTCCAGTTCACCATCTCCATCTTCCTCATTTGCAGCACCTTTATCATGTCCTCCCAGGTCGATTACATCAATAACGCCCGGCTCGGTTACGATAAGGACTTCGTCGTCAATGTCCGGACCGGCTCCACCGGCGAGGACGCCACCCGCCTGCTCGACCGCTACCGCGCCGAACTGGCCGGACAACCGTCGATTGTCGATGTCGCCGGGTATGCCTATTCCATCGGGGAGTCCTGGCTGTACCTCAATCTCAGCGCCGAGGAGGGCGCCACCGTCTTAATCGGCGAGGACCTTACCCAACCGGGCTGGGCTCAGGACGCCGCCGACACCGGCCTGTATTTCTACCTCAACTGGGTTGACCCGCATTATATCCCCGCCATGAAACTCAATCTTGTCGAGGGGCGCAATTTTATGGAGAACCACCCCGCCGATGTCGATGGCGCTATCATCATCAACCAGACCCTCGCCCGCAAGCTCGGTTACGACCACCCGGTCGGCGAAAAACTGCCGAGAGGCTTTCGCGACGCCGTCATCGTCGGCGTGGTTGAGGATTTCCATTTCTACCCCCTGCACCGCCATATTGAACCGCTGGTGTTTCATATGCCCCGAAACGACAATATGGGAAGTACCTCGGAAATAGCGGTGCGCATCAGTCCCGACAACATCCCGGCCACCCTGTCGCTTCTGGAAAACAAATGGTCGCTGGTGAGCGACGGCAAACCGTTCATTTATGAATTTCTCGATGACAAGGTCACCCAGCAGTATCTGGCCGACCAGCGCTGGCGCAAAATCGTGCTCTATTCCTCTATCATGTCCATTATGATTACCTGTTTCGGATTGTTTGGTCTGGCTTCCCTGTCAGTGGTCAAACGCACCCGGGAAATCGGCATCCGCAAGGTATTCGGCGCCACTGTCAACCAGATTACGGCCATGTTCACGCTGGATTTCACGAAATACATCCTGATAGCGGTGGCGGTGGCTCTGCCGACGGCCTACCTTGTGATGAAACACTGGCTGGCGTCGTTTGCTTTCCGGACCCCGTTGAGCTGGTATTATTTTGTGTTCGCGGCCCTGACGGCGCTGGCCATCGCGGTTATCGCTGTCTTCTACCAGGCGCTCAAAGCGGCCCTGACCAACCCCGCCGACTGCCTCCGCGGCGAGTAGGGAAGACACAAAAATTATAAGCCATCAGGTTGAATAATTATTGATGTTCCGTCAGAAAAAGGTCAAGCCCCAAGTTGGCTTGACCTACAATTGCTGAAGAGATCAGAATGCCCTGTTTCCTAAGCTCGTTCGACGCCCGCAACTGACCATAGGCCGGATATTCGTAGGCTATCAAAAGCACCGCCTCCTCTATCTCCGGAGCTACTCGGTTCTTGTGATTGGGCTTACGACGGCTCTTCTCCTTCAAACCATCTATCCCTTGACTTAAATACGCTTTCTTGATATCGTAAAAGTGCTGGCGGGAACAACCATTGATCCGACAGGCTTCGGATACATTGTTTAAAAACTCGCCCAGCTCCAGAAGAGATAACTTCTTCTGGATTAGTTTTTGTTGAGTAGTCATTGGACCTCCTTGATTTGCTTTCTCAGAGGTTAATGACTACTCGCTTTTTAGGCAAGTGTCAAGTCAAGTCCGTCATGTCACAATTAAAGATAGATTGTCCGAATTTCCGGATTACTGACTCTTTTTTACTGATACGGGACATACCGGAAGGAGCAAGTGTTCAATATACAGATAGTCAATCAGTCGGGTAATATCGGTGATGTCCGGTTCCGGGTCGCCACTGCTGTCGATATCAGCTTCAGCGGGGCAACATAATACCTTTTTACTTATGTACAGATAATCAATCAGACGGGTAATATCAGATATATCCGGTTCTTGAAACTCCGAACAATCAACATTTCCTGTAGCCTCTATACAGCAGCAAGCATCTCCTAATCCATCGCTATTACTATCTTTCTGATTCGGGTTGTATATCAGAGGACAGTTGTCATCAATGCCAAGGTGGCTATCCCCATCAATATCCAGAGTCTGACCTTCCGTAACATTCATGAATTGGTTGACATTGACATTTAACAGGGTATCGATGTAGCCACTTGGCCATTCAATCATAATGGTATCGATAATCGCGGCATCACCAAGGCCAAAGTGGGCGCATATCTCATTCTGTCCTCTTCTGGCATCGCCCGATAAAAAGCGTTGCTGCCAGGTTTTTTGACCCGAGAGATTTGCCGTCAGCCTGATTCTACAACCTATCCCGAAAGTGTTACTGATGACCCCCCGGCAAGCCAGGTTGAGCCAGTTATTGTTGTTCCCGTTGTTCAAATACATTTTGTTATTGGTAAAGTGAGTATTGGTAACATAAAGATCCATATCACCATCTCGGTCAATATCCACCCAGCTGGCGCCGGTCGTGGCGGCCGTATCATAACTTAGAATTGTCTCGGTAAGCTCTACAAAAGTTCCATTACCGTCATTTCTATAGAGAGTATTGGGTATCCCGGTGTATCCGAAAGCTTGTTTCGCCACAAACAAATCGAGTTTTCCATCATTGTCAAAATCAACCCAGTAGGGAGTCCTGATGACCCCGAAAGTGGTATCCGAGGTATCAACTTCAATACGGTTGAAATCCCCATTGCCCTCATTTCGATATATCACCAGACTCCTGGAATAGTAGCCACCGCCGCAGATATCCATATCGCCGTCGTTATCGTAATCACCCCATGTAAATGACTTGATACTGTCAGCGGAGATAGCATTCTCCTGTTGGGTGAAGGTACCGTCACCATCATTCACATAGAAAACCGTTGTATTCACGTTACGTGACTGGACAATGTCGAAATAGCTGTCAGCGTTCGCGAATCCCAGAAAAAAGCCACAATCATCATGGAGTAAACCTACGGTGGTATCCTCGAGACTGGTGAAACAGGTGCCGTCGTTCCGGTAGTACCGGGGGCCGACTGTATCTAAAGTGGCATGGGTTGATACCAGTATATCAAGGTCGCTGTCGTTATCAAGATCGGCGAAGGCACAGCTGGTGGAGGTGGCTATATCAGTCGTTATGGGCTCGAGGTTTGCCTTAGAAAAGGTTCCATCGCCCTGGTTTATATAAAGCCAGTTAGTCGCACCCGACGAACCGGGCCCGGGATTAACCACAAGCAGGTCAAGGTCATAATCCTTATCATAATCTCCCCACGTGGCGGCGAGTGAGTTACCTTCGGTAACAGGTAACTGGCCGGTTACTTTTATGAAATTCACTTCCCCATCGTTATTATACAAACAATTGTACTGAAATTCGGAACTCCACCAGTTGGTGACAAACAGGTCAGGGTCGCCATCGTTATCATAATCAGCCCAACTTGAGCCATATGAACATGAAAAATCATTTACCTGCGGTCCCGCAGTAACCTGAGTGAACATATCTTCGGGTTGTCGGTCGGGCAGGGTTATCGAGGCACTGTTGATGGTTAATTTTTGAAGGTCATGACTGTCGATATTCATGGCGAAGATGTCTATAACTCGATATTTATCTGATGTAAAAGTAATCTCTGGGCCGGACTGGTCGGCTGTTAACCGGGACAGGTCAGTATCCTGATTACTCTTAGAATCGCTGTTTAAGCCAGCATCCGCCGTTGATAATGGTGAACTTGGCGTGGAACCTGATGTAAGTGAATTACTTACCGCAGAAGTAGAGACAAGAAAATAATTGGCTAATATGACGCTTAATAAAACCAGATACATAAATTTCCTCTCTTGTTTTTCTATAATTAACGAGTTCCTGTCAATAGTTGTGTAAATTTATTTTCAAGCAGTCTCCGTAGGTCAAGCCTGCTCGGGGCTTGACCTTCAAAAGTTCCGTCAGGTCCTGCGGCCGATTTATCGGACGCGTGACCTGACGGACGGCAATAACAACCTACCGCTTGTAACCTATCGTGCGCAGGAACTCTTTGCGGGTCTTTTTGTGCTCTTCAGTCTCAATGCCCAGCGGGTTGAAACCGTCCACCACTCCCAGCACCCCCCGGCCCATGTCCGTTTCGGCCACTATCACCTGTAACGGGTTGGCGGTGGCGCAAAAGATACCGCACACCTCCGGCACGCTCTTGACCCGGTTGAGGATGTTTATCGGGAAACCGTCCTTGAGAAAAATTACGAACGAATGGCCGCAGCCGATATCGAACGCCGCTTTTTCGGCCATGTTTATCAGCGTCTCATCGTTGCCGTCGGAGCGCACCAGCCGTTCCTGTGAGGCCTCGCAGAAGCCAATGCCGAATTTGAGCGACGGCGACGAGGTCACCAGCGCTTCGTAGAGGTCCTCCACCGTCTTGATAAAATGCGTCTGCCCGAAAATCAGGTTCACGCCCTCGGGGATAGCCACCGACACCAGGCGCGTTCTGAAAGGTACTTCATTCTTCATTTTCTTCCACCTCGAATATTTTGTCGTCGATACCGCTGTTTATAATCGGCTTGCGGTAATATTCCCGACCACTGAAATTTACCCCGAAGAAAAAGGCGGCCTTTCCCCGGCCGTCGATACTGAACTCCCGCGGCAGCCAGTAACCTTCGGGGGTGGGGCCGTACAGCAGCGTCATATCCAGTTCTTTGAGCTTGAACATGGTCTTTTTAACCAGCCGGGCCGGGGAAAAATCGACCCGCACCAGGTTAAATGACCCCGCTTCGAAAAAGTAATCGCCGTTTATCAGCCCCTCTTTTTCTTCCCGGGCCTTCACTATAAAATGATGACAGACATAATCGTTGACCTTCTCCTCAGCCAGCCCGAGATATTCGAAATCATAGAACTCCCGCTGGTCGGTGTGAAACGGCGTGTACATCGAATAAGAAATGTCATAAGTCTTGCGCTTTATCTTGTCCTTCTTGCGCCGGGCTTCTTCCTTCTTGCGGTCCTTGTCATCCTGCAGTTCGCCGTCCTTGTAATATTCCTGATAGTCCTC